>CAYTWF010000008.1:0-62276 GCA_964441705.1 uncultured Butyrivibrio sp.
TTCTGTACGAAAAACAAATCAAAATACTTCTTGACTATTTACCAAATTGCTTCCAAATGTAATGCATTCCTTACTTTCCTTACAATTCTATTATATTCGTTTTTAAAATTATTATCAACTAGAATAATTATTGACAAATAATTTGAAAATATGTTTTCTAATCTAAAAAAAGCTTTTCACAATATAAGACTGCTAAAGCAGAAGGCGGACAAACTGCTGTCTGCCCGCCTTAAATAGTGTCTGAGTATCTGAACGCATTTATTCAGTGCCACCCATAATATACATAGGACCAGTTCCTGTATATTCCGTCTTACCCAGATTAACATCAATCATAGACTGAGTAAAACTGCTGAATGTCATAACATCAAATCTTTCTGCCAGATAATCATATTCATCCTGAGTAATTGCAACGCCCCTGTAGGTTGTAAAAATAGTATGATTGCTATTCCAACTGCTAATAGGGTCATCTATCGCATCTTCCGTGCTGGCTGCTACAACCTTAGGTCTATACATTATACCATCACATATAATCAGACCCAAAAGGATTGCAGAAAACATAATAAGAACTATTCGTTTCTTCATAACACCATCCCTTTCATTCTTATTGAGGTGCATGTCCATTTGTTCAATTTAATTTTACTATATATATATATATTGCAAACCTTTATTTAAATTATATTTTATTCATTATGCAGTCATCATATCGTGCTGCAGCCAATTGCCCCACCAGCCTTTCAAGAGGCTGCGAAGTGAAACGCAATAACAGTGAATGATACATAAGGCAGAACGCAGCCTGTCTGAATCCAGACACCAGAAGCTCACCTGCACAATCTATATGGAATTTATGAACCTTTGCAGCTAAAAATGAGCCTGATTACATGCTCGCATGTATATCAGACTCATTTTAAAGCTGTAAGATGCGCAAGCATCTGTTCATAAATTCTTAGCAACTATTACAGGTGTGCGCGTGGTGTCGGATGAGTTCTGCGTTCTGCCTTACGCCCTGTATCGGACACTGCTATTGTAGCTTTCATCTCAGGCCCTTAATGCTGACAGCAAATTAACTGCAAAACCACCACTCCACCAATTGCTTTTAACCTCCCCGTATTTATCGTTCCAGTTTTTATAGCCCTTCCATACATACCTTTGAACACACACAAATTCAATATGTAGTCATCATATCGTGCTGCAGCCAATTGCCCCGCAGCCTTTCAAGAGGCTGCGAAGTGAAACGCAATAACAGTGAATGATACATAAGGCAGAACGCAGCCTGTCTGAATCCAGACACCAGAAGCTCACCTGCACAATCTATATGGAATTTATGAACCTTTGCAGCTAAAAATGAGCCTGATTACATGCTCGCATGTATATCAGACTCATTTTAAAGCTGTAAGATGCGCAAGCATCTGTTCATAAATTCTTAGCAACTATTACAGGTGTGCGCGTGGTGTCGGATGAGTTCTGCGTTCTGCCTTACGCCCTGTATCAGACGCTGCTATTGCAGTTTTCACCGCAGACTCTTGATGCTGGCGGTGCAATTGACTGCAGCACGCCCTACCCGCGCACCTGTCCATTACCATATATTATATACTTAGTGGTTGTAAGTGCTTTAAGTCCCATTGGCCCCCTTGCATGCAGCTTTTGCGTACTGATTCCAACCTCAGCCCCGAAGCCAAACTCAAAGCCATCTGTAAATCTGGTAGAAGCATTAACATATACAGCTGCTGCATCCACCTCATCCAGAAATTTCTGGGAATTATTATAATCATTGGTAATAATGGCCTCAGAATGACCGGTATTATATTTATTAATATGAGCAATAGCTTCATCAACATTATTAACTATTTTGAGAGAAATAATATAATCCAGATACTCTGTACCATAGTCTGCCTCAGTAGCCGGAGTAAACTGTGGAACTATGGTACAGGATTGTTCATCACCACGAATTTCCACATTGTGCTTGAAAAGTCTTTTGGCAAGAAGGGGAATAAAGCTGTCAGCCACATCCTTGTGAACCAGCAGTGATTCGCAGGCATTACACACCCCAATACGCTGTGTTTTTGCATTTTCAATAATGTCAAGTGCCATATCGTAGTCAGCCGAAGCATCCACATATATATGACAGTTGCCGGTTCCGGTTTCTATAACAGGAATAGTTGCATTATTAACTGTTGCACGGATAAGTCCTGCTCCACCACGTGGAATGAGAACATCAATATACTGGTTAAGCTTCATGAATTCACCAGCAACTGCTCTGTCCGTACTTCTGATAAGCTGAATACAATCAGGCGTAAGTCCGACGTCTGCAAGAGCACCCTGGATAATTTCCACAATTGCAATATTGGAATTAAGAGCATCTGAACCGCCCTTAAGAACACAGGCATTGCCCGCTTTAAAACAAAGTCCGAACACATCAAGGGTAACGTTTGGTCGAGATTCATATATTATACCGATGACTCCGATGGGAACTCTTTTCTGACCAATTCTAAGACCATTAGGTCTCTCCCACATTCCAAGAACCTCGCCAACAGGGTCATCAAGTGTTGCAACCTGAATAATGCCCTCAGCCATTGCCTTGATTCTATCCTCAGTAAGCGTTAATCTGTCAAGAAGGCCCTGATGCATACCAGCACTGACACCATTCTCAACATCTATTCTGTTAGCTGCAATAATTGCAGCAGCGTTATCTGTAATTGCGGCAGCAACACTGCGAAGAGCATTATTTTTTTCATCTATTTTAAGCCTCGCAATAATTCTTGATGCCGCCTTGGCACGCTGCCCCATCATCTCTAATTCTGTCATTATGATACCTGTATCCTTTCCTCTGTTACCACCATATTAAGGGGTATATCCAACTGATTAACCTCAAGTTCTTCAAACATCTGATATTCAAATGCCAGTCCCATTGACACAAGTCCCCTATGGGAAGCAAAAAATCTGTCATAATATCCCCTGCCATAGCCGGTTCGACAGCATCTGATGTCAAAAGCAAGTCCGGGAGTTATTACAAGCCCGGTGTCTGTATCTACAAGTCTTTCCGGATTGGGTTCTGGCTCCGGAATTCCCATGTATCCATATTCCAGATTACATATATCTTCAATCTGGTAGAAAAAAATATCTCCATCAATTACCCTTGGCAAGGCTACAACCTTGCCGTCAAGCAGTGCCTGATGAATTATTTTATCAGTATCCACCTCATTATTAACACTTTTGTATATATATAAGGTATTACATTCATTGTATTCCATGGATGCAAGTACCTTATCCTCAATTAGCTCACTAAGCTTGGCGGCCTCCTGAGCCGGCATTGCACTTCGGATTGTTTTTACATGCAATCTGGCATCGGATTTAGTAGTCATATTAATACCCGAACTCTCCTATTATTGATTCATCATCCTTTATCCACTCATCCACATTGATTATTCGGTAGCTGTTAATAGTGTCACGAATAACAACCCTTGCAATTCCTGCATTTATAACCATTCTTTTACACATTGAACAGCAACTTGCATTCTCAACATATACCATTGAAGGAAGCTCAAAGCCAACCAGATATAATGTGGAATCAATCATTGTCTCTCTTGGCGCACTTATAATTGCATTGGCCTCTGCGTGAACACTCCGGCACAGCTCATAACGTTCTCCACGGGGAATTGCAAGCTTGGCTCTGACACAATAGCCTAAGTCACTACAGTTGGCCCTGCCTCTTGGCGCACCTACATAGCCGGTTGAAATTATTTCATCATTCTTAACAATAACTGCACCGTAAAGCTTGCGAAGACAGGTTCCACGCTGGGACACCGCCTCTGCAATATCCAGATAATAATTATTTTTATCACGTCTTTCCATGTAAGTACCTCCTGAAAAAAATTTAGTTCCTTTAAAGAAAATCAGCAAGCTGAAAATCATCTGTCTTGTGGGCAAGAAAAAGTGTTCCAACCTTCTCGCCCTCTACAATCTGTGTAATCACATCCAAATCTCTGCTATTAGCAATAACCATGTCGGCTCCAGCGTCAGTTGCAATCGTTGCTGCTGCAAGCTTTGCTGCCATTCCACCTGTACCGACTGCACTTGCAGAGCCCTTTGCCATGCCTCTTAATCTGTCATCAATTGATGGAACCAGCTCAATAAATCTTGCCTCCGGATTAACATTAGGGTCATCAGTAAAAAGACCATCTATGTCCGATAAAAGAATGAGAAGGTCTGCACCAATTACAGCACTAACCAATGCAGAAAGTCTGTCATTATCGCCAAATTCAATTTCATATGTAGATACTGTATCATTTTCATTAACAACAGGTATTGCGCCAAGCTTAAAAAGCTCAGAAAAGGTATTGCCGGCATTCCTGCGGCTTTCGTCATTAAGCATTGTAAATTTAGTCATAAGCACCTGGGCTGCTATCTGGTTATACTCCGCAAAAAGCTTTTGGTAGGTCATCATCAAACGACACTGTCCGATGGCGGCACAGGCCTGCTTCTCTGCAAGAACCTCTGTACGATGATTAATTCCAACTGCCTGGCGTCCAACTGCAATTGCACCTGAGGATACCAAAACCACATCCTTGCCCTGATTCTTCAAATCGCACAGAATACGCACAAGCTTCTCCAGCTTCTTGTAATTAATATTACCCGTACTTTCGTGGGTTATTGATGATGAACCAATCTTAACAACTATTCTTTTCTTATCCTTTAACAGCTCTCTGTAATTATCCATTTTACTTATACCTTTGTTATTATTTTTAGGACAAGGCTACTGCCTCAGCCACCTTAATTCCATCCACAGCCGCAGAGGTAATTCCACCGGCATAGCCAGCGCCCTCTCCACACGGATATATTCCGACAATTCCGGTACTCATAAGGTCATCGCCTCTAATCATTCTTACTGGAGAAGAGGTTCGGCTCTCAACACCGGCCCATACTGCATCCTCCATATTAAATCCTTCTACTATTTTATCAAAAGATTTCATTCCGTCAATAACTGATTCGCATAAATATTCAGGAAGTACCTCACGAAGATTAGCAGGGGTGTTAAGACCCTTAAAGTCAGGTATAAAGCTGCCATACCCTGCGCTCTTTTTTCCTTCCTGAAAATCACTGTTCAGCTGAAATGGTATTTTACCCTGTCCGGCCTTGTATGCCGCGCTCTCAAGATTTCTCTGATAATGCATTCCTGATAAAACATCACTTTTGCCAAAATCAGCAGGCTCAACAGTTACAACAATGGCACTGTTAGCAGTACCGGAATCTCTCCTGCTCATGCTCATTCCATTAACACAGGTCATGCCCTCCTCAGAGGAAGCATTGACCACATATCCACCGGGACACATACAAAAGGAATAAACACCCCGCCCATTGGCAGCCTTTGCTGTAACCTTATAATCTGCAACAGGAAGTCTGCCGCACTTCTCATTACCATATGCATAATTATTAATCATGCCCTGCGGGTGAATTATTCTCATTCCGACAGCAAACGCCTTAGGCTCCATTGGAAGTCCAAGCTTTATAAGCATTTCAAAGGTATCCCTTGCGCTGTGTCCAATTGCCAGCACAAGACGGTCACAATATTCGTCATAGCTGTCATTAATTCTTATTCCTGACACCCTGTTATTTTCAATATGAATTGAGGTTATCTGTGAGTTAAAAATAACCTGTCCGCCAAGTGCAATTATGTCATTGCGAATATTTTCAACAACTGTCGCAAGTATGTCAGTGCCAATATGCGGCTTATTAATATACATAATTTCACCAGGTGCACCATATTCAACAAAGGTTTTCAGCACCTGATGAATTCGGCCATTTTTTTCCTTAACAACACTGTTAAGCTTGCCATCTGAAAAGGTTCCTGCTCCACCCTCGCCAAACTGTACATTAGTATGGGTATCAAGGACTCCATTTTCCCAAAAAGCATTAACAATTGCAGTTCTTTCGTGAACACTGGCACCACGCTCATAGATTACCGGCTTATATCCAGCCCTTGCAAGCATAAGTCCGCAGAACAGTCCCGCAGGTCCACTACCTGCAATTACGATTCTGGATTCCTTATTAAGCATCAGCTCTGGAAAGGCATATTCTTTATCATTGGTTAACATAATATTATTATCGTGAAGCTTATTAACAAGAGAAACCTCATTAATATTTTCAACCACTACATTTACACAGTATATGTATAAAAGATTATCCTTTTTACGTGCATCTATGGATTTTTTTGCTATTGTATAGGTGAATTTCATATCCGGCTTAAGATGAAGTGCCTTAATAATCTTTTTGCGTATAGCCGACTCATCCGAATTCACGCTTATTTTTATCTGATTAATTCTTATCATTCTTTACTCCTGTTATACACAGCCCCGCCTGATGACCACTGGCAAATGCCCACTGAAGATTATAGCCTCCACATTTGCCGTCCACATCTACTATCTCACCTGCAAAATAAAGCTTTTTCACAAGCCTTGATTCCATTGTCTGCTGGTTGATTTCCTTAAGGTCCACACCTCCGGCGCACACCTGGGCATTAGCAAAGCCATTAGTATCCACAGGCGTAGCCTTAAAAGCTTTTATAAGTTTTTCCAACCTTTCAAGCTCTTTTGTGCCAGCCATACTGCACTTACATGACGGCTTAAGTCCTGCCTCTTTAATTAACAGTCCTGCCAGCTTTTTATTAAATATTCCATTCAAAGCCCCAAGAAGCTCTAAGCCGCCAGCTCTGTCAATAATATAGCTTATTGTATCATGAAGCTTAGACGCCGTCATATCCGGTACAAAATCAATTAATACATAAGGCTTTTTTCCTGCATCCAGCAATCTTTTTATGTAACGGCTCACCTGAAAAACAGGTATTCCTGAAATTCCATAATCAGTGAGCTGAAGCTCACCTCTGTCACAGGCAGCTTTACCATTATCACTCATAACACTGACCGAAGCCTCGCACCTTACACCCTGTACTTCCTTGAAAAAGCCCTCCTTACACCTAATCTGTACAAGTGCAGGAATCGGTGTAATTATTTTATGTCCAAAGGTCTTTGCAAGCTGATAGCCTGAGCCATCAGAGCCTGTTTTGGGAGCACATTTGGAGCCACAGGCAAGAACAAGCCTGTCTGCACTAAAGTCTCCCACAGAGGTTACAGCAGTAAAGCTGGGGGTAATTCTTGTAACCTCCGCCTGTGTCACCACATCAACCTTAAGCCTTACAAGCTCTCCCCTTAATCCGTCAAGAACTGTTGACGCCTGCTCTGAACGGGGATAAATATAGCCATTTCGCTCCTTGGTAATTATGCCAAGACTTTTCATATATTCAATTGTCCACTGGGGATTAAACCGGCTGATTACATCATAATAATCCGCTCCACTGTCAGAGCGGTAGCATTCAGGGGCAATTACCAGATTGGTAATATTACATTTGCCATTACCGGTTGACAGAATTTTACTTCCCACTCTGTCCTTATGCTCAACAAGGCATACCCTTGCGCCTGCTCTGGCAGCAGTTATTGCCGCTGTCATTCCGGCAGGTCCGCCGCCTATAACCAAAATGTCGTATCTCATATTTTATCCTAACTTGAATATGTCTCCAGAAAATCATAAAGCTCTCTTAAGGTATTAACCTGCAGGACATTCAGCACTGCCGCCTGAACATTAACTGGCAGTGAGGAAAGCTCTATATTTGTAGTATCATATATTGAATTATTATCATTGTATATCACAAGCCTGCCATATTCAGACCTAATATAAAAGATACATTCCATATCCTCCGGTGCCACCTTATTATTCACCATAATCTGAGAGGTATCTATTACATGAACATACTTACGTTCCTTTGGCTGTAACGGCTCTGCATTATACAGCATATACAGGCATGCACCCGTATAAGAGACTGCACATACAAAAAAAGTTGAAATTATTTTAATTGCTGTTATCTTCTTCATAGTCATATTATTGACCGGAATAAGATAAAATAAACCTTTATTTAATATCAGATGAAGTAAAGGCAAATGGAACAAGAACACCAAATGGTACTGTCATTATTCCGTGCTCCTTATCCTTAAAGTACACCTCTGCCTCCGGCTTCATGAACTCTGTAAGAAACTGTCTGCAGATTCCACAGGGATATGTAAATTCGTCTGAAGAGCTTACAACCGCCAGTCTTACAATTTCCCTATGTCCATCACTTACTGCCTTAACTGCCGCAGTCCTCTCTGCACATATTGTAGCTCCATATGAAGAATTCTCTATATTACAGCCGGTATATACACTGCCATCTGCGGTTTCAAGTGCCGCTCCAACCTTATAATGTGAATATGGTGAATATGAATTCTCCATTGCCTCATGGGCTCTGTCTAAAAGCTCTTCTCTTGTCATATAATCTCCTATCTTGTTATTCCTATTGAATCAAGAACAGCACTCTGCCTGCTCTCCATCACCTTGGCTTCCTCTGGCTCCATGTGGTCATAGCCCATAAGATGTAGCATGCTGTGGGCTATGAGAAATGCATATTCTCTGGTAACTGAATGTCCATATTCCTCTGCCTGAGCCTTCACACGATCAAGAGATATAACAATATCTCCAAGCATAAGCTCACCACTTTCAGGATTAAAGCAGTCATCACATTCTTCAAGAAAATCGAAGCTTCCCGGTGTATCATATTCTACCATCGGAAAAGAAAGAACATCTGTAGCCCTGTCTATCTGGCGAAATTCATTGTTAATCTCATGAATTGCCTCATCATTAACAAGGGTCAGGCTTATCTCTGCCTCATATGGGCAATGCTCATAATCCAGTGCGGCATTTACAACCTTGTCCGCTATGGCCTCATAGTCAATTCCAAGGTCAAGGTCATACTCTTTTTCATAATTAATTGTCATTTTTACGCGTTCTCCCCTTCCCTGACTGTCCTGCAGGCTTTTTGTGGTAGCTGTTGTCAGAATGTCTGCTTTCATATTCATCATACGCCTTGACAATCTTCTGAACCAGCGGATGTCTTACAACATCCATACTTGTAAGCCGGCATACACCAATATCATCCACCTTATTAAGAACCTTCAGTGCCACATCCAGGCCTGACTGTGCATCCCTCGGAAGGTCCTTTTGTGTTAAATCACCTGTTACAATAACCTTAGAGCCAAAGCCAATTCTGGTAAGGAACATTTTCATCTGGGCAGGAGTTGTATTCTGAGCCTCATCCAGAATAATGTATGCATTGTCCAGTGTACGTCCACGCATATATGCAAGTGGCGCAACCTCAATAAGTCCTTTTTCAGAATTATGCATATAGCTTTCTGCACCCATAATACTGTAAAGTGCATCATATAATGGTCTTAAATATGGGTCAATCTTACTTTGCAGGTCACCTGGCAGAAAGCCAAGCTTCTCACCTGCCTCAATAGCCGGTCTTGTAAGAATAATTCTGTCGACCTCGTTATTCTTGAAGGCTTGAATAGCCATTGCCATTGCAAGATAGGTTTTACCGGTACCGGCAGGGCCTATGCCGAATACAATCATTTTCTTGCGAATAGCCTCTATATACTGCTTCTGTCCAAGAGTTTTGGGCTTAATTGGCTTACCCGCAATTGTCCTTGCAACTATATCACCATCTATCTCTGTAATTACTAACGTCTTATCCTCCATGGAAAGTGCCAGTGCATAATCCACGTTCTGCTCTGTAATTGTATTGCCACGTTTGGAAAGTTCAATTAATTCATTAAAAATCCTTGTGGCCTTATTAACTGCTGCCTCTGCACCTATCAGCTTGAGGTCAGAACCGCGCATTACAATAGTTACCTTAAGAGTCTTTTCAATTTTCTTAACATACTCATCAAAATTACCAAACACATTGCGGCTGTGTTCAGCCGGAATATCAATTACATTCTCAACTACGCTCATTTGCCGTTTCCTTTTCAAGTATTATTGGTTCAGTATACTCAACAGCAGCCTCCCTGACATGAATAGAACCCTGTGCAGCCCCTGAATCACTATTAAGTTTTATTTTAACACTATTTGATATGATTTGAATACTGTTTTCCTTTAATTTTTTAATATAATTATTAATATTATTGTCCAAAAGAGCAGAAAGCTCCTCGTCGCTGTAGGAGGCTTCCTCTAATCTGTACTCTTTGAAGGTTACAAATGCATAATTAATTGGCAGTGTAAGGTTTTCATACAGATTAACATTCTTATATTCTGTTACTGTATCATACAATTCATATCTGCAGCTGTCAAAAGCACTTGAAATATAACGGTTACCAATTCTAAGCCTTGTATGCTCAAGCTCCCGTCCAGTATAGACCTTTTTGTAATAGCTTCTTTTTATAGTGTCCAAATAGCTGTAATCTGTATCAATTAAAATATCTGCGTCACCCCTTACATAACGAGTTTCCACTACCTCTCCGCTTTCATTGGCAGAATCGACTTTAGCCATAACAAGGATGTCACCCTTTTTTACTGTGTCACCAGCCTTTACAACAGGTGTTCCACTTCTGGTTATAATCGAATACACAACCCCATCGGCAGCAGCTGTAATATCCTTTGCCAGACTGCTTTCATTTACAGCAATTCCATCATCCTCATTTTCTTTTATCTCAATAAAAAGTCTGGCACCCTTAATGTCGGCTGATACCCAGGTAACATTGTCAAAGCTTTCACGAATTCCCCGTTCAATGCTGTAGCAGGATATACGGCCTGTGGCCTGCCCATAATGAAGCCCCTGTGACATTAGATATTCAATAATTACCTTATCCGAGTAAAAGGAATTGCCGCCGACCTCTATTTTCCACAGAAATCTTGTCATATATATATTAATGAATGCAAATACCATAATTCCCACAATAAAAAACTGCCTGAGCCTGTTACGGTTAATAAAAAAGGGCAGTCCGTTTCTGTATACGATTCTTGTATGAACACCTGTAATCCGAACATAAGGGCGTATACACCTGTAATCCTTTATGGACATAATAGTTACAGCACTGCATCCATCATATACAAGGCTGTTAAAAATAATTCCGTTGTTCCTGCATATGTTAATAAAACGTTCTGTTCCAAGACCATCTATACTCACAGCCACCCTGCCGCCCAGATAATGTAAAAGCTTCAACCTGTAACCTCCACCAGCCTTATATGCTCTATATGACCCTTTACATTAATATCATCAGAGTTCATATATTCAATAATAAGCTTACTTCCCTCAATAAGAATTATCTCCTTTCTTGCGCGAAGCTTTAAGCTGTGTTCTCCCAGCTCAATTATGGAAATAAAATTTTCAATATATACTTCTTGAAGTCCGTGAACAGTTATAATAGAATAATTCTCTTTTAACTCATTAATGGATTGCATAAGGCACCTGATATGTGGCTTTATATTATATATATACAAAATCTGCAAAAAAATACCGCTGCAGCCAATATGCACTGCAGCGGATTCCTAATTATTCTTCTGTTGAATTCTTTTTCTTATGAGTCATGCCTGCAATTGCAGCTGTAGCTGATGCAAGGGCAAGTGCATACCACCATAACGGGCTGTTATGGTCAATGGCATCTACGTCCTGATTGTTGCCGTTTCCGGAACCATTGTTACCGGTATTGCCGCCATTATTGTTACCGCCTGTGTTACCTCCCGGATTATTTCCCGGATTACCACCTGGATTCTCTCCCGGCTGTGAAGGACCTGGTGTAACAGAAGACTCATCCTTTTCAACTATCATATATACAGTTCTTGAAGGATGCAAAATCCATCTGCCCATATAATATACTCCCAGCGGATATTCACGTACAATCTGTTCATCCTCAGTCTCATCCTCCGGAATATACATCTTATAGCCCTCAAGTATTGGCATATCCTCAGAGCTTATATCCCCTATTGTATCAATCTGAAGGGTATCACTATAGCCAAGAAGATTGCCCTCTGTGTCAAAATATGCAATACGATATGTAAAGTCTGTAAAATCAATCTCTGCATCTATCTGAAACTCTACAGTATCAGTGCTGGCTGTAAGAACTCCGTCAGTATCAGTAACAGTCACCAAAATCGATTCCGGTGTGTTGTCTTTAATAAATACACCATTTTCCTCCAGAAGTGCCTCGGAAGCAGTCACAGTATTTTTGCCCTCAGTAAGAACAGCTGTATCATTGAAAATCTCTGTTCCATTAAATGTATAAGATATTGCTATTGAAACACCATCAAGTGTGCTTCCTGTAGCATTAACTGCTTTATCTGATGCAAAGCTTGAGTCTGTCCATTTGATTCTTGCAGTAAATGTGTATTCAGTATCAGGAGTGAGTCCTGTGAACACGTTGCTGTCCTGCCATGTAATATCTGCTCCATTAACAAGTCCATATTCACCGCCTGTAATTGCACTTAAGGTTATTGTGTCAGCAGTTGTCCCTGTGACAGTCACAACAGGTGCTGCTGGTCTTGTGGCAGGAACCACAATGTGTGCAGGAACTGATGCAAAACGAATTCCAGGCTCTGCAGGTCTTTGAATATATAAGTCCTTTCCAGGCTCGACAGGAATATTACCCTCTTCAAAATCAATAGGATTAGACATATCTGAATTATTACTTATAACATTCCATGAGCCATACTGCTCCACAGTCTGCTCGTTCTCAAAATGATTTCTGATACTATAGTTGCATTCCTTTGTGGAACATATTCTATTGCTTCTCCACCACCGGCTGCTGTAACAGTAAGTGCAACTGGTTCATCCTCTCCGGCAACAGTAATATAAGGCTTAATGCTTGAACCAACAGTAAGTTCATTGTTATCTGCATCCTTTACTGTAAAGCCAGGAGCAATACCTGCAATTGTCTCATCAACATAATCATATGCGACCACATTCTTATGTACGGTTATTGTATAGGTAGTTGCAGTCTTATTATCCTCGCTTGTTGTAATGGTAATTACTGTATCACCATCTTCAAGCTCTATTGGCTCTGACCATGTATTAGAGTCAACGGCCTCTTTGTCAACCTCTATGCTTCCCTGACCCATTGTATATATCTGAACACTATCATTAGAGGTAATATATGTAAAATCACGTTCTCCTACAGTAGTGTTATCACCGGAGGAGGTACTCATTACAGTTTTATTACCTGCAGCTCCTATTGAAAGCTCGACAAGCTGTGAAGCAGCCTTGGTATAGGTTCTGGTTCTCTCCACACCTTTTTTGCCATCCTTTACTCCCCAGGCTGTAATCTCCATATCGCCTGTAAGGGTTATTGGGCTGGTATATTTAACTGCCTCTGCGTCATTAACTGAATAATATATCTCGCTGCTTCCTGTAAGAGTTAATAATGTACCATCAGCAATCTGTCCCTGCAAAACTGAGAACTGAACCTTACCTGCAGTGGAATCATTTAATACAGGATTAGTAAAGGCTTTAAGGCATACATTGCTTGTATATAAAAAGCCATCACTGTAATAGGTTATAAATTCACCACTTGCAGCATCCTCCCAATTAATACCATCAGCACTTACAAAGCTCTCATGTCCATTACCACAATACTCTGGCTCCTCCTTGTTATATGAAAGAAAGGATAATTCAACAGGAATTGTATATGGATGCTCTGGATTGGTAAGCTTAACTACTACACTGAAGCTCTGATTCTCCTCCAGCTTAACTGCCTGAGTAAGCTCAATTGTATGGTAGCCTGAATACAGCTCAGTACCTGTCTGTCCGCTAAAGACCAGTGTGCCGGATACAGGACTATCCTCACTTACTCCTGTATATACAGATATCTCATAGCTTGAATTAATATCTGTGGTGTAAAATGAAACCGCTTCAAGAAGCTCTTCCTCTTCACCTGTTGTAAAAATATTAGACATGTAACCAACCTTGGATGCCTTACTGTCATCAACGAAATCATCCATAGCTAATGATGAACCCCATCCGTTAGTATCATACTGATATATACCGGTGTAGTTATCCTCATCCTCCAAAAGGTATACACCATTATATACTACAGTTGCATCATCATAGGAAAGATAAAAATATCCATCATTGCCCCAGTCTGTACCCCAGCTGTTTCTCACAATCCACGCACCATCATTATCCGGCTGGTGTCCTTCAAGAAAATTCTCTCTGGAATATGTATCATCCCATCCAACAAGTAATACAGCATAATTGAATAATCATATTCTGCATTATATACTGCCGCAGTCTCTTCGTTGTAAGAATCAGGAGCCTGAGCAAGGTAATCGATACATACAGCACCATACTCCATCACGATTGTTTTAATCATATCTGTATCATATGAACTGTTGTCGGCATAGGTACCACCCGGCAGATAAAAAGCATCCTGAAGGTGATAATCTGCTTCGTATCTTAAATCCTCAGATACTGGCACCGTAGGGTCATATGGAACCTTTGAATAGTCTACAGGTCCCTTCCATGCAGCCATTGTTGCTGCTGCTCCCTGTGCAAAGCCACCCATGTTGTATGGGTCTGCATCAACATTCCAACCCTCTTCCTCTTCATTACCTGTATAGGTAAAATAAGCAAGATGCTGCTGTGAAAGTGCAATCTCCGGGAACTGAGTTATAAGAGGGGACTCGGATGCACCAATTGCTGCAAATGCCCAGCAGGTTCCATAAGAACCCTGATTCACAACCTGTGGACTTCTTCCGTAATCTCTTAAGTCATATTGAGATGGCAGCGTACCCTGCGTATCTACAAGACTTGCATAATTATCAGCAAGATATGAAAGGTCAAGTGTGGATGGAACAATTCCATCTGCCCCCTCTTCCATATATGATAAATATGCCTGATTAATAGGTGCAAGTGTTCCAATAGTCTCCATATTGGAGGACTTGTCCTGTCTGTTTCCTGCAAAAGCCGTAGTTGGTATCAACGTTAATACCATTACAGCTGTAAGCAGAAAGCCTGTTATTTTTGCAAATATTTTCTTTGACATTCTCCAGCCTCTTTTCTTTATTTTGATATAAATTAATTTTAAACCGATATATTTCTTTTGTCAATTGATAAAAACATGACTTAATTTATTCTGTGGTAATTGTATTTATACTAAAAATATGCAATAATTGTACATATCAAAACATAAGAAAGGCGAAGAAAATGAAACACTTACCTACAAAATACTTTAAAATATGGTCCCTGCTGCTCTGTCTTTTTATTGTAATCGCAGCAGTCCCACTTCAATCCGCAAAGGCGGATGAGCCTGGTACTACCATTAGAATTGTCCATACTAACGATATTCATGGCTATTATACCAGCGTTGACAAGAAACAGATTGGTTTCTCAGCACTTAAGGCACTTATTGATGAACAGTCTGCCGACCTGGTGCTTGACATTGGCGATACCTTCCACGGACAGGCCTTTGCCACAATCGATAACGGCGAAAGCATTGCCAGACTGATGGATGCTGTTGGATATGATGCAATGACACCTGGCAACCATGACTGGACCTATGGTGCTGCCCAGCTGAAAAAGCTTGATACTGACCATTCCTTTGCAATCCTTGCAGCTAATGTTAAGAATTCTAATGGAGATTCATATTTTGCAGCTCCATATCTTGTAAAACAGGTTACAGCAGATGACGGAACTGCTCTTAAGGTGGGAGTTGTCGGAGTAATTGATGATTCCTTCTATGAATCCACCCTTGCTGAGAACGTAACCGGTCTTACCTTTGGAGAGGAAGCCGCACAGGCTACCCAGACAGCCGCACAGCTTCGTAATGACTTAGGCTGTGATATTGTAATAGCAATAACCCACCAAAGTGACTGTCAGGGCTTTGTAGCTTCTATTAAAGGTATTGATGCAGTAATTGCAGGCCATGACCATGTTCTCCTTGATACCACCTACACAGATGCTGACAATAAATCGGTTCCTGTTGTTGAAGCAGGCTATTATTTTCTGTCCTGCGGAGTACTGTCACTTACCTATGATAAGGCATCTGCCACAATAACTGATGCTACCGAGACTGTATATACTGCCGCTGATACAGCAGCTATGTCAGATTCAACTGTCACCTCGCTTATTTCAGATATCGAGAACAGCCAGTCAGCCACACTTAATGCCACTGTTGGAAACAGTGCTGCTGCATATCCCTACAGCTGGGAGGATATTCGTGTTAGTGAGCTCCCAATAGGACGAATTGTAACAGCAGCATATCTTGACTGGACAGGTGCGGATGTAGCAATGGAAAATGCAGGTGGTATAAGAGCCGGTATTCCAGAGGGTACCATTACCTACAAGAATCTTATAAGCATATCTCCTTATGGAAATGTTCTGGTTGTAAAAAAGCTTACAGGTGCACAGCTTCTTAATATCATGGAATATTCACTTGAGATAAGCTATCAGTGTGACCTTATATATACGCTTCAAAAGGAGGCTGTTGCTGCAGGCGAAGACCCTTACCAGTATTCCTGGCCATCCAACAGCGGCTCTGCCCTTCAGTTTGGTGGAATCAAGGCTCAGTATGACATGACCAAATCAAAAGGACACCGTGTTATTACAGCAGCAATTAACGGAAAGGCTATTGACCCTTCCAAGGTATATACCGTTGCAACCAATCAGTATGTTGCCGGTAATAAGGATTATGAGGGAATGACTGATGCAGAGCTTGTAAAAGAATATGGAACCTGCGAGCAGGCTCTTGCAAAATATATTCAGAAAAATACCTTTGCCACCGCAGCAGGGCAGGCAAATCTTACCCAGTATACTGCTTCCCCTGAGGGTTCTGGTACACCTGAAATACCTACACAGCCTTCAGGCTCTGGCAATGATAATAAGGATACACCAACAGGTGACAATGCAAGTCCTATATGGCCGATTATGATTATCGCTGCAGGTGCAGCATTTATAATCTGTCGAAGGAAAAAGCTTGCACTGTAAAAAAAGATTAACCATATCAGCCGATATGGTTAATCTTTTTTTAATAAGGGAAGCTTTACAGTCCCTCAATATCCCTTAGGATAAAGCTTGTAAATTAGTTGTATTTACGTTTTCTAGCAGCCTCTGACTTCTTCTTACGACGAACGCTTGGCTTCTCATAATGCTCTCTCTTACGAATCTCCTGCTGAATACCTGCCTTAGCACAGTTTCTCTTGAATCTGCGTAATGCACTATCCAATGATTCGTTCTCTTTAACGATTACATTTGACATTTCACACCTGACCTCCCTCCAGTTGTAAGATTAGTGCAAAAACAACTGTTTGGGTAATACGCTGAACGTGTCATAATTGACTACTCAGCTTGCACAAATAAGATTATATCATATAAATCTTTTTCGTCAAGGAAAATTTGAGTTTTTTATTGTTTTTTTACAGCTGACTTGCTAATACTCTTCCGGCCTCTTCAATAGCCTTATCAATTCCGGCTGGATTCTTACCACCTGCCTGAGCCATATTAGGACGGCCTCCACCGCCGCCGCCTACCATAGGAGCTGCTGCTTTGATAATGTTACCACAGTGAACACCACTCTTTACAACATCCTCAGTTGCAGTAACGATAAGGTTAACCTTATCTGAACCCTGTGCAGATGCCAGAACAACAACGCCTGAGCCGATTCTGCTCTTAAGGTCATCAGACAGATTACGAAGCTCATTCATGTCAATATCATCAAGCTTAACGCCAAGGAATTTAACACCCTTAATCTCAGTTACCTGACTCATAACATCGCCAACAGCATCATTAGCTGCCTTGCTCTTAAGTGATTCAACCTCTGAGCTTAAAGCCTTAAGCTCTGCCTGCATATGGACAAGCTTCTCATCAACATTAGCAGGGGTAGCCTTTGCAAGCCTGCACAGCTCATTAAAATGCGCCTCTATGCCCTTATAATACTCAAATACAGCATTACCGGTAAGTGCCTCAATTCTTCTTACACCGGCAGCTGAACCTGCCTCTGAAAGGATTTTGAAGGCTGTAATAACCCATGTATTGTTAACATGAGTTCCACCACAGAATTCCTTGGAGAAATCACCCATGCATACAACACGAACTGTCTCACCGTATTTCTCACCGAATAAAGCCTTAGCTCCGGTCTTCTTGGCATACTCTATATTCATAACCTTAGTGTCAACAGGAATTGACTCTGCAATCTTCTGATTAACAATAGCCTCTACTCTGTTTATCTCATCATCAGTCATAGCTGAAAAATGTGTAAAATCAAATCTCAGTCTCTCAGGTGTAACAAGTGAACCGGCCTGTTCAACATGACTTCCAAGTACAATTCTAAGTGCCTCCTGAAGAAGGTGTGTTGCTGAATGATTCTTGGCTGTATCAAGTCTCTTAGTCTCATCTACAGCTAAAGTAACCTTATTACCCCTGGCAAAAGAACCAACAGTTACCTTACCAACATGTCCAACTCTTCCACCCTTAAGCTTAATCGTATCATATACCTCAAATACTGAGCTTCCAGCTGTAATTGTACCAATATCACCCTGCTGACCACCCATTGTTGCATAAAAAGGAGTCTCATCTACAATAATTGTTCCTTCTGTACCCTCAGTAATCTCATCTACGATATCAGTCTCTGTTGTAAGAACTGAAATATTGGAATCGAAGGTAAGATTATCATATCCTACAAACTTAGACGTAATCTTAGTGTCAATCTTATCGTATACAGTAGCATCGGCACCCATGTAATTAGTCTCCTTACGGGCATTACGGGCAGTATCCTTCTGCTTCTTCATGGCAGCCTCAAAGCCCTCCATGTCTACGCTGAGTCCTTTTTCCTCAAGAATCTCTATTGTAAGGTCAATAGGGAATCCATAGGTATCATATAATTTGAAAGCATCTGTTCCACTAAGGGTCTTATTACCAGCCTTAGAAAGATTGTCCTCCATATCTGAAAGAATCTTAAGACCCTGGTCAATTGTCTTATTGAAATTCTCTTCCTCAGTAGTAAGAACCTTAAGAATAAGCTCTTTTTTCTCCTCAAGCTCAGGATATCCGTCCTTACTTGAAGCAATAACTGTCTGAGCCAGCTTTGCAAGGAAAAGGCCTTCAATTCCCAGCATTCTTCCATGTCTTGCAGCACGGCGGAGTAATCTTCTGAATACGTAGCCTCTGCCTTCATTGGAAGGAATAATTCCATCAGATGCCATAAAGGTAACAGAACGAATATGGTCTGTAATAAGTCTGATTGATACATCTGTCTTATCATCAGTCTCATAGGTAACACCTGCAAGCTCACATATTCTGTCACGAATAGCCTTCATTGTATCAATATCAAATACAGAATCCACATCCTGAACAACAACAGCAAGTCTTTCAAGACCCATACCTGTATCAATGTTCTTCTGCTTAAGCTCTGTATAATTGTGATGTCCATCACTTTCAAACTGTGTAAATACGTTGTTCCAAACCTCCATGTATCTGTCACAGTCACAGCCTACCTTACAGTCAGGCTTTCCGCAGCCATACTTAATACCACGGTCATAATATATCTCTGAACAAGGTCCACAAGGTCCTGCACCATGCTCCCAGAAATTGTCACAGTCACCGTTCTCATCACGATAGAATCTGGTAATCTTCTCAGCTGGAACTCCAACCTCACGTGTCCAGATATCAAAAGCCTCGTCATCATCATAATAGATTGATGGATATAATCTGTCAGGCTCCATTCCAATAACCTTGGTCAGAAATTCCCATGACCAGTTAATAGCCTCATGCTTAAAGTAATCTCCAAAGGAGAAATTACCAAGCATCTCAAAAAAAGTAAGATGTCTGGCTGTCTTACCTACATTCTCAATATCGCCTGTACGGATACATTTCTGACAGGTAGTAACTCTCGTTCTTGGCGGAATCTCCTGTCCTGTAAAATATGGCTTAAGTGGTGCCATTCCTGCATTAATTAATAACAAGCTGTTATCATTATGAGGTACAAGAGAAAAACTGTTCATTCTCAGATGTCCCTTGCTCTCGAAAAATTCAAGATATTTGCGTCGTAATTCATTTACGCCATAAGACTGCATGGCTTAATCCTCCTGTTATACTGTAGTATTATTGGTTATATCTGTATTATCCTCTGAAACTGAATCCATAGTCTGCGCCGCGGCATCCTTCTCGGACTTCTTACGGTCATGCAGCTTGCGAAGCTTTCCTCCAAGGAATATCGCAAGAATTACAAGTGCCAGAATCCCAACGAATCTAATCACTTCAAAAAAAATGTCATTCAATAAAGTATACACATCTGCTGTAATCATTTACAGACCCCACTTTCGTAATTATTACCATTTCTTACTTAAATGGCTGGCATTACACTAGACTTATCCTAGCACAATGAACCTATAATTTCAAGGAAGAATCACATCTTCAATAAGGTCAGCTCCATCAGCGGCGGACGTAGCAAGATAATCACATCTTTCGTTCATTTCATGACCATCATGCCCTTTAACCCATACGTAGGTTACGTCATGGGGTTCCATTGCCTTCAAAAGTCTTTTCCATAAATCAGGATTCTTAACCGGCTCGTTCTTGCCACGCTTCCAGCCCTTCTTAACCCATGAATCAATCCAGTGCTGGTTAAAGGCATCAACAACATATTTGGAATCAGAATACAGGGTTACCTGACATGGTGTTTTAAGAGCCTCAAGACCTGTTATTGCCGCCATCAGCTCCATACGGTTATTAGTTGTTTTTATATAGCCCTGGGAAAGCTCTTTTTCATGAAGCTCGCCCTTACTGTCACGATACTGTAGCACAGCTCCATAGCCCCCAGGTCCGTCCGGATTGCCTCTTGCCGCGCCATCTGTATATATAGTTACATTCATTAACACTGCCTCCATACACCTGTATTAATAAAGTCATTGGCTCGCTCCTCGGAATTATTAATAATCGAAGAGTTATATCCTATGATACTTAATAACTTGATGGCATTACGTGAGGTTGCTCTTCCCTTCTGCAGCTCGTAAGAGAAAACAACATTGTTGTCACGTACATCCTCTGTAAAATGATAGTTGGAGTAATATCTTTCAAGAATATGTGTCAGCTCGATATCATGAGTTGCCGCAAAGCACATAACGTTGTTATCCGCAAGGTCCTTTAATATCTCAGAGGACGCTGCAATTCGTTCAACAGTATTGGTTCCACGAAGAACCTCATCAATAAAGCACAATATTCTTGAACCCTCAGTTCTGGCAGCATCAACAATTCTCTTAAGAGACTTAATCTCAACTATATAGTAGCTTTCGCCCATATCCAGGTCATCTGACAGAGCCATGGATGAATATATCCTGTAAAATGGTGCCTCATAACACTTGGACGGACAGGTGTAGATTGTCTGGGCAAGAAGTGAGCATATGGCAACGGATTTAAGGAAGGTGGACTTACCAGAGGCATTGGAGCCTGTAAGCAGCACCGGCTTGTTCTCCCTGATTGAGTTGGGAACCGGCTCCTTAATTGCAAGGTGATACACCTCTTCAATATTCATTGGACCTGCATTATCAAAGGACGGCTTACAGTAATAAGGCAGCAGATGTCTGAAGGAAGCAATGCTTATTGTAGCCTCCACAAGTCCTAACCTGTTCATCAGCTCAATTGTCTCGTCATAATTCCTGTCAAAATGACGAAGCATGGTATTAAACTTAATAAGGTCAATATGAGTAAACATTCTCACGTATTCATACATTATATCTCCAAGGGATCCTGAATTCTGCTTACGTGATACAAGCACAAAGGAGTTACGTGTTATTTTGCCAAATTTGGCAGCTGTCTGTCTGAAATACTCATTATACTCCTCAAGCTCAGGAATATTCAGCTTCGCAATGGTCTTAGATGCCTCCACCATTGTTACGAATACTCTTATGCACTCAAAAAAGCTGTCAATTCTGGACTTCATCTTATAATAAGATATAATGCTGGCTCCCGCACTTACAAGAATAAGCAGGATTCCCATTACCGGGTCAATAAATATGGTAAAGGCAATTGAAACCAGTATAAGCAGCATCATCATATAATGAAAGGAATTGGACGCAGGCTTAAGCTTGAAAAGGTTGTCCATATAATCGGAAATGGAGATTTTTCTTGTAAAGCCAATATTGGCAAAGCTCTGCATAATCCTGGTTCTTTCATTAACATGGGACTCAAAATATTCAACCAGTCTGTCTCTTTCCTTAAGCTCTGCATCGCTGCTTACAGGCTTACGAAGCATTTTATACAAAAAATCCCTTCCCACAGACGAATTGGTGTTATTAATCATAAGGAATATTTTGTCCATGTCCAGGTCATTCCAGGTAATATCATCAATATATGGTTCACCCTCTTTAAGCGTGTTCCTGAAAAAATGTGATATACTCTCATATTCCTCATATGAAAAATCCGATTTTTTAATTCTTCCAAAGCTGGCAAGCAGCTGATAATACTGGTTATTTCTGGCAATCTTAGACGAAACAATTCCAATTCCAATAATAACTGCAAATGCCGCCACAACTATTAGTGCTATCTGATATGGTTCCATAGTCCCTCCTGTAAAAAACAAATATGTTTTATTATTGCATATTCTTAATAAAATAACAACGAAAAATGACATATCAGACTATATTAATCTGATATGCCATCTACAATTAAATTATCAGGCAGACCATTCCACCGCTGCTTTCATTGACAACCTTCTGCATTGTATCCTGCAGCTTAATCTGGCAGTCATCATTAATCATCTGAATTTTGCCGCGGATACCGTCCTCCACAAGCTCGCCTATGGATTTACCAAAAATATTGGTGTCCCATACCTCACCCTTTTCGCTGCCCTCCCCAATGTATTTTATCAGGTCCTGAGCCTGAGCCTCACTTCCTACAATTGGCGAAATCTCCGTACCGATATTAACCTTAATCATATGTACGGACGGGCTGGTTGCCTTAAGACGCACCCCGTATTTGTTGCCATTCTTAATAACCTCCGGCGGTGACAGAGTAATCTCCTCTCTGGAGGGCATAACCACCCCATAGCCCTTTGCTCTGGCGGCTGCAATTGCATCAATGTACCGTCCATATTCCTTCTTCTGGGAGGACAAAAGACGAATCATGGATATAAGCTGGTATTCATCATGAATATCCTCCCCTGTAAGCTCACTGAGATTGTCATAATAATATCTGTCATCTACATCAATATTAATTCGCTGAATACCGTCAGTAAAATCAAAATTATCGTATTTCATTTTGTTTATGTAGGTATAATTACCGGTTTCCGGCTCCTTAATGTCCTTAATATGTGTAATTGAATTAAGAAGCTCACCTGCCGCAGTTATCAGCTCACTTTTAACGGGATTGTCAGTGGCCAGGAGCTCACACCATTTAGGCAGATAGAACTCAATGCTTGCAACAGGAAATTCATATAAAATACTTTGAAGTATCTGGTGCACATCATCCTTGTTAAGTCTTTCACAATTAACAGGAATCGCAGTAACATTATATCTGGCTGCTATTTCTGTTACACAGGCAGCAGCTCTTTCTGAATGGGGGTCAGTACAATTGACAATAACAATAAAAGGCTTATTAATTCTTTTCAGCTCATTAATTGTCTTTTCCTCAGCACCTATGTAGCCCTCTCTTGCCAGCTCCCCAATTGAGCCATCGGTTGTAACCACAATTCCAATTGTTGAGTGGTCCCTTATTACCTTCCCGGTGCCGTATTCTGCCGCCTTGGTAAAAGGAATCTCCTCCGGAAACCAGGGTGTCTTTACAAGCCGCTCCTGTTCATCCTCGTAAATTCCCTGTGCACCATTAACAAGGTAGCCTACACAGTCAATAAGTCTGAATCTGGCGTTAATACTGTTTCCAAGACTTACCTCAACAGCATCCTTGGGAATGAACTTTGGCTCAGTTGTCATAACAGTTCTTCCTGCTCCGGCCTGAGGCAGCTCATCAATTACCCGCTCCCTTTCATTAGGGTCAGTAATTCCCGGTATTATCATTAAATCCATAAATCTTCGTATAAAGGTTGATTTGCCTGTTCTTACAGGGCCAACAACTCCGATGTATATTTCGCCGTCAGTTCTGGCCTTAATATCATTGTACAGATTAAAGTTATCCATAAAAGCGCCCCTTTTCTACTGTCTCTTACAGTATATGAGGGGCGCTTTTTAATAATTCATCTAATTAGCGGCAGCCAGACACAATTCACTGGCGCTTATTTTAACATTGCATCGGTTCCATATAATGAACAATCCATCTGTTGATACATCAGAAAATGTATTCTCATCCACCAGCGAACAAAATCTGCAGGTAGACAGCTTATCTGAAAAATCCACGTATATTATTTTGCCGTTTGCAAGCTTAACCTTAATGCGGTGCCCCTTTAATGGAGTCGCCTCGCTTATTAATGCCATAGATTGTTTCCTCCCGTTTCAAAACAAAATATGAAATATGTATAAGGCTATTATAATACCCTTCACAACAAAAATCCCCCCTCTAATTGGGGGGGATTTTTGTTAGCTTTTAAAGAAATCTGACAATTCCGCTCTGGAATTAATGTTAAGCTTGTTAAAAATAATCTTCATATTGGACTTAACCGTGCTTTCTGCAATAAACAGTCTTGCGGCTATTTCCTTATTGGACAAACGCTCCGCAGCAAGCTTGGCCACATCCAGCTCTCGCGCTGTAAGACCGTAATTATCCTTATTGCGTGCATCCTTTTGAAGCAGCTTAAGTCCTGCCAGATATTTTCTGGATACAGCCCGTGCATTCTTGATAAAATCACGATAGCTGCCATCATAGCACATCTCTGTAAAATAATCCTCAATATATTTCATGTTCTCCACAAATGGCATAATGAAATTCTCAGGGGCAGCCAGCTCAATTGCAAGACCCATGAACTTAATAGCCTTGTCCCTGTTATCAATAGCATTGTCAGACATGGAAATAAATATATATGTATATATCTTAGGCATTGCATTTTCAAAAATTGAAGCAATTCCAAGAAACTGCCCGCTGATACCCAGAAACTTCTGATAATCCCCATTAAGATACAGCCATTTGGCATATATAATATTAGCAAAGCTCATTGGAATAATATTAAGTCTTGCCTCAATAGATTCCCAGTCTGTCAGCCATTCTGATATATGGTCTTTTTCATCTGTAAGAGCATACAAAAAGGATTCACTCATATCTACCATATTAATATACTCGGCATCAATTGCCTCGTTATTGTATTTAACCTTTTTCTTAAAGGAATTAAGATTGTCTATATAGGTATCAGTATCTCCGCTGATAATACACATTCTTGTAAGCAGCACAAGCGTACTCAGTATGATACAGGTCTGGTCACGGCTGTCAGCCATATAAAGAGCCTTGTGGCACAGGGCCTCCGAACCTTCAAAATCTCCTCTGTTAAACAGCACCTCCGCCTTCATCAAGGCCTCCGCACCCTTGCCATGTCCCTCTGAAAGCCTGTAATAGCTTGGCATGCACTCGCTAAGCTCCATAACCTCACGGTCAGCCGATTCGCCCTCCTTATGAAAAAGATGAAGCACCGACGGACAGCCAAAGGTATATGGCACCTTTGAGGTAAGCTTGATAACCGGTGAGCCTGCAAATTTCAGGGATTTATCGAAGAATTCATTCATCATTGGAATATTGTTAAATTCCGTATATCCACGCACAAAATACACTGTTCCCAGCAGATTTTTCTTCTGCCTCTCAGTCAGCATGGTATTATCCTCAATTGAATACACAATATTCATAAGATATTCAATAAGCCGTTCTTTTTCATTATACATAAAAAGCACGATGCAAAGAATCGTAGGGAAATAATAATATTGCTCACTTATCTGCTCCGGGCAGTTATTAACAAGATTAAGGAAAAAATCCTTATTGCGCTGATTAATATATGGATATAAATCATCAAAGGCCGGCTCTGACATATATATAAGCTCCCACTGTCCTGCCTTGTAATATTCCTTGTAGGCATCCAGAATAAGGTGGCGGTTTTCATATACCCTGCCTGTCTTGATAATTATTTCATTCTGTTCCTGCTCAGACAGATTACCAAATTCATGCTTAAGATAGTCAAGAAAAATATGATGAATATAATAATTACGGCTTACCTTGTCAAATTTGACAAACATAATCCTGTTAAGTACGCCCTCAACATCCTTTTCTTTGATATCACCGCATATCATCATCTTAGCTTCCTTCACAGTGAAGAAATTAAGATTGGACAGACCAATCAGATAATTTTTCTCATCCTCACCAAGACGCTCCCACACTGTCTTTTCCACAAGAGTATCTATGGAATCGCAGTTATCCAGGGTTCCGGTCTCTTTATAGCTAATCATCTGAAGTGATATTGCACTTATCCAGCCCTCTGAGAATTCGTAAAGCCTGTGGGCCTCTGCAATAGTAATTGTAAGGTTATGTTTATTAAAAAATAAGGTAATATCCTCTGGAGAAAATTCCATATCCTCCTTGGAAATATGCAGTATTCTATTCTTAATAATCTGCTCGTAGGCAATTGATGAGGTAAGTGCCTGGGTAATAAAAATAATATGCATTTCCTTAGGCAGATTATCAATCAAAGAGCTTATAAGCAGGTCAAAATAATTATCACCTACCATATGATAATTATCAATTACGATATATGTATCCTCTGATATGGATATTTTCTTGATTACATTACGAATCTCGGCAACTGCCTTATCACTTTGAGGATATTCAATTTTACGAAGAGAGCTTTCAATCTCATCAGAGGTCTCACCCAGCACCTCGCAAAGGTCCGCCCAGAACACATCCCTGGAATTATTGGTAATATTAATCCATCGAAACTGGTCTGTTGAATTCTGCTCGTACTCTCTGATTGCCGTTGTTTTGCCAAAACCCGTAGGGGCCTCTACAATGGTAAATGCGTAATCCTTAATACGTGAGAATTTGTTAAGCAGTCTCGCGGTCAGATATATTGTCTCGTTATCCAGCTCTGTAAAATTACCATTATTCACAGTATTACCTCCGTTATCCTACCATGGCAGGTCAGGATTCTCTATCTTACGGTCTCTTAGCATTAGTTCCTTTACAGCATCTGCTGCGTTCATATTATCGAATAAAATCTTGTTAACATTCTCAACAATAGGCATCTCTATCTGGTACTGCTTCGCAAGTGCCCATGCTGCCTTGGCTGAATATACGCCCTCAACTACCATATGCACCTCAGCCATGGCTTCGTCCATGGAATGACCCTGTCCCATAAGAATTCCTGCTCTTCTGTTACGGCTGTGCATACTCGCGCAGGTAACAATAAGGTCGCCCATTCCTGACAGACCGTAAAAGGTCTGGAGCTTGCCGCCCATTGCAACGCCAAGCCTTGCAATCTCATGAATTCCTCTTGTAATAAGAGCAGCCTTGGTATTATCACCATAGCCCAGTCCATCTGCCATTCCTGCTGCAAGAGCAATAACATTCTTAAGCGAACCTCCAAGCTCGATACCAAGAATATCAGGGCTTACATATACCCTGAATACCTCGCTCATAAAAATATTCTGAAGATAATCAGCATACTCCTTGGTTCTGGCACCAATAACACAGGTTGTTGGAATTCCACGGCTTACCTCCTCTGCGTGGCTTGGTCCTGACAGAACTGCAACCATGGCATCCTCAATTTCACTGTTAATAATCTCAGTCATAGTCTCAAGTGACTGTTCCTCAATGCCCTTTGCAACATTAACAATCTTAAGACCTTTAATTCCAAGACTGCCAATCTCCTTTGCAGTACTCCTTACATATGGAGAAGCTACTGCGATAACAATTATCTCTGAGCTCTCAACAACCTCTCTAAGGTCTGATGACAGCTTGATTCTCTCAGGAATCTTTACCCCCGGAAGAGAACGCTCGTTCTCTCTTTTGGTACTTATCATCTCAATCTCAGCAGGGATTTTGGACCATACAGTTACCTCATGACCATTATTATTAAGCAGAATTGCAAGACCCAGTGCCCAGCCTCCTGCACCAATTACTCCAACCTTAACCATTATTATTTATTCCTCCGGTTTATTTTTTTGACTTTTAAATGAAAATTTATTCTCACTGCCATGTACAAGTCTGACAATATTAGCTCTATGGCGAATAAATGCAAACACAACAAACAATGCCATTACACAGGCACCCTCAATTGATGCAGCCTTCGTCTCAATTCCAGTCAGTATTCCCAGATAATCAAAAAGAACGAATAGTGCAAATTCAGTTGTTACCATTACAAGTGAGCCAAGTGAAATATACCTGGTAAATGCAACGATAAGTATAAAAACAGCCAGTCCAATAACTACCATCTGCCATGAACCCAGGGACAGAATAAGACCTGCTGTTGCAGCAATGCCCTTTCCCCCCTTAAAGCCCAGATAGAATGGAAAATTATGTCCAAGCACAACTCCAAGTCCTGTATACAGCACCAGAACTGTAATGCTGTCAGGATGTGAGTCTGTAAAAATAAGACGCACAATCATTGTAGCCAGAACAACCTTCAGCAAATCACCTATAAAGGTAATCAGCCCAGCCTTAAAGCCCAGCGTTCTTAGAGCATTGGTTGTTCCTGCATTCCCACTTCCATACTTTCTGATATCAATATGGTTAATTCTTCCATATATATACGCAGTCTGTATCAGACCACAGGCATAGCCTATTAATAAACAGATTAATCGTTCCATCTCGTTTATTGCTCCTTTTCGCTTCGTTCTCTGATAAGGAATCTAAGTGACGTGCCTCTGAAGCCAAAGGCCTCCCTTATCTTATTCTCAATATATCTTGTGTAAGAAAAATGCATAAGCTTCTTACTGTTAACAAAAAGCACAAAGGTAGGCGGCTTCACTGATACCTGCGTCATATAATATATTTTAAGTCTTCTACCCTTATCTGAAGGTGGCTGCTGCAGTGCAACTGCTTCACTTAATATCTCATTAAGAACACCAGTCTGAATTCGCATACTCTGATTCTCAATTACAAGATCAATCATCTCAAATACCTTGTTAAGTCTCAGCCCTGTCTCTGCTGATACAAACATCATCTCTGCATATGGAATAAAAGATAACACATCCTTAATATCCCTTGTATGCTCATATATTGTCTTGTCATTCTTCTCAATTGCATCCCACTTGTTAACTACAACAATAATACCCTTGCCTCTCTCATGGGCAATTCCTGCAATCTTGGCATCCTGCTCTGTAACACCCTCAACTGCATCAATAACAACAAGGACAACATCTGCTCTCTCAACAGCTGTAACTGTACGAATAATACTGTAACGCTCAAGGTCCTCTTTAATCTTGCTCTTACGTCTTAAGCCTGCAGTGTCTATAAATACATAGTCCTTTCCCTGATACTTAATATCGGTATCAATAGCATCTCTTGTTGTACCTGCGATATCGGATACGATAACTCGGTTATTGCCTGCAAGCTTATTAATTATTGAAGACTTACCTACGTTAGGCTTACCTACTATGGCAACACGAGGTCTTTCGTCCTCTTCATCTCTTGAGGCCTCCTCGCCAAAATACTTAACAACCTCATCAAGCATATCACCAAGTCCAAGCTTGCCAACAGAGGATACCGGGAACGGCTCTCCAATTCCCAGATTGTAGAATTCATATACATCTGCAATCATCTTATCAAAATTATCCACCTTGTTGACTACCAGAACTACCGGCTTGCCTGAACGTCTCAGCATATCTGCCACCTTGGCATCTGCATCAACAAGTCCCTGCTTAACATCTGTCATAAACATAATGACATCAGCTGTTGCAATGGCAATCTCCGCCTGCTCTCTCATCTGTGAAAGAATAATATCCCTGCTGTCAGGTTCAATACCACCTGTATCTATCAGTGTAAAATTATAATTCAGCCAGCTGACGTCTGCATAGATTCTGTCTCTTGTTACACCTGGAGTATCCTTAACTATAGATATCTGTTCTCCTGCCAGTGCATTAAAAAGAGTTGACTTTCCTACATTAGGACGTCCGACAATGGCTACTACCGGTTTACTCATTTTTTTCTCCTGTTTCGTTTAATACGGACAAAATTAGTTTTTATCTTGTTTATAATACCAATATAATATTACTTTGTAAAGATTCACTTGACTATGTTTTTTCATATTATTATACTTAACATGTAGTTTGCTTAACCATGTTATACTTAATTAATTATAAATATACATTCTGGAGGAAATAATGTCAAAAGATCAGTTTGAAAATGCAATGCCTGTTGCACCCCTTAAATTAGCAGTTATGGACAGCTGTAAAGAGCTTGGTACAGAGGTGGACAAATATATCGCAAAGCTGCGTAAGGAACGCCAGCACGCCCACCGCAGTACAATAGCCTTTAAGGGCTACGAGGAGGACAGCTACCTTATTAATACCTGCTGTCCACGCTTTGGTTCCGGTGAAGCCAAGGGAATGATTGGTTCAAGTGTAAGAGGCTCAGACCTTTATATCATGTCAGACGTAATGAACCACTCTCTTACCTACAACGTATGTGGCCAGACCAACCATATGTCGCCTGATAATCATTTTCAGGATATCAAAAGAATAATTGCTGCAGCCTCCTACTCAGCCAAAAGAATTACTGTTATACTTCCATTCTTATATGAAAGCCGTCAGCACAAGCGTACCAAGCTTGAATCCCTTGACAGCTCACTAGCACTTGATGAGCTTATTACCTATGGAGTAAGCAATATTATTACATTTGATGCCCATGACCCACGAATTAATAATTCCATTCCTCTTCATGGCTTTGATAATTTTCTTCCACCATATCAGTTTATCAAGGCACTCCTTGAGAAGAATGATGATATTGTTATTGACAACGACCATCTTATGATTATCTCACCTGATGAGGGTGCAATGCACAGAGCTGTATATTTTTCCAACGTTCTTGGTGTTGATATGGGTATGTTCTATAAGAGAAGAGATTATTCCAAGGTGGTTAATGGACGTAATCCTATTGTTGCCCATGAATTTCTTGGTACCTCTGTTGAAGGCAAGGATGTAATTATTATGGATGATATGATTTCCTCCGGCGAAAGCATGCTTGATACAGCAAGAGAGCTTAAGGAACGCAAAGCCAAAAGAGTATTTATCTGTACTACCTTTGGTCTGTTTACAGATGGACTTGATAAATTTGATGAATTCTATGACAAGGAATATTTCAACGGCGTAATTACTACTAATCTTACCTACCAGACGCCTGCACTTAAATCCAGACCATACTACTATGAGGCTGATATGAGTACCTTCCTTGGCACAATTATTGATTCCCTTAACCACGATATGTCAATTGGTTCCTTAATGGACCCAACTGATAAGATAAGAGCAATGGTTGACAAGTATACTATTGAGATGCAGTTCAATTCCAGAAATTAATAAAAGCATACAGGAAAGCCAAATGACCATGCAGGAGTAGAAAATGCTCCCGTATGGTCATTATTTTTTACAGCAGCTTCAAATACTCTTCCCCCGGCACCGGTTTTGAAAAATAATAGCCCTGCATATATGTTACTCCCAGCTGTGTCAGCATTTCCAGCTGTTCCTTAGTCTCCACGCCCTCCGCAACAATTCCAACACCCAGCTGCAGTATCATTGTAATACAATTTCTGAGAATAATAAGCGCCTCTGTATTATTTTCCTCAAAGCAAGGCCATATAAGGCTTTTATCCAGCTTAATCAGTTCAAATCTGACCTTCGCCATCTGTGACAGATTAGAATAGCCTGTTCCAAAATCATCCATGGAAAAATGGCAGCCATACTGGCGCAGGCGGTTCATATTATTGATAAGCATATCTCCTGCTTCAACCGAGGCAGTTTCAGTAATCTCAAGATTAATCCAGGAGGGCTTAATCTCATATTTTTCCATATAATTGGTAAGTGTTGGTACAAGCTTGGCATCTACACCCTGAATACCGGAAAGATTAACCTCTATGTAATGTACTCCCAGCTCGTTAAGCCTGTTACTGCTTATAAAGCTGCACACCTTTTCAAATACTATGTTTCCCAGCTCAGTAATTAATCCCTTCTGCTCTGCAATTGGAATAAACACCTCCGGAGAGACAAAACCGATTGTACTGGTATCCTTAAGTCTTACAAGCGCCTCCGCACTGGCAAAGGAATGGGTCTCATTGGAGTAGATTGGCTGATAGAACACCTCAAAGCCATCATTATGAACTGCATATTCCACCAGCTCTATTATTTTGTTATATTTTTCATAGGCGTCATATATTGATGAATCTACAATTGTAAGTCTCTGCGTATGTATGTAATCCTTATTAAGATAATCAATAAGGTCATAGGCCTCATCTGCACTTATGGAGTACTGGGGACACTCTATTACATCCACATGAAAGCGCGGCTGATAATGTATGCCACCAGGACTGACCCACTGAATTTCCATTGTTTTGGCCTGATTCATGTATCCTCTGGCAACAGAGCTGTATCTTGTGATTACAGTAATCATATTGCTTCTTGAATGAAAAACAGTTACAAGCGGACTGTACTTAAGCTGTCTGTTAAGAGCAAAAAGAAGCTGGGCAACGCCGACATACCCAAAGGCCTCCTGCACATAATCAACATCATCAAGCACATAATTAATCATATAGAATTTCTTATGGCTTTCATACATCTCAGAGGTCATAAGGTGAAATGCGGCACGGTTAAGTGTACCGGTCTCCATATCCCCATGCTCCCTTGGATTTTCAAAAGAAAGATACACCAGAATAACCATAAGCATATTGGCAAGTGAAGACATAAGATAGGTGGGATTGAGAGCCTGAATTACTGCAATAACAACCCAGATAGACATGCCACAGATAATAAATGTCTTTTTCTTCCTTGAAAGTGTGTCCTTGGAGTATATAAGATACCCCACTATACACAGCATGTACACAAAGACTGAAAGATATACTGTAACCGCCATTGGTCCATAGGAATAGCTTCCATCACCGCCCACATGGTAATACAGTGGCGCAAAAATAACCATAACAATCGCAAATACCAGCGGAATGCTCATGAAACCCAGCTTGGCAACGGATGGTCTTTTCTGACTGTTGGCAAGAATATGTACATACAGCAGCAAAAGATAATTCATCACATTAATTGAACCGATAAACACCTGATGGCACAGGCGGTTAACGGTGGCAGGAACAGCATCAAGATGATTAATGGTATACACCGTTGCAAAGTCGGCAAGCAGATTAATGGTGCAGCACACCAGAAATACTCCGAATATTCGTGTTGACATAAGCGGAAGCTTTTTGTTCCTGAAAAAATTAAACAGCAGAATAACCATTACTGCCATGGCAGCAATCTGAAACTTGTAATCGTACATCTCATTATCCCCCGAAAAAAGATTATTTTATCTCAAGGAAGCCGCATAAGCCCCCACGCTCTCCGTGACTTGCCCGGTGTGAATATAAAATATTAGGATTACAGCAGGTACACAAATCTGTAATCTGTATGTTGCTCTCCAGCACCTTTGCATTAATAAAATTGTAGTACACTGCCCTGTGCAGGTCAAGCTGATATTTGCCATTATCCTTAGGATAAAGAATATCTGTAAACACCTGGGGGCCATAGGCTTTTATAAACTCACAGGCTACATCCTCCCCTATCTCATAGCAGCTCCTGCAGATTGACGGACCCACAAATACAATCACGTCCTCAGGTCTGGTGCCATACAGACTGTTCATTGTCTCAAGTGTAACCGCTGCAATATTATTAACCGTACCACGCCAGCCTGAATGGGACAGTCCGATAGCCCTGTTAACAGGGTCAGCAATGAATAATGGAACGCAGTCAGCATATGAGGTAACAAGGGCAACTCCCGGCACATTGGTAACCAGACCATCCACCTGGTCAAAATCCCGTGCCCTTACAACACCCATCCCCCGGTGGGCAGCTGTAACCTCCATAACATTAGCTGTATGGGTCTGGCTCGCATATACCATATCCTCAGGTTTCATATTAAGTGTCTCACCAATAAGCTCAAAATTACGGCTTACCAGCCCATCCTCATCACCTCTTGTAAAAGACAGATTCATGGACTCATAGATTCCCCTGCTTACGCCGCCAAGTCTTGTAGAAAAGCCATGACGTACATAATCCAGCTTTTCAAAGTTTTTAAAGGTTATATATGGCACCCTGCCATCATGAAAGGTAGTTGTATTGTTAAAATTCAGATAATTTATATTCATTAAAATGCATTCCTTATATGTTTTATTTGATTACCAAGAATAGCTATAACATCAAATCTAATTGGCGTCTCTTCGTTATATCTTTTATCCATTAGAAAATATCTGGCAACCATATGTATCTTAGCCTGTTTGCGGTTATCTACAGCTTCCTCAGGATAACCGTATGCCGTACTACTTCTGTACTTGACCTCTACAAAGACTAAAGTTCTTCCGTCCATGGCAATAATATCTATCTCACCACTTCTGCAACGATAATTCATGGCTATAATCTGCATACCTTTATCAGTAAGATATCTGGCTGCAAGCTGCTCATATTGTGAGCCAGTAGTTCTTTTATTTTGTTCCATCCAGCTTACCCTTAATTCTGTCAAGATTATCAACAAATACAAGTATCTCCGCAACAACACTGTACAGCTCAGGAGGAATATAATCACCAATCTCAAGCTTGGACAAGGTATTGGCAAGCTTGGCATCCTCATATAATGGGACATCTGATTCCTGGGCCTTTTCAATTATTTTATCAGCTATGATACCTGTGCCTGACGCCACAATTGTAGGAGCCTCCTGCCCCGGTGTATACTGCAGTGCAATCGCCTGTTTTCTTTTACCATTATCATCACTCATAATCATGCCCTCACATCAAAGCTGAAACGCTTGATTTCCTTAGGCGGCAGCTCGCTTTCAATAACATTATGCTTAAAAGAATATTTTTCCTCGCTTATTGCAGCCGTAGAATTAACATTGTAGCCCAGCTTGTTAAGTCTTGCCGTTAAAAGCTCCATATTGGCCTCAATATAGTCAAGTATCTCCTCCGTTGCCACCTTAAAATTCGTTGTAACATTACGATTATCCAGCTTGACATATATGTCCATTGGTCCAAGATTATCCATGTCAAGATGAAGAAATGCTGTCATATCCTCCTTATCGCTTCCGCGCCGCCTGTTATTATATACATACAGGTCTCCATGGGCGTTCTGCCCCGACATCTTAATTGGCAGCTGAACATAATTCATAAAATGATTAATATTATTAAGAAGCATAACATCCTGTTTGATATGCTCCATACCTCCAACCAGCCCGGCAGCCCTGTCATTGCCTCCAAGCTTTTGGGCAATGCTTTCACTGTCATTAATTATTTTGGCATACATATGACGAATATTCTGCCTGTTAATATCCTGTGGCGGAATAAAGAGCTCCTGCCGTACCATATTCTGGGTAAGCTGTTCAAATTCCCGGCCTCCCAGGAGCTTTCCCAGCTTCTCATGCTCAACCGGATGCTCTGTAAGCATTGTCCCAAGCTCCATCAGCAGCTCTTTAGCCGTAATATTGCCCTCTGACACCTTAGCCGCCAGCTGGTTAAGAGTTCCATCAGGAACCGGCATTCCCTCCTCATCCGTTCCTGCAAGCTCTACAAGCTGCCCTGCAAGCCTGTCAAGAGCCTCCTGGGGCATTGCAGCATTAATATTCTCAGGAACAGTTACCTGAGGACCAAAAGAGCTTACAAGCTGTATTATATTGCTGCCCACCTGCTCCGGTGTTGTGTTGAGTTCCGGGTGTTCACTGCTTAGCCCTGTAATAAATTCCAGTGCTCCCTTACTTATATCCTCTGCCTGCTGGGTCATACCACTTGTAAAATCATAATAATCGTGAAGTGCAGCTATATTCTCATCAGTCACAGGTATATCAATACGTGTAAGGAATACCACGTCCTCAGGTGTGGCATTGGGAACTGCTGCAAGCATTCTGGAATATTCATTAAGTGTATCGGAATCAATTGGAAGTCCCTGCTTCATAAGATTGTGGACAAGGGACACTGTTGTATCATTAACTACAAGACCCGCATTGCCAAGTGCACTGCGTATAGTCTGGTCATTCTTAAGATTTTTAAGATTCTCGGTGTTAACGGATTTAAGGATAATCTGCTCACCGGAATTGTCTTTTATGGCAAAAGACGCAGTATCCCCTATATTATATGAAAGTGCATCTGCAAGTGTAGCAGACACAGTAACAGAATCTGACAATGCAAGAGTAATCTGATTCTGGGTAATATTGGTTATCTCCCCGGTAAAAACATCCCCCATATTAAGCTTTTGCAGCAGTGCAACCCCAGCCTCAGCTGAGGTAAGCCCACCTGGAACATTAATATTAATCTGTCCATCCGGTGTCTGTGTAATTGTCTGTCCCCCGGTACTGTTACCCATACCTGCCGAACTGTTAACATCTGCAACTGAAGGAGTATAATTAACTCCCTGAATATTAAGATTCATAATATCACGCTCCCGCCGCCCACTATATGCATCTGTCAGATGAAATTCTTAATAAAAGTCCTTCTGTGAATTGGACATGGTCCATATTCCCTGATTGCCTCAATGTGAGCCTTTGTGCCATAGCCCTTATGTCTGGCAAAACCATATTGAGGATAGAGCTTATCATACTCCTCCATGATTCTGTCTCTTGTAACCTTGGCCATAATACTTGCAGCTGCAATGGACTGACTCTTGGCATCACCCTTTACAAAAGGCAGCTGCCTTATATCCACTCCCGGAATTGTAACTGCATCATTAAGTAATATATCGGGTGTTACTGTTAATTTACTGATAGCCTGACGCATGGCTTCATAGGTAGCCTGCAAAATATTAATCTCATCAATAACCTGTGGTGACACAATCCCCACTGCCCAGGTCACAGCCCCCTTATCAATCTGAGCATATAATTCATCACGTTTTTTCTCACTGAGCTTTTTGGAATCATTAATATACAAAATATCGCAGTCCCTTGGCAGAATAACTGCTCCTGCAACCACAGGACCACATAGCGGACCTCTCCCGGCCTCGTCAATTCCGCAGATAGCACCATACATCTCATACTGTGCATCAAATTCCTTCATTATTCCTGTTCGCTCTATCTCAGCCGCAAGGCGTTCTTCCTTCGTCATATCCTTCACATTCCTTAATATTCTTCTGGAGTCTCAATGCTTATTCTTCCAAGCTTGCCGCTTCTAAAATCATCAAGCATAATTCCAATTGCCTTATCAATATCAGGCTCCCCGCCCTTCTTAAGGCAGGACCTGGCAACAGCAATATCACACAGCAGCTGGTCCGGTGCACCAGCCTCCACTCCATATCTTTCAGGTATTGCCCTTGGATAGCTGTCATTAAGCTTAACAATCAGTTCCATTGCCAGCTCGTTAAGATTAATAACCTGGTCATTAACTGAACCAATATACGCAAGGTCTGTTCCAACCTTTTCATCATCAAACTTTGGCCACAAAATCCCCGGAGTATCTAACAGCTCCACATTCTTATTAAGCCTTATCCACTGCTTGCCCTTGGTAACACCGGGCTTATTACCGGTCTTGGCACAGGATTTGCCTGCAAAAGAATTAATAAAGGTAGACTTGCCTACATTAGGAATTCCTGCAACCATTGCCCTGATAGGGCGATTAATAATACCCCTCTTGCGGTCCTTCTCCACCTTTGCCTTACAGGCCTCAGTAATAATATTCTGAATCTGCTTCATATCAGCTCTTTTTCTTGAATCCACCTTAACTACATGGTAGCCCTTTTTCGTAAAATAAGCCACCCAGCGGTCATTAACCCTCTCATCTGCCAGGTCCGACTTATTAAGCAGCAGAACCCTTGAACGGTTCCCTGCCAGTGTATCAATATCAGGATTCTTGCTTGACATCGGGATTCTTGCATCCACAAGCTCAATCACCAGGTCGATAAGCTTAATGTCCTCCTGCATCATTCTTTTTGCTTTGGTCATATGACCAGGATACCATTGTATCTTCATTAATTACCTCATTTCGATGCCGCCGTTGTTGTCTCTTCTTCCGTATACTCATTGTACTTTACAGTACCAAACCTTGATACCGGCGCAACTCGTATCCACGGCTTGCCAATTATTGTGCTTCCCTTAACCAGCCCCACATTGGAAAATCGGCTGTCATCACTGTTATTACGATTGTCGCCCAGTACAAAATACTCGTCATAACCCAGCTTAATCTCATCCGAGGCCAGACCCGGGTTATATATATTAATATCTGATATATCATTCTTAAGCTCTTCGCCGTCAATATATACCCTGCCATCTTTAATCTGAACGGTCTCACCCGGAAGCCCCACAACACGCTTCACATACAGCTGCACTGAATTGGCGTCCTTGTGCTCGAACACAATAATATCATAACGCTCCGGTGCATGAAACGCATACGCAATACTGTTAATCAGCACCGTATCTCCACTTTCCATAGTGTTATTCATAGAATGACCGGTTACAGTTGTTTTATTAAAAAAAGCCAGCACAAAAAGATATGCAAAGCATATTATCATTATTATGTCCACAATCATCTTCAGGACCGGCTCATATGGTCTGTATATAATCTCACGCTTCTTAAATGTTATCATAGGTTAACGCTCCAATGTGGTAAAATTCACCTACTGATAGTAACATATTTCCAGCTAATCTTCAATAGACGCATTTACATGTAAAATGCAAAGGGCATCAGCAAAATCAATTGCCAATGCCCTACAAGGTCATAATTATTTAACGATTTCTTTAACCTTAGCTGCCTTACCTACTCTGCTTCTTAAGTAGAATAACTTAGCTCTTCTTGCTTTACCGTGTCTTACAACTGCGATATCCTCAACGAATGGGGAATGTAATGGCCAGGTCTTCTCAACTCCGACGCCGTTAGAAAGCTTTCTAACAGTAAATGTCTCACGGTTGCTTCCGCCCTGTCTCTTAATTACAGTACCTTCGAAAACCTGGATTCTTTCACGGTTTCCTTCTTTAATCTTAGCTGATACCTTAACAGTATCTCCGACCTTGAACTCTGGAACAGTTGCTTTCATCTGTGCAGCTTCAATGTTCTTAATAATGTCGTTCATTCTTAATTCCTCCTGATATATGACGTTCTTAATACATCCGGTAACAGCGGAGCGTCACTATTTACGTGGTCTGGCACTATTGCCAACTCACAACTGTTGTATTTTACCATACAGTACAAGGGAATGCAAGGTTAAATTTGATTTTTTTACTCTATTTTCTAGTACTGTATAATTTCGTTAATTGCTATTTGCGTTACGTTACCATCATAATCTGTGATAACAAAATCTGCATCCGTCATATCCACAGAAGCTGCAAGTCCATCATATATTTTATATATTTTATCATTAATCCGGGAATAAAAATATATATAATTATTATCCGCTATATTATTAAAGGTAAAGCCATCAGCTACAGCACTCACATTATACGAAAATATCTTATTAATAATACGAGTTTCTCTTGAAGCAGTATTATATTCATATATCTGATAATCATGTTCATCAGTGTAATATAGATATCCATTGGCATATGATGCATTAAAAGAACTGCTATAGACCAACTCGCTTTCTGAATGTCCATTATATACAATTATACCTGTCTGATTAACAATATACAGCTTTCCTGCTGAGGAAAAGAAATTAACTGGATATTCATTATCATTATATCTCTCATATATCCTGTTATTAAGAAACTCTACAGTTTCAGTTCTTGATTTACATTTGTATACCACAGATGTTCTGTTATTTGTATCATTATAATCATATACAGTTGTTTTATCATTATCTGTCAGCATATAAAAAACATGATTTTTCCACTTATGAACGGCAGATACATTCTGAATAAATTCTTCTTTATCCAACAAAGGATTTCTTAATAGCTGCTCAGAATACTGACTTATATCATTGTTATCATACAACGAATATGGAGTATCTACATAAGCATATTTCCATGGTCTGTGATTAATAATGAATATTCCTGCTGCTGCAATTATTAATGGCACAGCAATTATCAGCGCTTTTTTAACTTTTTTTCTTAACATATGCATAAAAAGATGCCGCCTCCATACATAATATTGCAACCATAATAATTACAAGACAGAATATAAACCGTTTCATGGAATAATACACTGTACCGCTGTATGGGTCTACATATCCGCTTGTCTTTATATTACTTAACATGATGGTTCCTGTCAGCATACCGGATGGTAACGGAATACCAACATATTCTCTTTTATCTATATACAGATAATATGGCACCACCGCTGCTGCAAGCTCAACCCAGAAGCCTATATAACCTGCACCTGTACATGTTATAATCAGCATTCCCAGCATTCCACAGAAAAGAACACCAAGAAACATACACATCCATGAAATAATAAGTGCCGTAAGTATATTGACATTCCAGGCAGTATTACAACAGCTTTCAATACTCTCCAATGGAGCCATGAGATTAACGCTGCCATAATTAATTATTACTGCAGCATATTTTACCATAATGACTGCCAAAGTCCACACTGCAAGCATTATTGTCAATGCAATCATTCTATTAACAATAAGTCTGCTTCTACCATAATGAGTAGTCCTAAGAATTGATAACATATTGTTGTTATTCTCAGATGAAGCAATAAGTACAGACAGCATTATTCCACCAAGCAGGAATATAATATCAAGGCCTTTAAATGTAAACAAATACTGAATGCCCTCTGTATTGATAAGCATACGTGCTTCCGGCTTTTCTGCTGCATACTGATATCTCTTGTAGAATTCACGAAATACCATTGTTTCACCTGATTCAATAAGAGCATCATATTGATTCCTGTACTCCTCATAGCTAAGCTCGCCATTTTTGTATTGCTCCAAAAGGATGTCCTTATCATTCTGCTTATTAACATTAACTGCATATTTTTCTATTGATTCAATAGTGTTCTCATCAATATATCCGCCCCATTTTGAATAATATGTATCCATATCCCTTTGGTAATGAGAATTCGTCAAACCATGGAAGGACAGACAGCAGGAAATCAGTTCAGCCACAAGCAACAGCATCAAAAATAACAGGCAGTGATTATATATAAGAATTTTTTTACATTCTGTCAATATCTTTTTTATCATATGCTACACCCTCACAAATATATACTTTTCACGTTTTACAATAATGTAGCTTAGTATAAGCAGTACGACGTCAAATATCATAATTGACACTACATTTAATATGCTTCTATCAATTACAAGAGTACCAATATAAAATGGTGTGTAGCTACACATATCTGTGCCAAATGTAAAAGCATCAAACAAATTTAAAACAGGAATATAATTACAGGACAAAATCAATATAATCATTACGGCTCCTGATAAAACACAGGAAACTATATTAGACCTGGAAAGTGCTGATATCAGCTGTATAATTATATAAAATGACAATGCCCCTATGAGTCTTGCAGCCAGAATACATAAAACAAATTTCGTTATACTTCCACCAAAAGCTGTATATCTGTATTTTTCTATAGCATATAGATAATTATCAGCACCACCCAAATGCTGATTCATATTAATAATCAAAAAATCCTCCACTGAAAGAATTATCGCAGCAGCTGAAGTAAAAACCAACCCTGAGAAAAGCTTTGAACGAAATCTCACTCCTGCTGAATGGCTGTTGAGAATAAGAAGTGTATTCATATTACTGTCGCGTTCATCTGAGTATGTATTAACAGCTGTAATCACAATAAAAATAAGTAGCAAAAGACTTGAAAAGCCATATGAAAACAATTGATTCCAGCCATCAAATCTATTATAAAAGGTTATTTTTCTTCCATCAAAAATACTTAGAAGTGACTTATTATATGCTGCACTTCTATTATCTGATTGACTGGTATAATATACAATGTTCTCTCTGGCTTCGCTGACAATATCATTGCACAGCTGTCTGTAACCCGTCATATATGTTAACTCATTATATACTTCATCATAGATATAATACTCACCATGCTCGTATCCACACATAAGGTCAGGATTATATTGTGTACTGTAGGTTCCATCAGCTATAAGTGCGCCCAGTCTGCTATGTGGTTCACTAACAGAATCCAATAGTTCCTGAGTAATAGGCCCTGACAGACTGTTCTTGTACTCTTCCACAATTACTGAAAGCTTTGGAATACTGCTGTCCGATACAGTCTTTGACATCACATACAATTCATATCCGTTTACAATTAAAATGATTATAAACAACAGCAAATATATCTTATTCTTAAATTTGCCTGTCAGCTCCAGTCTAAAAGCCATCATTATTCTCTGCCCTTTCAGAAAAATAAAATAAAAAAACATCCTCAAGTGTTGCATCAACCTTTAAACATGTCGGACTGGGATTGTATGGTGAAATAATTCTAAGCTCATATCCCCCCTCATTACATTCACGAAGCTTAGATACCTTATACCGGCTGCTAAGCTCCATCATTTTCTCATAGCTGTCCGCCGAGACAAGCCATACAAAGTTCTCCAATGGCTTTAATACATTTTCAAGGGTATTAAAAATATATTCCTGCTGATTTAGCAGCAGAATTTTCTTGGCAATACATTCTACATCAGATACAATGTGAGTTGCGTATATAACAATTCGCTCAGATGCAATTTCTGTAACAATATTTTTAAGTCTGATTCGTTCAATTGGGTCAAGTCCAGCAGTTGGCTCATCCAATACAAGTATCTCCGGGTTATTAAGCATTGCCTGTGCAATACCAAGACGCTGTTTCATTCCTCCCGAAAATTCTTTTATCTTATAGCTGGCATACTCGGACAGATTAGTCATAGCAAGAAGCTCATCAGCCCTGAATTTAGCTTTTTTCCCATTCATTCCTTTCAATTCAGCCATATACAGAAGAAAATTACGTGCTGTATAATTACTGTAAAATACAGGCATCTGAGGCATATATCCAATATGGTCGTAATATTTATCCCCCAAGCTGCCAATATTCGTATCATTAAGACTTATAGAGCCATTATCAGGCTTCATCAGTCCAACAATCAGCTTTATTAAGGTAGTCTTTCCTGCTCCATTAGGTCCAATAAGAGTGGTTACTCCATTGTCCAAGGTAAGACTGATATTATTAAGAATCCGCTTATTTCCATAAGAAAAAGATATATCGTCAAGTTCTAACATTCTACACCCTCAATTTAGTAATGAAATATTTTGTATTCAACATGCTTTCGATTATCTGTAGAGATATCTAGTAAATCATATAAAAAAGTTCTTGTATTATTATCTATAATACTATCAATATATAGAATTTCTTTATCATTATCTATTGTATAGCTGTAATCGCATTCTCCAGTCTCCACATTATAGAAATACAGATAACTCTCCTCTCCATCAAGCATGAAATAGCCTTCCTCTCCGTCAGGAATGAAGTATGATGTGGATTCAATTTTTTGAACAGCATATTTTCCATCATTTGTAAAAACATATTCAGAGCCTTGTTCATCCTCTCTGTTAAGATTAATTGTATTCACAGACATATCCTCAGGGCAAAGAATGTAGGAATGCATTCTATCCTTATCCTGAAGGTAAGTATCCAGAAAAGGAGACACAATAAGTACCTGACTTGATACACTTACAGTTCCTCCTCCACCATCCAGATAGCCTGCTACTGAAACCTGACCAGTAGTATCTGCAAATCCATAAGCACTCCTTCCATCCTTTTGTCCCCAAAAAGCAAATCTATTATCATATAAAGTCATATGTTTAACATATACATTTTTTTCAATATCTTCATTAAGATTCATATCGCAAAACACCGTCTGAGATAAATCCAGCATATTTATTTTATAGATACAACTCTTATTAAAATCAGATATATACAACTCCGAATAATCAGCTGAACATATAATTGCAGAGGATTCATTAAATTCAAGCTTATATACTTTAGAGAAATCATTTGTGGCATAATTGTAATTCTGGATATACATAACGCGTTCACTATTCTCTTCGATAAATTGGATACAGTTCTTATCTGGGTACACATAGAAATAGGACATTCTCTTATTCTCAGCTTTAGATATGCATTCCGGTATTATAGATTTATCTACGATTAATTCACCATTTTCCACATGATACAAATTAACCTGGGCATCTTCATTATCATAATCAATAAATACATTTTCATTAATAATATAGGGATCAACATAATCAAGAAATTGATTATATTCAAATTCATCCTCTGATAATAATACATCCAATTGTGACGTTGTCTCCGGTTGTGTCTCATCAGAATATAAAGTTCCATCTGTAGTATGACTCTCAGTATCGGTATCATCTATATTGGCATGTCTGCATCCAGTCATTACAAGCATAAGAATTACAAAAATAATTATTTTATTTTTCATAATTGGTCCACTTTACACTCCTTGTCTCTGTTTTCATTATTGAATCTGATATATTGTCACTAACAGGTACTGCATACATATATACTGTATTATATGTGCATAATCTATATTTATCAGCATCAAGCTTAGATAAGTCTACAGATATATCAGTTGCTATCATATTACGTTCACCTTTAAGCACTATTGAAAATGGATACTCATCTTCAACAATCAAAGGAATTGAATTAATAAAAATATACACATTAAAGGTACATTCTTCCATTCCTCCAAGTCCACGAAAATGCATATTAAGAATACCATTATCTGTTACTGCTGGGCTTGCTCCTTCTAATGACTCAATATTAAGCATCACTTTTCTAGTATTAATCTGATTAATTCCTGCATTATAATATTCATTAATCTCTTCATCAGTTGCTATAGAATAATTACCACGTTCCGGAATGCTTTGAGAATCAAGCAACCCTGATTTGGTAGTATATTCTAATCTTCTGCCACGAATCTCAGTAACTGAGGTATCATGTTTATAATCGAAATTATCCTGATTAGGAATAGTCTCAGGATTCAATACACAACACAATCTCACATATCCTTCATCATTGTCTGTGTTAGTCATTTTATCAACCGATAAAGTTTTCTCAACTCTGGTATTAGTTGGCACTTCTGTTACATACATATATGTATTCTCTTTATCAGGAGATATATACTCCTGTATTAATCCATTAATGAATAGATATGTTCCCATTGAAAATGAATTACCATCATTATATATGTAGTAAGGAATCTCCAAGGTCTCGCCTGCATAAGTAAAGAATGCATCGTTATCCAAATTAAAGCCCATCTCCATGCTGTAATCCACGTTCTGTGGATTTTCATCAAGCTCAAAAGTTGGAAATGTAATGTCCTCTGTTTCTTTTGCTATAGAAGATGACTTCTTACTACAGCTTGTCAATAAAGTTATTAATAAAATAAATAAAACTAAATAAGTTGTTCTTTTCAATACTTTACCCTCTCTCTCAATAGCTTACATAGTTGTATCTTTTATGGCAAAATAATAATGTTCACCATAATTGTGATAACATGTAATTTTTTTCTTCATACCAATCACCTCTGATACTTATTCAACAGCATATTTTTATAATCAGTTAATTTCTTTATACTTTCCTCTGTTTCAAGAAAGAATTCATTATTAGAAGCAACAGTATATGATGCAACAGAAGCAATATCATCTTCACTGGTTAATATAACATTATCTATTGTATCATAACAGAAATATGGTTTGATAAAAAAAGATGCCTTATCATACATATACACATTGTCTCTGGTTTTAATCTTTCTATCTAAAAAAACAAGATATGTCTTATCAGGAATCATTACATTCGTAAAATCCAAGTCTAACTGGTCTTTTCCATTAATTTGTATATCCTCTGTACTTGTAAGACCAGTAGCGCATACTACATTAATCTCATCATTTACATCAATGCCATCTCCTGTAAATACCTTTTCTACAACAACACTTTGAATAGCACTTTCAAATTTATAATATATTTCGCCAGTACATTTCACGGCAAGAATATAATTCTGAGTATCCAATCCATTTTCGTACTTTTCAATAACACCGTCTACCATCTCTTCTGGAAAAATACCAACCACAAAATCATTAATTGCATTTTCGTCTTTATTCAGGTCAGTATATGTTCTTTGATTAAATAATCCAAAAGTTATGCTAAAAACAAGAATAACTGCACATGTTATAAGATAATATCTAATCTTCATAGTGTTTACCACCCTCCAGATTAATCTTACCTTTCTCAACCTTGTATACATAATCAGCAAGAAGTTCTATATCTTCCTTGTTATGACTGGCAATTAATATTAATGCTCCTCGGTCACGTTCTTCAATTATTATTTTTCTGATTAATTCAACACCATCTTCATCGAGTGCATTAGTAGGCTCATCCAGCATTAATATTTCCGGTTCCTCCATAATTGCCTGAGCAAGAATAATTCGTTGTTTCATTCCAAGAGAATACTTTCTAAAGGGGCTTTTATCCATTGGATTCAATCCAACCCTCTCTATTGTATTAATTATCTTTTCTTTATTAACAATTCCATTAAGCTGGGCAAGATTTAGAAGATTGTTAAGCCCTGTAAGTTCTGGGTAAAGGCCTGCATTCTCAATTACAATTCCAAGATGAGGTAAGACCGCAAAATCTTTATGTAATGTCTTGTTATTATAGATGATTGTACCTGAATCACATGGCATAAGACCTGACAAGGCTCTAAAAAGCATTGTTTTACCAGAGCCGTTCTTACCTACAAAACCGTAGATATTACCGCTTTCAAGTTCAAGACTTACATTATCAATAACCAGGTTGTTTTTTAATTTTTTTGATATATTTTTAACAGATAGATGCATAATGTCTCCTTCTCAATAATCAATATATAAGAAATCATGCTTATTAACTGCACGAAATCCTGTAGCAACAACAATAATACTAATAATTGCAAATAACAATACAGAATAATTAATATCAAATATCATTCCATTAGTATTAATAATGCTGTCAATGCTATTAATGGCAGAACTATGAAAGCTTAATATAAGGTAAGCTATTGGATTACCAACGATTAGCCATCTGTATTGAGGTAATGATGGATCAGAATTCATAACCTTTTCTCCTGTGAGGAAAAGGGTACTGATAAAAAATACAAGTATTGATTCAACAACGACAAATCCAGTGCTTCTATGAAATAAAATAGATAAGTTATTAATACATAGTGTTGTAGAAAACAAAAACAAAGTAAATATGACAATATAATAAATTAAAATTCCTATTGCACTAATATCAAAAGTCAACCTACAATTAATACTGGTTGTCAGTATTCCGAAGCCCAGCAGTACAGCAACATATGAGAAGCTAAGCATTAACATCTTAACAGCCTCTGATATATACCATTTGTTGCGGTTACAGCATCTGGAGAAATAATATATGCTGGCGCTGCAAAAATGTCTATATAAATATGTTCCCACAAATACATGAAAGAACAAATATGGAAAAAACATCTCCATAAAATTACTTGCATAGCCCAGTATTAGTGAAGTTTCTCCAAAGCCAAAATATAATATAAATGAAGACAAATTAATCGCTATATTGTGTTGAATAAAAAGAGCATTGATTATTCCAAATACCGCTGCGCAAATTAGTATTCTTATGTATTGTTTCATACAATCTTTCCTCTCCTGATTCTTATCTCGACTATACATAAGCTAATGGCTAATACAATGGCAATGAATACTCCATAAACAGGGTAAGATAAATCATCTTTATATTTGAACATTCCTAAAACAATCAAATAATTAGTTTTAAATTGAATATTATTAATAAATTGTGTAATCAGAGATATCATATAAAATAATGCATACAACGGTATGTATGTAAAAATCTTATATTTAATACTGCCAACCATTGATATGGCAATGTTAAATACTGCAAAAATTCCTGAAATAATTCCAAAAAATACAATCATAACTATGGCATACAAATATCTGTTAAAATACAACAATTTGTATAAAACAAATTTCTCATCCCAAACTGGAGATTCAATATATGACATGCCACTTGGATCACCATTAGCACATAGAGGTATTATTATGCGATATATTATTATCTCCAATATAAATGGTATTGTAAACAAAAGCATTGTAAGGATAAATACAGATATTATTTTCCCATAAATATACTTTCTATATCCAATTCGTGACTGTATATAATTAACCATTCGAGAATTGCAATCATCAATAAACAATGTGGAAGTTGCCGCGATGACAATTAAGGGATAGAACTGCAACAGATAATAATGAATAGCAGTCCATTCAGAAAGAGAGGACAGCTTAACTGGACAATACATCTGAGTGCGTTCCATCCCATTATACATTATGAGATTCGTAATTATATTAGCAAGGACAAATAAAATAATAATGATAAACACAATAAAGGTCTTCTTTCGTCCTAATGTATATTTAAGTTGCATTTTAATTGATTTTCCCATAATGTAGTCTCCTAAATATTAATTAGCTATATTTATTGTCAGCTTACATAGTTGTATCTTTTATGGCAAAATAATAATGCTTACCATTATTATGATAACATGTAATTATTATATCATTGTTCTTGAAACCTTTGACAGAATAATAAGTTGTATCATATTCATTATCCGCAAGATATTCACCAATCATATCTTCATCTACAGAGGTGTTATTTGATATACCGTATTGTTCCATAATATTCTTCTGAATAGAAGTGAAATTTTCTTCCTCTGTAATTGTTCTGTAGGTACATCCATTGTACAATAAGGAATAGCTATTATTATTTTTCTGATTATTTTTCAAAGTGATAAACGATACAATTCCTGCACTAATGCAAACTAAACATATACTGAAAATAATACATTTTTTCCTCATATCTCAACCATCTCCTTACCATGACTGTGTCTTAATAGATGTAATTAATATACTTTGATTCTACAATTAATAGTATTTTTTTCAAGGGATTTGGTCTGAACGCCGTATTTTGGGGACTGAATGCAATTCATTATCTGTTAAATATTATTTTTATACCAAAAATATCATTATCCGAGGTAATAAGGATAGTGCCGTCATATTTTTTTACTGTATTTGATATAATCTCTAATCCCAGCCCATCATGAGATTTTTTTGAAGAAATTATTTTTCCATTATTCTTTTTGACTAATCCATTATAGCTGTTGGTGAAAATAATCATATCCAGCCCATTAGACTTAAGAATAGATACAGCAATTTTCCTGGCAGAATCATCACACTTCTGACAGGCTTCTATAGCGTTATCCCACAGATTTGCAAAGATACCCGTAATATCAATATCATCTATATATTCAAACATTATATCCATTACATTTAATTCAACATTAATGCCTTTACTTTCTGCTTCTTTTGATTTTTGATTAATTATTACATTTAATATTCTGTTAGTGCATTTAAACCCTGATTGAATTCTCTCCACCGTATCCAACAGATTTTGACTATAATCATATACCTTCTCATCCTGCTTAAGAGTATTAATAATGTCAAAATGTTTTTTTATATCATGTAACAGCTTTCTTGTCTCTTCATATTTTTCATCAAGTTCCACATAATGAGCAAGCTGCATGCTGTTTTGTCTGCTGATGCTTTCCAGCTCATATCTCTCCTGATATAATCTGGATAAATTATTAAGAACGTGTACTATAAAAAAGTCTATAATAACGAAACCAACAATCATTATTACTGCATTTACTGCATCCTCTCTTGATGTAGCACTCCCTGCAAAGCTGTGAAAAACAAAAACCGAAAAAGCAAAATACGCAGCCTGTAACAGAGCCTCATTAAGTCTTATGTTTTTCATCTTTTTCTTAGAAAAAGCAATAATAAATATTCTCCATAGAAATATAAGAATTGCCATATTCATGGCATACATTATAATCATGTACAACTGATTTTCGAGATTTTCATATAGAGAATTTCCCCTGAGAATAAGCATAAAATATGCACTGATAATATCAGCTCCCAGTGAAATAAGGATATATATTAGATTATACGATAACATAATGTGAAGCTTAACATTATCACGTTGAAATAGCAGAAATGAAATTGCATTAATTGTTCCAAAGGCAAGGAAGAAATTCAATAATGGAATATTTTGCAGCGAAACACCCCAGCCCACGGCAGTAATCACAATACATGCCATCACATATATAATTGGGTTTCTATATTTGCATCCATATATTTCTCTCATCCATGCAAATATTAATATGTTAGAAATCAATGTGCAGACAAATCCTGTTAAATAAATTATCAAATCATCATTCCCCCGCTTTTCTGGCAAAAATCTGTTATTTTATCAATAAATTCTATCTTCTTTCTTTGCGATAACGGGCAGAATTCACCTGTGCTCATTATTATGTCATACTCATTTTCAAGCTGTTTAACATGAGCAAAATTAATAATACAGGTTCTATGACACATATAGAACATATCATGATTTAATTTGTCATATATTTCATTTAAACTGTTTTTAATATGTATTTCCTTCTCTGTTGTTCTGAGAACAAGCTGTCTTTTGCCTGTAATAATAAAATACACTATTTCTGTTTCAGCAAATTTAATTATTCCATCTTCACTTTGAAGCAGAATAGTTTTATCTTCATTTCTTTTTTTAAGCTTAATTACATCATCAAGAACCCTGTATACATCACTGTAATCAATGGGTTTAGACAAATACTCAAACGCGTGTACCTTATATGCGGTTTTCCAGTATTTACCATAGCCTGTTACATATACAATTGGTACAAAAGTGTTATATTTACGAATTCTATCTGCAATTTCAATTCCGTCCAGTACATCCATCTCTATGTCAAGAAATACAACATCATATTCAACAGGCTGCTTAAGCAGCTCTGTTCCAGAGGTAAATGTCTCTATTATTCTTTCAAGTCTGTTAGTATCGCAGTAATCATTAATTATACTGACTAACCCCTCTATACACTGTTGTTCATCATCACATACTGCCACCCTAAGCACTATGCTCCACCTCCGTATTATTAATTCCATACTGAATACCTACAAGTAATGCTGTAGTAATTAACGCCGTACACACCGGGTATTCTATAAAAAACATATAATTGCACAGATTAAATATATTACGAAAAAAATGATTATATTATATAAACAGAAGAACTCAATACTTTTGGTCTGAATGCAGATATATTGGTCTGAATGCAAATAAGAGACAGTTTCCCGTCTCTTATTTATCAGTTTTATATTTTCTGAGATATTCCATATCGTCCTTGCCAAGAACAGCCTCATTAAGCAGGTCCGGTCTGTAATCATTGGTTCGTTCCAGCGATTTTTCCCTCCGCCAACGGTCAATATTGCCATGATGACCTGACAGCAGAACCTCCGGCACCTTTTTATCATGCCACTCCACAGGTCTTGTGTACTGCGGATATTCCAGCAGATTATCATAAAAGGTTTCAATCTCTGAGGACTCCTCGTTGCTTAGCACACCTGGTACCTTACGCGATATTGCATCAATCATTACCATAGCCGGAAGCTCTCCGCCGGTAAGAACATAGTCACCGATTGATACATTATCAGTAACAATCTCCTCAAGAACTCTTTCATCAATTCCCTCATAGTGACCACACAGGAAAATAAGATTTTCCTCCTTGGCAAGCTCCTCAGCCATTCGTTGATTGAACACCTTTCCCTGTGGTGTCATATAAATCACACGCACACTGCCCTTCATTGCACTGCGAACCGCCTCGTAGGCCTCGTACACCGGCTGAGGCTGCATAACCATTCCGGCACCACCGCCATAGGGATAATCGTCCACATGATTATGCTTATTATGGGCATGGTCCCTTATATTGGTAGCTTCAATTGTAATCGCACCATTCTGCACAGCCTTTCCGATAATACTTGTATTAAGACCATTTTGTACCATTTCAGGAAAAAGAGTAAGCACATGAAAATTCATCATAAATCCAGTAATCCTTTCATTACATGAGCGTTAATGATACCTTTTTCCAGGTCAACATTAAGTATGCACTGCTTGATGCCAGGGAAAAGATATACATGTCCGTCCTCAGCTGTTATCTCATATACATCATTGGCGGCTGTCTGAAGAACATCCGTTACCGTACCAATTGTATTGTTATCCTCATCAATAACCTTAAGACCTATGAGGTCACAGAGAAAATACTGTCCCTCTTCAAGCTTAACCGCATTCTCACGGGTAACATAAAGCTCTGCCTTTCTGTATTTCTCAACTTCATTAATATCGTTAAACTGGGCGAATTTAAGGATTACCATATTTTTAAAGAATTTGACGGACTTCACATCCAGGTCAATTGATTCGCCGCGGGTTGTTTTCATAATACATTTCTTAAGCTGTTTAAATCTTGCAGGGTCGTCTGTTGTCGGATATACATTAACCTCTCCTGCAATTCCATGGGTTGAAGTAATAACCCCTACTCTTAATAAATCGTCCATATTGCCTCCTTTTTTCGGCTGACTGCAATCGAGTAGGCTGGCTCCTACTCGATTAGCAACGGGTCACTTCGCCTGGCGGCTCAGTGTCCATTGGCCAGCATATAGAAATTCGTGCAAGCACGATTTCTGCATGCTAGCTTATTGCGCAAGAAAAAGCTGCCCATTATACTGGACAGCCTCTGGTTGTTACATGATGTCAACAATAACTTTCTTGTCTTCCTTTGTTGCAGCAGCTTTGACTACCGCACGAATTGACTTGGCAATTCTGCCCTGTCTTCCGATGACTTTTCCCATGTCTGACTGGGCAACTCTAAGTTCAAGAACTGTTGCCTTATCTTTTACGGTTTCGGTAACTACTACTTCATCAGGGTTATCAACAAGTGCTTTTGCAATAACTTCAACTAACTCCTTCATCTGAATTACCTCCTGATGCTTCCGGATTATTTTTCAATACCAGCAAGCTTGAAGATTTTACCTACTACCTCTGTTGGCTGAGCTCCAGTTGCAAGCCACTTCTTAGCAAGCTCCTCATTAACATTAAATGTACTTGGATCTGTGTTAGGATCGTATGTTCCAATTTCATCGATGAATCTGCCGTTTCTTGGTGCTCTTGAATCAGCAACAATAATTCTATAAAAAGGATTCTTCTTCTGACCCATTCTTCTTAATCTGATTTTAACTGCCATTGTTAATTTCACCTCCTTGATCATTAGCTGTAAATGTATTTAAAAAGGAAATTTGAATTTACCTTTTTTACCAAATTTGCCACCCATCATGCCAGGGAGCTGCTTCATCATTTTCTTCATCTGCTCCTGCTGCTTTACAAGTCTGTTGACCTCTGCGATGTCAACGCCTGCACCTCTGGCAATACGATTCTTACGTGAAGGATTAAGGAGAGCCGGATTACCTCTCTCAGCAGGTGTCATGGAATAGATAATTGCCTCTATTCTGTCAAGCTGCTTATCGTCCACATTATCTGCGGCGCCCTTCATCTGTGCATTCATTCCCGGCATCATGTTCATTACGCTTCCGAGACCGCCAAGCTTCTTAACCTGCTTAAAGGATTCAAGATAGTCATTGAAGTCAAATTCTGACTTCTTAAGCTTTCTCTCCATCTCTTTGGCTTTCTCTTCGTCAATGTTAGCCTGTGCTTTCTCAATAAGTGTAAGCACATCTCCCATGCCAAGAATTCTTGAAGCCATTCTGTCCGGATAGAACTGTTCCAGGTCAGACAGCTTCTCTCCCATACCAACATACAGTATAGGCTTGCCTGTAACGGCTTTTATTGATAATGCAGCACCACCTCTTGTGTCGCCATCAAGCTTGGTAAGTATTACTCCATCTATTCCGATTAAGTCATTAAAGGAGGTTGCAACATTAACTGCATCCTGACCTGTCATTGCATCAACAACAAGCAGTGTCTGGAATACCTCTACCTTTTCCTTAATCTCCTGAAGCTCCTTCATCATGTCCTCATCTACATGAAGACGTCCAGCGGTATCAAGTATTACTACATTGTTACCATTCTTCTCTGCGTGGGCAATTGCTGCCTTTGCTATGTCAACAGGCTTATTATTATCTCCCATCTCAAATACGGGAACGCCCTGTTTCTCACCATTAATCTGCAGCTGCTTAATAGCTGCCGGTCTGTATACATCACAGGCTGCAAGTAAAGGTCTCTTGCCCTTCTCTCTAAGCTTGCCGGCAATCTTAGCTGTGGTAGTAGTCTTACCAGCACCCTGAAGACCTGCCATCATAATGACCGTTGGTCTGCCATCCTTACGAAAAGCAATCTCTGTAGTCTCGCTGCCCATGAGATTAACCATCTCTTCGTTAACAATCTTGATTACCATCTGTCCAGGTGTAAGACTTGTCATAACATCCTGTCCAACAGCTCTCTCATTAACTGTGTTAACAAACTGCTTAACTACCTTAAAGTTAACATCTGCCTCAAGCAGTGCCATCTTGACTTCCTTAAGTGCTGCCTTAACATCACTTTCTGTAAGTCTTCCCTTGCTTCTAAGGTTCTTAAATATATTCTGTAATTTTTCTGATAAACTGTCAAAAGCCATCAAAAACTCCTATAACTCATCTATTATTTGGTCTGTAATTGTTACTATCTGATTAGCCAGCCTTCTATCCTTGTCAGAGGTCATTGAACGGGACAGCATGTTAATCTCATTAACCTTGTCCTTAATTGCCATAAACTTCTTAACCAGATGAAGTCTGTCCTCGTAGCTGTTAAGTGACTTATCAATTCTTCTAATCAAATCGTGTACTCCCTGACGGCTTATGCCTCTCTCCTCAGCAATCTCACTAAGGGAAAGATTATCAAGTACGTACTCCTCAAAAATCGTTCTCTGGTGTTCATTAAGCAGTGCACCATAGAAATCATATAAAATTGCCTGTTCTACTATCTTTTCCATTAATACATCACCTAAAAAGCTGCAAAAATCAGCTCACTTGATGTATGATACACTAAGTGAGCCATGATGTCAAGTAAAAATACTTAACATGTAAATATTTTTTTATACAGCAATTTCTCCGTCCCTTATTTCTATTACTCTTTGACATTTTGACGCCACATCCATATCATGAGTAATAATTATAACTGTAGTTCCCGCTTCATTGAGCTTTGTAAAAACCTCCATAATCTCCTCAGAGGTCTTAACATCCAGCGCGCCAGTTGGCTCATCTGCCAACAGGATTCCCGGATTATTTACCATGGCTCTTGCAATTGCAGCACGCTGTTTCTGTCCACCTGACAGCTTATTTACCTGTTTATTGGCCAACTCACCAATACCAAGCATTTCAAGAACATTCATTGCTCGTTTCTTTTTATCGTATCCTTTAACACGTTTTTGTGAAAAAAATAACGGAATCATTACATTTTCAATTACTGAATAATTATCTACCAATGCGAAATCCTGTAGTACAATACCTATTTCACAATTTCTGACTATCGCTCGCTTCTTCTCTCCAAAGGAGGACACATCCTGCCCATTAAGTATATACTTGCCCTGCTCAAAATTATCTATACATCCAAGAATATGCATTAATGTAGACTTTCCCGCACCTGATTTACCTATAATTGCAGTCATCTCTCCGTCAGGAATATTGATAGATACATCCTTCAGAGCATGAAAGGCATTCTGCTTGCCAATATTATATGTTTTATGTAAATTTGCTATTTCAATCATAATCCTTCTACCTTTCTGCTTTCTTAAATATTTCTATCGGTTCCATATTTTTTAACATTCTGTATGGCATAATTGTTGCAAGAAAAAGCTGTATCATCATTATTCCAGCTATTGCAATTACATGCCATATACTAAATGACAGCTGCGTGTGGCTTAAAGGTCCTATTCTGCTGATAATCAGGAATCCGCACACTGCTAATATCAAAGCCACCACTGCCTCTATTCCCCAGTGTATAAGAGCAAGGATTGTTGTGTTTTTCCAGCTGTTTCCAGTGATAAAATATATTCCATAATTGTATTTTTCATACGAAACTGTAACTGCGCTTGTTGTTATAAGGCTTATAAGAGAAAGGATAAATATCACAGTAAAAGCAGCTATAACCGGCATTACTTTTATTGTAATTAATGTTTTTGAATATTCATAGATATCACTGCAATTAAGGTAATCCCGCTGAAGGTACAGGTCATACTCATCCGCAAGCACCCTGCTGTTATACTCAGTATCCTGTACAGATATATTATCGTCATAGTCAATTACCATCCACATAGCATAATATCCCGACATTTCTCTTTCCATATCCTCATGTGACGCCACGAACAGGTTTTTGAACTCATTTACAGCCGAGGCTGACTTTATATTATCAAAGGTATTAAACAGCATCTGATAATTAGCATCATTATGAGAGGACAGATGCCCATACACCATTTCTTTTTTACTAAAGGTTCCCGTAATTCTATAGCTGTATTCACCCACTGTTACAAGGTCTCCTATATGTATACCTGTATCGCTGCATACTACAGCCCTGATTTCTCCATCCTTAGAGTGACCATTATCACACCATTTTCCAGAGTCCAGCTTCATCCTATAGCTGTCCTTTGCCATAATCACTTCATATTCTGCATTTTGTTCATATGAGCCTCTGTAATATGGTACATATTCTATGTTATCTACTGCTTCCAGCTTATCAATAAGCTGTTCCAGGGCATTTTCTTCTGTTGTACACATATCACAGGCTCTTCCATTGGTAATCATCACTCCTGAATTATCAATAAATTCACTTGCCGTATTATACATTTTAAGCTGCTCAGCTATTATTGATACTGCGTATATACATACGACATATACAAGTATCATCTGAACTATAACAAGTATATTCTTCCTTATATTGTGCAGGAATTCGTTAAAACCTAATGTAATCATCCTACACCTCCTTAATCAGTTTTGCTGGTGTAGGTGATACAAATTTTCGTATCTGAATCATATATGTAATAAAAAGCACCAAAATATATATAACGAGAAAGTACCAATAAGTACCTGGACTGTAATAATATTTAATATATTCAAACATGGATGATGCCATTGGAAATACCAATCTGGCAAATATTACCGCACCAATAGCAAAAAATATAAGGGACTCCACCATCATTTCTGTCATATATCCAAACATTGCCCTTCCTCTGGTACATCCACATATTCTAAAAACCGAAAAGGCTTTCTTGTTCTTTTCAAGAAGATACTGATATATTACGCAATAATTCATGCCACATATTAATACCATTACAGCTATAAGAAATATCATATTGCTATACACACGGTAATCCGTATCATTGGCAATTCCATCAAACTCCGGCATCGTTACCTTGCCATGAAAATTATTATTACAGGAAGCTTTAATCAGATTATATTGTGTCTGAGTTAATGGCTTGGTTAAAAAGAAACTGGTATATACATAGCTTTCCATATCAGGTAATGCTGTATAAGGGCAATATAAAGCAGACTCCATAGAGCCATCGTCATAATAGCCAACAACAGAATATTCCTGTTCTCCAATATAAAGCAAAGACTTCTCTGTAACATCTTTGGTTACGATAACAGTCTTCTCTGCATTATCAACCATATCATTAGTTAACATATTACCTGAGCAGAAGGGGAATACTATATCAGAAAAATATCTTGATAAATCATATCTGCCATTAGTATACCCCGCTGCTGTCATAATCTTATTACCATCATACAGACCCATAACAAACAGATAATCAAGCTTGTCTTCCAGCTCAGATGCTATATCGCCATAGAAATTATATATTTCATCACGTCCCATCCTGCTATCATCCATTACTTCAAATGAAAAATGTAAAGATGTACCCTCAACCTCATTAACCTTGGTGTTAAAATGATTAATTAGACCATAGGACAATAATATTACTATAACTGAAACAATCTGAACCAATGCTATTAACAGCAGGAAAAACCTTTCTTTTTTTATATTACTTCTTAGATTCTGAAATATATAATGAATCAACGATTTAGTCTCCTTTAATAGTATTGATTTGCTTTAAAAGAATATGATTCAAATGGTGATGTTGCTGTAGGTGACACATAGCAACCTCCGAAATGCAAGAAGTATCTTGTGTAGCTATCAGCATATCTAGGATATACAGGGCTACTTACAATTAATCCTGAACTAATATTTGATCTTGTACGCCACTCCGGTCTCCAACCTTCATCATATACGTATTCTCTTACGCTTGCAGCACAATTTAACGTAGTGTTTGTTTTGTTAAATACAGTTGAATAACAACACGTTTTTACTGCCGACGCTGCTGTAAAAATAATACGAGTTCCCGTTTTTTGATACGTGTAGATTTGTCCACGGACATTTTTGCTTTCGGTCGCCCCCATTACCGTTCCTGTTAATGCTACAAGCATCAACATTACTGTGAAAAAAAATACTCGCGTTTTTTTCATGTCTTATCTCCTTTTGGATTATATTTATGAAACAGAAAACTCTGTGTCATATCAAATTAATTAAACCAATTACTGATTCATCTAAAACAGGGAATAATTGAAAAAAATTATGAGTAAAAAAGACAGCATGCAAATATATTGTATGTACAAGAACCCCTTCCTGTGTAACACATTTTACCCAAATATCCTATATTTTTCTTGTGTGTGTATTCCCAAGTACATACACAATTATAAATACATATACAGTTATGTATAAAGTTAATCGATAAAGTAATTATTTCCATGTATATTTATATTTTATATTATACTATTATGTACATACTGTATCTTATTTATGAATTTCTGTCAATGCAAAGTTATAATTATATTTATCGTTTAACTTTGTTTTTATTTTTTTAATATAAAAGCCCTATATGAAATTCTAACTGTCTTTTGACAATTTCATACAGGGCCATAAAAAAATTATTCAATTACTTTATCAAGTGCCTTGCTCTTTCCTACCACAATTAGATGCTCATCAACCTTGAACACATAATCTGCCGCCGGCATCATCTTTGTTCTTCCATCCTTCTTAATTCCAATTATGTTGGCGTCATACCTTGCCCTGAAATTAGAGTCTTTAATTGTCTTGCCAATTACCTCTGGGAACGGAGGAATCTCATATATTGCATATTCAGAATCCAGCTCAACATAATCGTATATATTTTCTTTGCTGAACCTCTTGGCAACACGTTCAGCAATATCTCTGTCAGGGTATATTACCTCATCCGCACCATTTCTAAGCAGGAACTTTGCCTGAATATCTCTGGCTGCACGGCTTACTACCTTTCGTGCCCCCATCTCCTTTACCAGACTTGTTACCTCAAGGGAGCTCTGGAAATTGTCTCCCATGCACACAAAGCATACATCAAAATTAGCAACTCCCAGACTCTGAAGAACCTCCGGGTTCGTACAGTCACCAACCTTTGCATTGGTAACATAAGGAAGAAGGTCTTCAATCATATCCTCCTCCTTATCAATAATAAGAATTTCGCAGTCATATTTGGCAAGATTCATGCATAGATGATGTCCGAATTTGCCAAGACCAATAAGTAAAAATGATTTCATTTTCTTCCTCTTTCTAATATACTTTGTTTCGAGTATCAGAACTCATACTATTTTATTGGGTATCAGGACTCTTCCCAGCTTCGCTGGGTCCCTCCTCATACCAGTTGATTGGGTATCAGGACTCTTCCCAGCTTCGCCGGGCCCCTCCTCATACCAGTCTATCCGATAGATACCTTTTCCTGCGGATATACCACAGGGGCTACTTTTTTCTTTTGCAGGAATGACAATGCAAAGGATAAGCTTCCTATTCGTCCACAGAACATTAATACCGCTACAATTACTCTGGAGGCTGTTCCAAGACTTCTTGTAATTCCTGTGGACATTCCAACTGTTCCAATTGCTGAGAATACCTCAAACATAATATCCTCAAATGGCAGACTGTCTATTGCAAGAATCGCAAAGCATGCTACCAGACCAAGTAAAAGATTAAGTGCAACAACTGTACTTGCTTTTCTTACTGCATCATCCTCAAATCTTCTTCTAAACACACCACCATTACCTCTGCCTCTGCTTATCAGTGCCCACAGGCTTGCCATAAGCACAAATATGGTGGTAGTCTTAATTCCACCGGCAGTTGAGCCCGGCGAGCCGCCAATGAACATAAGAATAATTGTGAGGAGCTTGGAGGCTCCACTAAGCTGTCCTGTATCAACGGTGTTAAAGCCAGCCGTTCTGGCTGTTACCGACGAGAACAGCGACGCCCATATCCTGCTTCCCGTGCTCATTCCAGACATTGTGTTGTTGTATTCCACTACATAGAACAGCAGCGCTCCGCCTAATATCAGTGCAAGGGTTGTGCATAGAACGATTTTCGTCTGTAATGTGTATTTTCTGAATTTCAATCTGTTGGTGCTGATATCGTCCCACACAATGAATCCAATACCACCAATGACAATTAATGCCATAATAACTATATTAATTACCGGGTCATTCACGTAGCTGACGAGAGAATTATATTCGCCCTGATATCCCATAAGGTCAAAGCCTGCATTACAAAAAGCAGATACCGAATGAAATATTCCGTAATATATTGCCTTTAATGGTCCCATATCAAATGTAAAGCGTATTGTCAGAATCAGCGCACCGGCTCCCTCAAACAGAAAGGTTCCCTTTACAATCTTTTTGGCAAGCTTAATTACGCCTCCAAGCTTAAGAGCATTGGCACTTTCCTGCATAAGTCCTCTGGTCTTGATTCCAATCTTACGTCTGAGAACAAGTGAGAACAGGACACCAATTGTAATGAATCCAAGTCCTCCAACCTGAATAAGGCACAGAATAACAATCTGTCCAAATATTGTCCAATGTGTAAATGTATCAACTACTATAAGTCCTGTTACACAGGTAGAGCTTACCGCTGTAAAAAGACTGCTTAAAAAGGGCGTTGATGTACCGGACTTTGAAGAAATCGGAAGCATTAACAATATTGTTCCAAGTGCTATTATAAGAAAAAATCCTATTACAAGAAACTGTGTCTGTGACAGCCTGTTTCTTACCTTTGCTTTCCCTTCCATGGTTTCCTCCGTAAAATACTTAGAACCCGCATATGGCGGGTTCCATAATTATTTAAAAGCTTGTCTGTATAAGCTTAGGCTCATAGCCGGCTTTGGTCATTGCATCAAGAATCTCATTCTTATGCTCAACACCAAATGCCTCAAGTGTTATTTTCAGCTCAACAGCAGCGTTACGGTTAATACTTACAAACTGGTTATGCTCAAGCTTGATTACGTTGCCCTTGGCATCTGCAATAATCTTGGCAACCTTAAGAAGCTCACCTGGCTTATCTGGAAGAAGTACTGACATTGAGAATACTCTTCCTCTCTGAATAAGTCCATGCTGTACAACAGAGGACATTGTGATTACGTCCATATTACCGCCGCTTAATATTGATACGATTTTTTTATTGGTAACATTCATATGCTTAAGTGCTGCAACTGTAAGCAGTCCTGAATTCTCAACTATCATCTTATGATTCTCAACCATATCAAGGAATGCAACTATAAGCTCGTCATCCTCAACTGTAATTATATCGTCTATATTTTGCTGGATATATGGAAAAATCTTGCTTCCAGGGGTCTTAACAGCAGTACCATCGGCAATTGTATTAACTGATGGAAGTGTTGTTACCTTGCCATTCTTAATTGACTCCTTCATACAGTCAGCGCCTGCAGGCTCAATTCCAATAACCTTAATCTTAGGATTAAGCATTTTGGCAAGTGTTGATACACCTGTTGCAAGTCCGCCTCCGCCGATTGGCACAAGAATATAGTCAACAGTTGGCAGCTCCTTGATAATCTCCATTGCAATGCTTCCCTGTCCTGTTGCCACATCCAGGTCATCAAATGGATGGATAAAGGTGTAGCCCTTCTCCTTGGCAAGCTTAAGTGCGTATTCACAGGCCTCATCATATACATTGCCATAAAGAACTACGTCTGCGCCATAGCTCTTGGTTCTGTTAATCTTAATAATAGGTGTGGAGGTTGGCATAACGATTGTAGCCTTTGCTCCGTATATTTTAGCAGCATATGCGACTCCCTGAGCGTGGTTGCCAGCTGATGCTGTTATAAGTCCTTTTTCTCTTTCCTCAGGTGTAAGGGTGCTAATCTTGTAATATGCGCCTCTTACCTTGTAGGCTCCGGTATACTGCATATTCTCCGGCTTAAAATATACCTTATTGCCTGTCTGATTGCTGAAGTATTCACTGTATACAAGTCTTGTCTCCAGTGTTACCTCCTTGACTCTTTCGGAAGCCTCTTCAAACTTCTCAAGTGTTAGTTCTTTTTCCATGTCTCATATCTCCTCGTATTATAAGTTTATAGACCTCAATCATAGAGGCTATAGACTTATTTT
>CAYTWF010000009.1:0-59475 GCA_964441705.1 uncultured Butyrivibrio sp.
ACACTCATTTTTTGCAAATCTGTCATTTGTTACTTAACAGGAATGCTCCTTATTGTTAATTCCAGAGTTGGCAAGGTGCTTACGGCTGTACGTGAGAACGAAAGCAGACTTACATTTTTTGGATATAAGCCATCAGCATTTAAAATGCTTATATATGTAATAACAGGAATGATGGCCGGATTGGCAGGAGTGCTGTATGTAAGAACACAAGGCAGTATTAATTCTACAGCTGTAGGTATCAATCTTGCAACGCTGGTGCTTGTGTGGGTAGCAGTTGGAGGAAGAGGTAATCTGACAGGGGCTATGGTTGGCACACTGGTGCTACAGATTGCAGAGACAAGACTTAATTCACTGTTCTCCGGAATATCGGCTGATTTTGCCCAATACTGGAAGCTTGTGCTTGGAATTGTAATTCTGCTTATTGTATTTATTATTCCTAAAGGAATTGTTGGAACAATCATTGATGTACAGCAAAAATATAAGGACAGGAAACGTAAGGAACATATTCTGATGAAGGAGGGTGAAGCTCATGAGTGACAAAGAAAAAGTACTTCTGGAGGTATCCCACCTTTCAGTAGAATTTAATGGATTTCAGGCACTGACGGATGTTAACATGAAAATATATAATGGTGAGCTTCGTGTAATTATCGGGCCAAATGGAGCAGGTAAAACAACCTTTATGGATCTTGTAACTGGAAAAACGGTGCCTACTGCCGGAAAGGTTTTCTTTGACGGACATAATATTACAGGAAAGTCAACTACGGAGATAACAAGAAATTATCATATTGGACGTAAATTTCAGGGACCTAATGTATTTGATAATATGTCTGTTAAGGAAAATATTGAAATTGCAATGGAGGGCTATGCAAGCATAGCTGCCTGTGTTTTTTTTCATAAAACACGTGCCTTTAAGGAAAAAGTGAGTGAAATATTGAGGCTGATAGACCTTTACGAATACCGTCATTTCATGGCAAGTGATTTATCCCATGGGCAGAGGCAGTGGCTTGAAATAGGAATGGTAGTTGCACAAAACCCAAGACTTATAATTCTTGATGAACCAACAGCCGGAATGACAGCTGATGAGACCTATAAAACCGGAGAGATGATTAAGAAGCTAAAAGGAGAACATACACTTATTGTGGTAGAGCATGATATGGATTTTGTCAGACAGGTGGCAGAGTATGTTACTGTTCTTAATTATGGAAAGCTTCTTGCAGAGGGAACTTTGGAAGAGGTACAGAATAACGAAGAGGTAGTAGCAGTATATCTGAAAGAGGATTGAGGTGAACAATATGTTAGAAGCAAAAGACGTTAATGTAAGCTATGGAAAAAGTAAGGTAATCAACAATCTGTCAATCCATATTAAGGAGGGAAGCAGAACCGCAATTCTTGGGCGCAATGGAGTCGGCAAAACAACCTTTTTAAAAAGTGCTATGGGTATACTTCCAATGTCCACAGGCAAATTAATGTTTGATGGTAGGAACATTACTAAAATGAAGACATTTAGACGTTCTCTTGAGGGTCTTGGATATGTTCCTCAGGGGAGAGAGATAATTCCTCTCATGACAGTTAATGAGAATCTTGAATTAGGAGCAATGGGGCATAAGGGAATTGACATTGAAAAGAAAAAGGAATGGGTGCTTGGGTACTTTCCTGCACTTAGAGTTCATATGAACAGAAACGGTGGTGTCCTTTCAGGAGGACTTCAGCAACAGCTTGCAATTGCAAGATGTCTTATGGGAGAACCTAAAATGATTCTTTTGGATGAACCAACAGAGGGAATACAACCCAATGTTGTTATGGAGATAGCTGACATTCTTAAGAAAATCGGAACTGAAACAGGAATTACTATTGCTGTTGTTGAGCAGAATTTGAAATTTGCAAGAAGACTGGCCGAAGACTTTGTTATTATACAGAAGGGTTCCGTTGTGGCAAGTGGAAAAATGGACGAACTGAGCAATGAAATAATTAAAAAATATCTTTCGGTGTAATTATTCTCTGCACTGGATTATATAGAAAAGACCGGAAATTCAAGTAAAGAATTCCCGGTCTTTTGGGTTATTATAATCAGTGATAATCTACCTGCAGCATACAAAGACCACAGGCAGGGGCTGTAATTCCTGCAAGCGCACGTTTTTTTGCTTCAATTAATTCCGGCATGCTTTCAGGGGTTCTTTTGCCATATCCAACCTCAAGGAGTGTACCGGTAAGTATTCTGACCATATGCTGTAAAAAGCCTGTTCCATGGAAGGTTAGGGTAATATACTGACCTTTTCTTGCGATTTCAATCTTATCAACCTTCCTGACTGTTGATTTCTTCATCTTGGGATTGCTGCAAAAGCTTGCAAAATCATGTTCGCCCATGAGATACTGGGCGGCTTCCTGCATTTTACCAATATCCGGAGACTCCTCCAGAACATACACATATTTACGGTCAAATACAGGTTTGAGTGGTCCAACGTAACAGGTATAGCAGTAGGTTTTACCCAGTGCATTATATCGGCTGTGAAAACGCTCACCTGCCTCCCTGACCTCATTAATACATATGTCATCCGGCAGATACTGGTTCATATAATCACGAATCTCGTCTGTGGTCATAGGAGTATCCATAAATGCATTGGCAATCATTGCTTTTGCATGAACACCTGCATCAGTTCTTCCGCATCCAATTACCTCAACTGGTGCATCAACCATTCGGGCAAGGACTGTTTCTATTTTGCCCTGTATGGTCATATCAGTGTTAGGCTGATGCTCCCAGCCATAGAATCTTGAACCATCATACGCAATTGTAAATTTGTAATTTTTCTTCATCATAATACCTCACTTGTAGCAACAGTTTAACATGAAATGAAGTTTATGTCTAAATTAATAAAAAAACATCACATTCCCGTCACACATTTCTCACAATTTTTACTTTTATTTTACCATAATTGGTGTTTGGCTTTTACATTGGTTATGTACACTTTCCAGTGTAGTCAATCAAGACTAACAATAAGGAGGAAAGAAACGTAATGAGAAAAACAAAAAACATTCTTAGAAAAGCCGCAACAATGGCTGTAGCATCAGCACTGGCTATTTCTACACTTGGCGTATCTGCATTTGGTTATGATACCATTTCTAATCAGGGTGAGCTTGATGGAGAGGTTTCAACATTCAGAGATACTACAGGCAGCAGTAATACTACTTATACCTCATGGAAGACCAACGTTTGGGATGCCCAAGCAAGGGAGAACTCAGGACTTTGTGCACTAGCACCTGGTAAGACAGAGGCAGACCTTAATTTTGCATGGTATTCAGTAGCAAAAGGAACCCCAGCAGTAAGAGTATATGAAGAGGGCAAGCAGTCAGCAGCTAAGGTTGTTAAAGGAACTGCAACAGCAATTACAGCAAGCAATGTTCAGGGAAATACATATGCAGCTTCTAACAAGGTATCTGTTGAGGGATATTTTGAGGCTGGAAAGAATTATATATATCAGTATACAGATAATTACACAGAAGATACAACAAGCTGGTCTGGTACATATGAATATACAGCTCAGGCATCTGACAAGTTCTCAGTTATTCTTACTGGTGACCCACAGATTGGAGCTTCAGGTTCTAATGGTCAGGGAACAGTTGATGATACTGATGTAGCAAGAGATACATACAACTGGAACCTTACTATGGAAAGAGCATTAACAGTATGTCCTAATGCTGCATTCTTAATATCAGCAGGTGACCAGATTAACCAGAATATTTCAAGCGATGCAGATAAACTGATTAAAGAAAGCGAATATGCCGGATATCTTTATCCAGAGGCATTCAGAAGCCTTCCTATAGCTGCAACAATTGGTAACCATGATAGAGATGGTGTTGATTATACACAGCATTTTAACAATGCCAATGCAAGTGAGTTAGGAAAGACTGAGGCTGGTGGAGATTTCTATTTCTCCTACGGAGATGTACTTATTATAAGCATCAACAGCAACAACCGTAATCAGGAGGAACACAGACAGCTTCTTGAAAAAGCAGTTGCAAGCAATGAGGATGCAGCATGGAAGGTAGTAACATTCCATAGTGACATTTACGGTGCAGGCTCACCACATGCAGATTCAGATGCAACAGCTAACAGAGTAGTATTTGCACCACTTATGGATGAGTTCGACATCGACATCTGTCTTACAGGACATGACCATACATATTCAAGATCATATCAGATACTTGATGGCAACGTAATTGATTATGATATTACATCTGGTTCAGTTACAGACCCAGAAGGAACCTTATATATTACAACTGGTTCAGGCTCAGGTTCAAAGTATTATACACTTTTAAACTATACACCATATTATATTGCTGACAGGTCTAATGCAGCATTACCATCATTCTCAACAATTGATTTTACATCAGATTCATTAACACTTAAGACCTATGATTACAATGGTAACAGATATGCTGATGATTTTACAATTAAGAAGACCACAGCTAATGAGAGTGCTGAGGAGACAGTTGCTAAAGCAGACAAGATTGATACCAGCAAATATACAGATGCCAGTGTTAAGAAATTAACAGATGCTGCAAAGGCACTTAAGAGTCTTATTGCTTCATATACAACAACAGCAGATACAGGTCTTACTACAATCTCAACAACCTTTGGAACAGATGATGATGTAGTCAGCGGATATGGTTCAGTTAAGGATAAGACCACTAATGGGGATGATTCAGCTAAAAACTGGTTAGATGGTAAGGTAACCAATTATAACAGATTTAAGGAAGGCTTCTCAACACTTCTTGATAAGACAATCTATACACAGTTTAATGGTGAGGATGCACCTATTGTAGATTCTGCTACAATCATTGAAGCTCAGAAGGCAGTTAATGATGCAATTACAGGACTTGTAGCTAAGAGTACAGGTACAACAAATAGCGGTAACCCATCTAATAAAGAAGATGTAAACTCAGGTGAGAAAAATATGGCTGGTGTATATGCAGCACTTGCTATAGCACTTGGAGCTGGAATCTTCATGGTAACAAGAAAGAAGGAAGATAATTGCGAAGAACAGTAATTCAGAATATCGGTAAATACCTGATAGTTTTTGGAATTATTGCAGCAATCATTCTTTTTAACAAAGGAATAACTAAAACACCACTTCTTGCAAATGACGGTTCGGAATACGCCAGAGCAGTGGTGACAGCAGTAGAGAATAGTGACCTTCAGGGAGGAACATCTGATGCAGATGGAACCTCCCAGAGGGTTACTTTGCTGGTTAAATCAGGTAATTATAAGGGCAGGACAATTGATGCTACAAGTATGAATGGATATTTGTACGGTGCATATTGTAAAATCGGAACAAAGGTAATTGTAAATATAAGTGAATATAATGGCAGTATTGCCGGTAATGTATATAATTATGACCGAGAAACTGAGACAGCTGTATTAGTATGTGTTTTTCTTGGACTGATGTGGCTTATAGGTGGCAAAAAGAAAGGCTTTAACTCTATTTTGGCGTTGGTGTTTACTTTCATTGTTATTATTATGATGTATATACCATTAATGTATGTTGGCTGTTCACCATTTCTTGCAGCGGTCATTTCTGTAATATTAATAACTGTTATAACGATGCTTTTGATTGCAGATGTAAGTAAAAAATCTGCTGCGGCAATAGCGGGTACGTTATGCGGCGTAATTATTGCCGGAATCATTGCAACACTTTTTGGACATTTTGGACATATTAATGGGCATAATGTGGACGACATTGAGACTATGATGTATATATCTCAAAGCAGCAAGCTGGACGTGGGCGGAATGCTTTTTTCCGGAATTCTTATTGCATCTCTTGGAGCTGTTATGGATGTTGCAATGTCAGTGTCTACATCACTTAATGAGCTTCATGATAAGAACAGAAATATGACTTTCATGGAAATGTTCAAATCAGGAATGAATATTGGGCGTGATATGATTGGTACCATGTCAAATACATTGATTCTTGCATTTGTTGGAAGCTCATTAAATGTAATAATGATTATTTATGCTTATTCATATCAGACGCACCAGTTTCTCAACCTGTATTCAATTGGAATTGAGATTATGAGGGGTATTTCAGGAACTATGGGAATAATACTTACGGTACCATTTACATCAGCGGTGGCAGCACTTATGTATACTAGTAACAAGAAAAAATGATGTAGTCCAGAGGGACGGTTCTGCCGGCACAGAAATGTGCCGGCAGAACCGTCCCTCTGGGCTGCTTTTACAGTTCGGCTAACCGCGCCAGTGCAACATACAGCTGGGATATTTTGTACCAGGTGCGGTAATCCACATCTCCAGTTACAGGCAGGTCAAATATTTTCTGAAACTGGCTTACGGCTGCAGCAGTCTGCGGACCATATACTCCGTCAACAGTGAGGGACGGAATATTGCTGTAGGTATCTCTGATTACGTCAAGCTGTTCCTGTATTGTACGTACCTTTTCACCGGAGGAGCCAATTGTAAGAGTGTAACCTGGCCAGGAGGATGGAATACCTGAAATCTCCTCGGCAGTGTTAAGGTATATGGAGCTTCCATAATAATTACGAAGTATCTGCAGAGCAGAGAAATTGTCATCTCCTAAGTACTTAGAGCCCCACTGGCTCATACCTGAGCAGGTTGTTCTTCTGCCGTCGCAGTATTGGGTAAGTATCGGCTGCTTTACATTAGGTCTTGAAACATACTCGGCAAATATCTCATCAACAATGATTGAAATGCTGTCAAAAAAATTACGGCCCCGAATCCACTTATGGTCATAAGCAGTGGAAGAGGTTATATTGAAATTATAGTTTCTGTTCCGGTACCACTCGGTATAAATTCGATTAAGAGTAAAAGAATTAATGGCAATAACATTGGCCCGTATGGTTTCCTCAGGCCAGGTAGGGTAGATTTCACTGCAGGCCACGTTTTTAATGTAGTCCGTATATGGAACGTAATAATCCTGGGCAGTTGAATCTGATGGAACACCATCGTGAACAATAATGGTTTCCGGAACAACAACACGGCTTAGAACAATTTCTCCACTGGCTTCGATTGGTTTGATTTCACTTTCAGGTATTTTAGGCGGGTAATCACCATAGAGCGTATTAGGTCCAATGATAATTACCTCCCCATTTGGGTCGGTAGCCAGAGCCTCAAGCCTTGCATCCTGAATAGAGAGACGTCCGGAAAAAATATCTGTGCCATTAATAGAGATGGGTGCAAGACCCGGATAACGAATAATAATGACATACTGAGAATAGGGCTGTTCAAAACCAGGCTCCTGACTGTATTCCTCAGGAGGGGCTGGCAGAGTAATTGTGTCAGTCTGACCATTTGAATCGGTACGGAGCTCTTCAAGAATATTTTCAGGGTCACCAAGATAGGATATATCGGCAGTGGCACCCTCTATTGGACTGCCATCGGATGCTGTTACATCTATTCTAAGTTCGCCTTCATCGGGAGAATCCTGCATTATTTTGTACATATTTTATTCCTGTAAGGATTTGCTATTATTATATGAAGAAAGTGTCTGAAAATTTACTTATTGTATTTAATTTGCCTAATATTTATTAAAGGGTTGAAATAGAGGGCAATTTATGATAAACTTTTTACAATTTGAGATGAAAAAGCACTACCACTATGCTTGGCTGTGTTTTTTTTTGAAATTTTTTAGCAATTAAATACGAAAGGTGTAAAGGTGGTACGATGAAAGCATTTCTAATTCTTGAAGACGGAAACGTTTTTGAAGGAACAAGCATTGGCGCTGACAAAGAAGTAATCAGCGAAATTGTATTCAATACTTCCATGACTGGTTATCTGGAGGTGTTAACTGATCCTTCATATGCTGGACAGGCAGTTGTTATGACATATCCGTTAATTGGTAATTATGGTGTATGTCATGCAGATAAGGAGTCAGGCAAGCCATGGCCTGATGGTTTTATTGTTCGTGAACTTTCACGTATGCCAAGTAACTTCCGTAGTGAAGATACAATTCAGAATTTTCTTAAATCTAATGACATTCCAGGTGTGGCAGGCATTGACACACGTGCTCTTACCAAGATTCTTCGTGAAAAGGGTACGATGAATGGAATGATAACAACCAATGAGAATTATGACCTCAATACAATTATTCCAAAATTAAAAGAATATACAACTGGTAAGGTTGTTGAGAAAGTAACCTGCAGTGAGCCTGAGGTACTTCCGGGAGATGGTTTTAAGGTTGCACTTATGGATTTTGGAGCTAAGAAAAATATAGCAAGGTCACTTAATAAAAGAGGCTGTCAGGTAACCATATATCCGGCACTTACACCTGCTGATGATATACTTGCCTCCAACCCGGATGGAATAATGCTTTCAAATGGTCCTGGAGACCCTAAGGAATGCACAACAGTTATAGAAGAATTGAAAAAACTGTACAATTCAGATGTACCTATTTTTGCTATCTGTCTTGGACATCAGCTTATGGCACTAGCCACAGGCGCTGATACACATAAGATGAAATACGGACACAGAGGTGCCAATCATCCGGTTAAGGACATGAAAACCGGCAAGGTATATATATCATCACAGAATCATGGTTATGTAGTTGATATGGATACAATTGACCCTAAGGTAGCAGTTCCGGCATTTGTTAATGTTAATGATAAGACTAACGAGGGACTTGAATACGTAGGCAAGAATATTTTTACAACACAGTTTCATCCGGAAGCATGTGCGGGACCTAAGGATTCAGATTTCCTTTTTGACAGATTCATGGATATGATGAAGAAAGGCAGGGATTAAGATGCCAAAGAATAATGATATTAAGAAGGTATTAGTTATCGGCTCCGGTCCTATTGTAATTGGACAGGCAGCAGAATTTGATTATGCAGGTACTCAGGCATGCCGTTCTTTGAAGGAAGAGGGCATTGAAGTAGTATTGGTTAACTCCAATCCTGCAACAATTATGACAGATAAGGATATTGCTGATGAGGTATATATAGAGCCTCTTACAGTTAAGTCTCTTGAGCAGATTATTCTTAAGGAAAAGCCGGACAGTATTCTCCCTACTCTTGGAGGACAGGCTGGACTTAATCTTGCAATGGAGATTGCAGAAACAGGCTTCCTTGAGGAGCATAACGTTAAGCTGATTGGAACAACTGCTCAGACAATTAAGAAAGCAGAGGACAGACTTGAATTTAAGACAACTATGGAAAAGATTGGTGAGCCTTGTGCACCATCGCTTGTAGTTGAAAATGTTGAGGATGGTATTGCTTTTACTAATACGATAGGATATCCTGTTGTGCTTCGTCCTGCATATACACTTGGTGGAAGCGGCGGCGGAATTGCACATGACGAGGAAGAGCTGGTTGATATTTTATCCAATGGACTCAGACTCAGCCGTGTAGGACAGGTTCTTGTTGAAAGATGTATAGCCGGCTGGAAGGAAATTGAATATGAGGTAATGCGTGATGCTAATGGAACCTGCATTACAGTGTGTAACATGGAAAATATTGACCCTGTTGGTGTTCATACAGGTGACAGTATCGTTGTTGCTCCATCACAGACCCTTTCAGACAAGGAATATCAGATGTTAAGGTCTTCAGCCCTTAATATTATAGATGAATTACAGATAACAGGTGGATGTAATGTACAGTATGCACTTCATCCAACAAGCTTTGAATATTGTGTAATTGAAGTTAATCCACGAGTTAGCCGTTCATCAGCACTTGCCTCAAAGGCAACTGGTTATCCAATTGCCAAGGTTGCAGCCAAGATTGCTCTTGGATATAACCTTGATGAGATTCCTAATGCAATTACACATAAGACCTTTGCAAGCTTTGAGCCTGCCCTTGACTACTGTGTAGTTAAGATACCAAGACTTCCATTTGATAAATTTATTACAGCCTCAAGACAGCTTACTACCCAGATGAAGGCAACTGGAGAGGTAATGAGTATCTGTACCAATTTTGAAGGCGCACTTATGAAGGCAATACGTTCACTTGAGCAGCATGTGGACTGTCTTACCAATGAAGACTATTCCTCATATTCTGATGAAGATATTATAGAGATGCTTCACAGAATTGATGACAGACGTATATATGTAATTGCTGAAGCCTTGAGAAGAGGTGTAGACTATGATACTATTCATAGCATCACAATGATTGATGAATGGTTTATTGACAAGATTCACATACTTGTGGAGATGGAGAACAGACTTAAGAGTGAACCAATGACTAAAGAACTCCTCCTTGAAGCAAAAAGACTTGAATTCCCTGATAACGTTATTGGACGGTATACAGGCAGGACTGAGAAGGAGATAAAAGCACTTCGTAATGAATACAACATTCATGCAGCATTTAAGATGGTAGATACCTGTGCAGCAGAGTTTGAGGCATCAACACCATATTATTATTCATGCTATAAGTCAGAGAATGAGGTAATTGAGACAAAGCCTGAGAAGAAGGTTCTTGTTCTTGGCTCCGGCCCAATACGAATTGGCCAGGGTATAGAATTCGATTACTGTTCAGTTCACAGCACCTGGGCATTTGCAGCAGAGGGCTATGAGACAATAATTATTAATAACAATCCTGAGACAGTAAGTACGGATTTTGATATAGCAGATAAGCTTTATTTTGAGCCACTTACACCTGAGGATGTTGAAAGCATAGTAGAGCTTGAGCATCCAGACGGAGCAGTTGTACAGTTTGGTGGACAGACAGCCATTAAGCTTACCAAGGCACTTATGGAGATGGGAGTTCCTATCCTTGGAACAAGTGCAGAGGACGTTGATGCAGCAGAGGATAGAGAGCTTTTTGATGAGATTCTTGAGCAGTGTGAGATTCCAAGAGCAGCAGGTAAGACTGTATTTACAGCAGAGGCAGCTATTGAGGCAGCTAATGAGCTGGGATATCCTGTACTTGTAAGACCTTCCTATGTACTTGGTGGACAGGGTATGCAGATTGCCATATCTGATGAGGATGTCAGGGAATTCATGGACATTATTAACAGACAGGTTCAGGAACACCCTATTCTTGTAGATAAGTACCTTATGGGCAAGGAAATTGAGGTTGATGCAGTATGTGATGGAGAGGATATCCTTATCCCTGGTATCATGGAGCATATTGAAAGAGCCGGAATCCATTCAGGCGACAGTATATCAGTATATCCTGCACAGAGCCTATCACAGAGGATAATTGATATGCTTGAAGATTATACAACCAAGCTTGCAAGGTCTTTACATGTAAAAGGACTTATTAACATACAGTTTATTGTGTATAACGACCAGGTATATGTAATTGAGGTTAATCCACGTTCCTCAAGAACAGTTCCATATATAAGCAAGGTTACAGGAATCCCTATTGTCAAGCTTGCAACACAGGTTATTATTGGACATACAATTAAAGGTCTGGGATACACACCGGGCTTACAGAAAAAAGCAGATTATATTGCAATTAAAATGCCTGTATTCTCTTTTGAAAAAATACGTGGCGCAGACATAAGCCTTGGACCTGAGATGAAGTCAACAGGTGAGTGTCTTGGTATTGCCAAAACCTTTAATGAAGCATTGTATAAGGCATTTTTAGGAGCAGGAGTTAATCTTCCGAAATATAAGCAGATGATTCTTACGGTTAATGATAATGAGAAGAAGGATGCATTATCAGTTGCCAAAAGATTTATTGCATTAGGATATACTATATATGCAACCAGAGGAACTGCAAGATTTCTTAATGAGAATGGAGTAGAGGCAGTTAATGTTAATAAGGTAGAGCAGCCGGCACCAACGCTTCTGGACCTTATCCTTGACCATAAGATTGACCTTGTCATAGATATTCCATCCAATGGTATTGAAAGAAGTCATGATGGTTTCATTATCAGAAGACATGCTATTGAAACAGGCGTTAATGTTCTTACATCAATGGATACAGCCAATGCACTTCTTACAAGCCTTGAGTGTGCAGCAAGCCAGAATCTTACACCAATTGACATAGCAACCATATAAAAGGGTGAAAATATGAATAAAATATTAGACCAGATATCAGATATCCTTGGCAGTGCCTTTGCTGACTGCGGATATGATGCAAAATACGGAAAGGCTGTAATATCTAATCGTCCTGACCTGTGCCAGTACCAGTGTAATGGTGCTATGGCAGCAGCAAAGGAATATCATAAGGCTCCATTTATGATTGGTGATGAAATTGTTGCAAAGCTTGCAGATAATAAGGCCTTTTCCCGTATAGAATGTGTTAAACCAGGCTTTATTAATATAGTAATGAGCCATGAATTTATAGGTGAATACGTCCGTGTAATGACTACAGAGGATAAATTCGGATGTGACTGTGAACCAAAGAACGAAGTTATTTTTATTGATTACGGTGGAGCTAATGTTGCAAAGCCGCTCCATATAGGACATCTTCGTTCTGCGGTAATTGGTGAATCCGTTAAAAGAATCTGTTCCTTTGCAGGTTACAGGACTATAGGAGATGTTCATCTTGGAGACTGGGGTCTTCAGATGGGCTTGATAATTATGGAGCTTAAGGAACGTAAGCCACAGCTCCCATATTTTGATGAATCCTATACAGGAGAATATCCACAGGAGGCTCCATTTACGATATCGGAGCTTGAGGAGATATATCCATGTGCCAGTGCCAAGTCCAAGGAGAATGAGGAATTCAAGAAGGCTGCTCAGAATGCAACCTTCCAGCTTCAGAATGGACACAGGGGCTATACAGCCATCTGGCATCATATAATTAATGTATCAGTTGCAGACCTTAAAAAGAACTATGGCAACCTTAACGTTTCATTTGACCTTTGGAAGGGTGAAAGCGATGCGCAGCCATATATTCCTGATATGGTTCAGGACATGATTGACAGAGGCATTGCCCATGAAAGTCAGGGCGCTATCGTTGTTGATATTAACGAAGAGGGCGATACCAAAGAGCTTCCTCCATGTATAGTTCGTAAATCAGATGGCGCAGCCAATTATGAGACCTCAGACCTTGCCACTTTGATTGAACGAGAGAAGCTGTATGCACCTAAAGAATATATATATCTTGCAGACAAAAGACAGGACCTTCATTATACACAGTTCTTCAGAGTTGCAAGAAAAGCCGGTATTGTTAAACCTGAGACAGGCCTTAAGTTCATTGGCTTTGGTACAATGAATGGCAGTGATGGCAGACCATTTAAGACAAGAGCAGGTGGAGTACTTCGTCTTGAATATCTTATTCAGGAAATAGAGGATGCTGTATATGATAAAATAATGGCCAACAGGTCAGTAGATGAGACTGAGGCAAGACAGACCGCTAAAATAGTTGGGCTTGCTGCTCTTAAATATGGTGACCTTTCCAATCAGGCTTCAAAGGATTATGTGTTTGATATTGACAGGTTTACCTCCTTTGAGGGTGATACCGGACCATATATTCTATATACAATAGTTCGTATCAAGTCAATTCTTAAAAAATACGAGGCCGAGGGTGGTTGTGTATCAGAATGTATTATAACAGACCCTGATAATGACAGTCAGACAGAGCTTATGCTGCAGCTTACAGCTTTTAGCTCAATGATGCAGTCTGCATTTGAGGAGAGCGCACCACATAAGGTATGTAAGTTTATGTACGACCTTTCCAATTCTTTTAATCATTTCTATCACGAGACCAAGATTCTTGCTGAAAGTGATGAAAATAAGAAAAAAGGCTATATTGCACTGATTAATCTTGCTAAGGATGTACTTGTGACCTGTACAGACGTACTTGGCATTGAGGCACCGGAGAGAATGTAAATGGCAAATGAAAAGGTTAAAGACCTGACACAGGGGAGTCCAATAAGACTTATGACAGCATATGCGATTCCTGTTTTGTTGGGTTATATGTTTCAGCAGATTTATAATTTTGCAGATACGATAATAGTAGGCCAGCGTCTTGGAAACAATGCGCTGGCTGCTGTTGGCAGTACAGGTTCTATATCGTTTTTTGTTAATGGTTTTTTAATGGGAGTTACCAGTGGATTTGCCGTTCACGTGGCCCAATGCTTTGGTGCAAAGGATTACGGACATATGAGAAAATCCGTATTCAATGCGATTTTTTTGTGGATTATTATTACTGCTGTGATAACAGCCGTGTCGGTTATTGCCGTGCGTCCTATGCTCAGGCTTATTAATACACCGGATGATATAATGGAGGACGCCTACACCTATATAGTTATTATCTGTGCAGGTGCGGCGGCATCGATGCTGTATAACGCAGTTTCATGTATTTTAAGAGCGCTTGGTGACAGCAAAACACCATTGTATTTTTTGATACTATCAGCATTGCTTAATATTGGACTTGACCTTTTGCTTATTATTGTATTTAAAATGGGTGTTGCAGGCGCAGCGGTAGCTACAGTAATATCTCAGGGAATATCGGGAATACTGTGTATTGTATATGCTTATAAGAAATTTCCGATTCTTCATATTACCAGAGAGGACAGAAAACTGGAGCCACATGTTATTGGTATTCATTTAAGGATTGGTCTTCCAATGGCCTTTCAGTTCTCAATCACGGCTATTGGTACTATAGTTCTTCAGGGTGCAATTAATGTATTTGGCTCAGACCATATAGCAGCGTATACAGCAGGTACCAAGGTAGAACAGCTTGTTACTCAGATTGGACCCGCTTGCGGTGTTACTATTGCCAATTTTGTTGGGCAGAATATTGGAGCAGGACGCTATGACAGAATTAAAAAAGGTGTCAGACAGTGGAGCTTTGTTACATGTCTTGCAGCCGTGTTGGCAATGGCTATAGTATTTTTCTTTGGTAAATATATATGTCTGCTCTTTATCAAGGGAGGGGACAAGAATATACTTGAATACTCTATGATGTACCTTAATACAATAACTTTGTTCTTTATTCCGCTGTCAATGATATTTATATTCAGAAATGCTCTGCAGGCAATGGGAAAAAGCCTTATGCCGCTTATGGCAGGTGTGTTTGAACTTGCGGCCAGAACACTTGTTTCATTTACTTTGCCAGGTGTGATTGGATACCGTGGAGTGTGTCTTGCAGGACCTATAGCCTGGCTGGCTGCTTCCATACCACTTATGATTACATATATTATTTACAGTAGAAGCTTCAGCATGAAAAATAACAATGACAATGTAGTGTAAAAGATGATAGCTGTGCAGAACCTGAATTCAGGCATACACAGCTGTCATTTTTTCTTATTGAATTAGTACTAAAGTAGTAGTATACTGAAAATAATGATAATTCGTGCCGGGAACATACGTTAATGGAGGTATATGATGGAAAATCAATTACAATTAGAGAAATTTATTAATGGGATTCCCGGAGGAGTTGGAATATATAATATATACATAGACGGAAGTGTGGAGCTGGTCTATATTAATGATGGTTATTATCGCATGATTGGAGACAGTCGTGAGAATCGTGAACAATACATAGGAAGTTCTGTTTTGGATGCAGTACCAATGGAATATCAGAAAAAGATTAAAGCTGTGGTGCTTAAGGCAATTACTGATAAAAAGGATTTTCAAGTTAGAATTCCGACTTATAATTCAGTCGGGATAGAATACTGGCTTCAATTGAATGGAAAGATTGTGGAACAGCATGAGAATCGCTATGTTGCTTATGTTACATATACTGATGTAACTACCTATGAGAGGAATACACAGGCACTGGCCAGAGCTAATACTGAGATACAGATTGCAGCAACAGCGGGAGGCATTCTTTACTGGATTTATGACGTGGAGAAGCATCAGACAATCATCACCAATGGAAAAGGCTATGGGTATGATCAGGTCATTGAAAATGTGCCGGAAATATTCAGGGGTTCAGGAGATATTTATCAGGATGAAGAGGCACAGTATTTTTATTTATTCGAACAAATGAATAAAGGCATTGATTCATGTGAATGCAACGCCAGAATATTTAATCATATTACCAACGAATATCAGTGGCAGCATATTATTTTTACTAAATTTAATGAGAAACAATATATTGGGTCTTCAATTGATATTACAGAACAAAAAAGAATAGAACAACAGTATGCAGATGAGATAGAGCTTCGTAATGATTTACTTAAAGACTGTGTTTTATTTTATCAGATAAATCTTACTAAAGATATCATAGAGGAATGTGTTTCAAATTATCCGGAGCTGGACGAAAAATATGCTTTGAATCAGCTGCTTTCTGTAGATGAACTGATGCAGGCCTGGAATGATGGAAAAACACATATTACTACATCTCCATATCAAATGGTGCTGACAGGTGGTGCCAGAATGTTAAAAACGGAAGTGACACTTATCAGGAAACCGGGCAGTGGAGATATCATTGCATTTTCATATTCCAGAGATATTACCAATCAACAGATTAATGAGTGGATTTCTACAAAATTATTAAGCGAACAGTATGAGGCTATTAATATTATAGATTGCCGTACCAGACGATATGCACTTTGTTCTTTTTCATATAATACCAATGCGATAGCAAGTACTTATTCAGAATTATACACAGAAGGATTAAGAAAATTCACCGATAAATACGTTTTGGAAGAGGACCAGAAGCATTACGAAACCATGGCCAATCTGGATACAATCAAAGAGTCCCTTGATAAAAATGGCAGATACTATTTTTCTTTTCGCTTAAAATCAGATAAGAATGAGAAACCTGTTAAGAAAATGACATATTTTTATCTGGAACAGAACCACCATGCAATTCTTAGTGTGCTGGAAGATGTAACAGAGGTAAGCCGCAGAGAAAAAGCTAACACGGAAAATCTTCATGCTGCACTAAAAAAAGCAGAGCTTGCAACAAAGGCCAAATCGGAATTCCTGTCAAGAATGAGCCACGATATGCGTACACCTATGAATGGTATTCTTGGAATGGCAGAGTTATCTGAGGATGAGAATGATATAGCAGTTTTGAAGGATAATATACATAGTATAAAGGATTCAGGAGCTTATCTGCTTGGATTGATTAATGATACGTTGGATTTCCAACGTATTGAGAGTGGCAATCTGGCACTGGAGCCGGTTATTATAAAAGCGTCAGATGTACTTCACAGTATATTGGAGCTTATTAAACCTGGAGCAGAAAGAAAACAGATTAATTTTGAATTTAATAACATAAATGCGGATTTTGACTGGTATGTATGCGTAGACCCTATTAGAGTGAAACAAATATTTATTAATTTATTGTCAAATGCAATTAAGTTTACACCATCAGGGGGAACAATCACCTTTACCAGTGAACTGCTTAATCGTGAAGGAATGATTTCTCACGGTAAGATTATTATCTGCGATACCGGAATTGGCATGAGCAGTGATTTTGTTCAAAACAGATTGTTTAAACCTTTCAATCAGGAACGTAATGAAGTAACCGGACAATATGCCGGTTCAGGGCTTGGACTGTCTATTGTGAAAAGCCTGGTGGATTTGATGGGAGGAAGTATTGAGGTTGAAAGTGAAGCTGGTGCCGGAACTTCATTTGTACTGTATTTGGATTTTGAAAGAGTAGAAGCAGAGAAGGCTCAAAAAATACTGCTGGATTCAAAGAAAGAAAAGAAGACAACCTTTGAAGAATTAAATAATAGAAAAATTTTGCTTACAGAAGACCATCCATTGAATGCAGAGATTGCAAGAAGACTTTTGGACAAGGTTGGATGCAAGGTAGAATGGGCAAAAAATGGACAGGAATGTGTAGATAAGTTTTTGGTTTCTGAGCCATACTATTATGACCTGATTTTAATGGATATCAGAATGCCGGTTATGGATGGACTAAGTGCTGCAAAAGCTATTAGAAAGTTATCCAGAGCAGATGCAGTAAAGATTCCAATTATAGCAATGACAGCCAATGCTTTTAAAGAGGATATAGAGATGGCTTTTGATGCAGGAATGAATGGACACATTGCAAAGCCAATTGAATCAGAGATTATGTACAATACAATTGTGAAAGAATTTTTGAGGGATTAATGAAGGAAAAAAACAATGCATTAATTAACTGCAGGCTATTCCATAATATGGATGTTTCGGATATTAATAAAATTACAATGAGCAGCTATGCAGCATCAGTTCAATACAAAAAGGGAACCCAGGTATTTTGTGTGGGTGATTCTATTTATAAAATGTATATTCTGATAAGCGGCAGAGTTGCAATTACCCGAACTACCTTTTCAGGCCGGCGGGTCGTAATAACTGACATATGGCAGCAGGGAGATATGTTTGGAGAGGTATATCTTTTTATGGGAAAGACTTCATATGATATGTCAGCCGAGGTCATTGCTGATGCACAGATTCTTTCTCTGGATAAAAAAATATTTCAAGAACCCGGATATGAAAAGCTGCAGACCAATTTAATAGCTGTCTTTGCAAATAAGGCATTTATATTAAGCAGTAAGGTTCGGCTGCTGGGCTGCGGAACAATAAGAGAAAAAATAGCTCATTACCTTGTGGCGTGTCAGGATTTGTCTGGACAGATAACGAACCAGCTTTCCCGGGAGGATATGGCGGATATGCTTAATGTTGCCAGACCATCCCTGTCAAGAGAGCTTGGTAAAATGGCGGTTGAGGGAATAATTCAGATAGAACGGCGTAAAATAATAGTGATAGACCAGAATAAATTAGAAGAATATCTTTAAATATTATTAAAGAAGTCAATTTTGTAACATATGTTACAGAAATGACTTCTTTTTTGATATATATTAACATCAGAAGGTTAACAAGGAGGTAATTATAAATGGACAATGTTAATTTACGTAAGGTAGCGGTAATTGGTTGTGGATATGTAGGCTCAGCATCAGCGTTTAGTCTTATGCAAAGCGGTCTCTTCTCAGAGATGGTTCTCATTGATGCTGATAAAGACAGGGCAGAAGGCGAAGCGTTGGATATTAGTCATGGAGTCCCTTTTGCAAGTCCAATGAAAATATATGCAGGTGGATATGATGATATAGTGGATGCTGCAATTATAGTTATTACAGCTGGTGCTAATCAGAAACCGGGAGAGAGCAGACTTGACCTTGTACACAAGAATGTGGCAATCTTTAAATCCATTATTCCTGAGATAACAGGCAGGGATTTTAGGGGTATTCTCCTCATTGTATCTAATCCGGTGGACATTCTTACTCAGGTTGCATTGAGGCTAAGCGGCTATCCAAAAGAACGGGTAATTGGTTCTGGAACAGTACTTGATACAGCGAGATTAAAATCTGTTTTGGGAGAGCATTTAAGAGTTGATAACAGAAGTATTCATGCATTTATTATTGGCGAGCATGGAGACAGTGAAATGGTAGTGTGGAGCAGCGCTAATGTATCCGGAATACCAATTAATGATTTCTGTGAGATTAGAGGACACTATAACCATGATGAGGCAATGGACGATATAGCTGATAAGGTGCGTAACAGCGCTTACGAAATTATTAGTAAGAAGCATGCAACCTATTATGGCATTGCCATGTCAGTAAAAAGAATCTGTGAAGCAATCGTAAGAGATGAAAAGTCAATACTTCCAGTCTCACGACTGGTTAATAGTGATGAGCTTGGAATTCATGATATAGTTTTAAGCATGCCGGCAATTATAGGGAAGAATGGAATTGAATATCCAGTTCCAATTTCACTTGACAATGAGGAAAAACAGAAGCTCATTGAATCAGCTAATATGCTGAAAAATATAGAAATCTAAATATAAGGAGAGAACAGATGATTAGAAAAATAGTACACATTGATAGAGAATTATGTAATGGCTGTGGCGCATGTGCCACAGCCTGTCATGAAGGTGCAATTACCATGGTTGATGGAAAAGCACAGCTTATTAAGGATGATTATTGTGACGGACTTGGAGATTGTCTCCCCGCATGCCCTGCCAATGCAATTAAGATTATTGAAAGAGAAGCTTCTGCTTATGATGAAGAGGCCGTAAAGGCTAAAATGAATATAAAGAGTAAAGATACATATAACAATGAAAGTCAGCTTAGACAGTGGCCGGTTCAGATTAAATTAGTACCAGTAGCTGCACCATATTTTGACAACGCTAATCTTTTGATTGCGGCAGATTGTACAGCCTATGCATATGCGGGATTTCATCAGGAATTTATCAGAAATCATACAGTCTTAGTGGGATGTCCAAAGCTTGATGCAGTTGATTATTCGGTAAAGCTTACAGAAATTATTAAGAACAATAATATTAAAAGTGTCAAAGTAGTCCGAATGGAGGTGCCATGCTGTGGCGGTATTGAAAATGCGGTTAAAACAGCATTAATTAACAGTGGCAAAATGATTCCCTGGCAGGTTGTAACAATAAGCCGTGATGGAAGAATGTTGGAATAAATTGTTCTTTCTTTTCTCTATGATTAATTGTAAAATACATATATAACACTTGTAAAATATATGTAAAGGGAAAAGTATATGAAAAAAATAAGAATATTAGTATTTATGCTGGCTGCAGCTGTAATTACGGGAATTATGGGTACTGCACCTACAAGAGCGGATAACAGTCCACTTACGCTGGATGTTATGTTTACCAGTGACCTTCACTCACACTTCTACAGCTTTGAGACTATTATGAACGATGGTGAGGCTGAACAGAATGTTGGTGGACTTGACAGAATCAAGACACTGGTAGATGAGCAGATGAACAGGAATCCGGATACACTTATGCTTGATGGTGGGGATTTTTCAATGGGAACACTTGTCCAGACTGTATATGAGACAGAGGCGGCAGAATTAAGAATGTTGGGATATCTTGGAATAGATGTAACAACACTGGGTAATCATGAGTATGATTTTCGCTCTTCGGGATTAAAGAATATGCTTGATTCTGCTGTTAAAAGTGGTGAAGCCTTACCTGAAATTGCCATATGTAATATTAATTGGGATGCAATGGAGTCTGATGGACTTACGAAGGACCAGGAATTACTTAAGAGCGCCTTTGATGAATATGCTGTTAAGGATTACGTAATGGTTCAAAAGGGTGAGGTATCTATTGCGGTTATAGGTGTGTTTGGTAATGATGCACTTGCATGTGCACCGACCTGTGCATTACTTTTTAACGACCCGGTTAAGGCGGTAGCTGATACCGTAAAAGATATTAAAGCCAATGAGGACGCAGATATGATAGTTCTTGTATCTCATAGTGGAACTAATTCAGATTCTAAGAAATCTGAGGATGAGATTATGGCTAAGAAGGTATCTGATCTTGATCTTATAATTAGTGGTCATTCGCATACTATTATTGATGAACCGATTGTATATGGCGATACATATATAGTTGCACCTGGCGAATATGGTGAATTTCTGGGAAGTCTTTCAATGACTCAGAAGGATAACGGAAGATGGAATATGGATAATTATCAATTAATACCTATTAATGCTTCTGTTCCATCTGATGCGGCTGCAATTGATAAAATGAATGGGTTTATGGACTCCGTTGATACCCGGTATCTTTCACAGTTTGGTTATACCAAGGATATGATACTTGCTAACAACGATGTAGAATTTTGCAGACAGAAAGACCTGGAGACGGAACATACAGAGCATAATCTTGGGAGCTTTATAGCAGATGCCTACATATATGCAGTGGAAAATGCAGATGATTATGATGGAATTACAGTTAATATGGCGGCAGTACCAAGCGGAACCGTTCGAGATACATATACTAAAGGTAATGTTACAGTCGAACAGGTATATAATTCCTTCTCCCTGGGAACCGGAGCAGATGGAATAGCAGGATATCCGCTTATCAGTGTATATCTTACCGGTGCTGAACTTAAGACTATTGCAGAGGTGGATGCATCTGTATCTGATTATATGACAACTGCCAGATTATACTTAAGCGGTATGAATTTTACTTTTAATCCGCATAGAATTCTTCTTAATAAAGTATCTGATATATATCTTACAGATACTGCAGGCAATAGGGTGGAGCTTGAGGATGATAAGCTTTATAGAGTAGTTGCAGACCTTTACAGTGGACAGATGCTTGGCTCGGTAACAGATATGTCATATGGACTTCTTTCAATTATTCCAAAATATGCAGATGGTACTCCAATTGATAATTTTGAGGACGCAATCATATATGATGGTGACAAGGAGCTGAAGGCGTGGGATGCAATTGCAAGATATATGCAGTCCTTTGAGGATACTGATGGAGACGGATTTGCTAATATCCCGGAGTATTATGCCACTAATCATGATAGAAAGGTTGTTGATGACAGCAGGAATATTTTTAAGAATCTCAAAGGCCTCAATAAATACGCATGGATGATAATAGGTGTTGTATTTTTACTGATTGTTATTATTGGATTACTTATTTTCTTCCTTGTTAAGCTAATTAGAAAAATTATTCTTTCCAAAGTGCATGCACATGTTGTAGAATGAAATAAATAATTAGTACGGAGGTTTGGGGATGAAACCTGCTATCAAAAGAATGTTTTGTATTATTATTGCTGCATTTGCAGTATTATGTCTTCCTCTTGAAACGATGGGAGCACCGAAAAGTATTAGAAGAACGGTGAAAATAGGGTTTTTTCAGGCACCAGGCTTCTATGAGCTTGATGCTTATGGTGAGAGGAGCGGATATGGCTGCGAGTATGACCAGATGGTGGCTCAGTATGCAGGCTGGGATATCGAATATGTAGACGGGACCTGGGACGAGCTGCAGAGTATGTTGACAAATGGAACAATAGATATTCTGGATTTTGCAGTCAGAACAGATGAAAGAGAGCTTGTATGGGATTTTACACAGGTTCCATCAGGAACGTCTATGTCATGTCTGATAACCACAGCAGATAATGATACATATAATTATCAGGATTACGATTCATTTGATAATATGACAGTTGCTATGGTTAAAAGTAATGCCAATGAAGACAGAATTGTACAGTATTGCCAACAGCATGACTGCCAGCTTGATATAAAAGAATATTCAAGCTACAGCGAGGTATATGCTGCATTGGATTGCAAAGAGGTTCAGGCGGGAGTATTAACGGATTATAATGCTGTGAGTGAGTACAAGATAATTGATAAATTTTTGCCAACTGACTTTTTCTATTGCACAACTAAAGGAAATACTGAACTTCTTAATCAGCTGGATCAGGCACTAACTCAGATTGGTATGTATTATACTGACTATAACTCCACATTGTACAGTAAATATTATGAAAGCAACGGAAGACTTTCTTTTTTTTCGTCTGAGGAGCTGGAATATATGGATACTCAGCCTGTTGTATATGTTGTACCAGGTGGAAGAGCGGCACCTTATGAGCATTGCAACAGTAAGGGTGAATATTCTGGAATTGTACCTGATGTGCTGGATAGAATATCGGAGATAACAGGAATAAGCTTTGAATATTCTGACAAAGCAGATGTTAAGGGCAATAACATTATTACCGCAGTAACTAACGATATTAAATGGACTGGTGATAGGGGATTGTACATGACACAGCCCTTTGTATACAGTACAATTGTTACTGTTTCCAAGGAAAATGAACCAGAGATATCAAAGGTAGCAGTTGTAAAGGATAGTTATATTAATGATTTGATTACTACGGAGTATCCACAATATGTAATTGTTAATTACGATTCAGCATCAGAATGTATGGATGCAGTAAAGTCTGGTAAAGTAGACTGTGCCATAATGAATAATTATGAGGCTGAGTATTATCTGGACATGGGTAAATACCAGTCACTTAAAGAACAGATAGCGTCTGATTCACAACAGAATATTTGTTTTGGTATTGATTATAATAGTGATGAACAGCTTTTTGGAATTATTTCCAAGAGCCTTACCATGATTGATAATAATGACTATAAGGATATACTAAGATATAATGTTGCATCTGGTAAGACCTCAAGCATAGTGGAGCTTATATATACTGATCCCATACAGCTTATTATTATTTTTTTCATTATAATAGTTTTGGTAATGATGATATTGATTCTGTTTATTAACAACAGACACAATACAGAACGTAACCGTTATTTACAGGAGCTCAATCAATCTGTTGAAAATGCCAACAAGGCCAAGACGGATTTCCTTGCAAGAATGAGTCACGATATACGAACCCCAATGAATGCAATAATTGGTCTTACATCTTTAACTCTTGATGATGTTAATAAGCCTGAAATAGTACGTGATAATCTTAATAAAATACGTTCCTCAAGCGATTTCCTGCTTGGATTAATGAATGACGTGCTTGATATGTCAAAGATAGAGGATAATTCATTTTCGCTGAATACTGGTCCATATGCATATGAGGATTTTCTTGCTAATATCAGAACAATGTTTGAACCAATGTGTGCACAGCACGGAATCACCTTCAGCTTTGAGGAGGTTAAATCGGCGCTTGTGGTAATGACGGACAAGGTAAGGCTCAATCAGATATTTTTTAATATTATCTCAAATGCAATTAAGTATACTCCGGAAGGCGGAACTGTCTCATATTACACCAGAAATCTTGTATTTAATGAAAAACGGGTGTCCTGTGATTATTATATTGAAGATACCGGTGTGGGAATGAGTGAAGAATTTCAGCAGCATATGTTTGAACCGTTTACTCAGGAGGATACAAGAGTAACCTCACAGCTTCAGGGCTCTGGTCTTGGACTTAGTATTACAGGAAGTCTTGTTAGGCTTATGGGTGGAACAATCAAGGTTAACAGTACCAAAGGAAAAGGAACTACAGTTATTATACATTTGGAATTTGATATAGCCTCAGATAAGGTATTGCAGCCGGAGGCTAATGCAGATACAGGTTCAGAGGATGAGGTGCTTGCAGGAAGCAAGGTGCTTTTGGTTGAAGACCATCCGCTTAACGCAGAGATAGCAACCAGACTTTTGGAAAGGAAGTCCGTAACGGTATTTTATGCTAAGGATGGAGTACAGGCTGTTCAGAAATATCAATCCTGCAATCCGGGATTTTTTGATGCAATACTTATGGATATAAGGATGCCTAATATGAACGGATTAGATGCAGCAAAGGCAATCAGGGCGTCAGGACGTAGTGATGCTTTAACCATTCCAATTATTGCCATGACCGCCAATGCATACAAGGAAGACGTAGAGGCCACAAAGGAGGCTGGAATGAATGAGCATATTTCCAAGCCAATTGATGTAGCAACTTTATATACCGTTTTGGCAGGGCTGATATCATTACATAATAATTAATATCATTGTTTTTTGTGTACAAAAAGAGTAAGATATATGGAATAATTATTCAATTTCGCATAGGGGACACAGGTGAAATATATGAGAATTATCTATAGAAGGTATATCAATTTGACAGCCATATTTACAGCTTTTCTGCTATGTCTTTTTCCTGTAATGACCAGGGGACAGAATTCTGATAATGAATTGGAGAATTCCGTTATTAAGGTCGCATATTTTGATATGGGAGATTATTATAAGATTGGCCAGGATGGCATGGTCGAGAGTTATGATAAAGCATATCTGGATAAAATATCAGAATATACAGGTCTGCAATTTGAATATATTGACTGTCAGACCTGGGATAATGCACTTGTAATGCTTAACGAACACAAGGTAGACCTTGTGGGAACCATGCAATATACATTTGAGAGAACTCAGCAGTATGCAATGTGCAGTGAAAGCTATGGAATAACAGTGGCAGAGCTGGCTGCATTACCAGATAGTGGATATGTATATGAGGACTATGATGCAATTAATAATGCATCTATAGGATATGTGTATGATTATGTAAGATTGAATGAGCTCAATGAGCTGTTTGAGAGTAAGGGATTGAAGCCTGAAATGAAAGGTTATGCATCCCAGGAGAAACTGCATTTGGCATTAATCGATGGGGAGATAGATATGGCAGCAGCTAATTCCCATACATTCTCAACGGATTGGGTAATTGTAGATAAATTCGACTACAGTCAGTTCTATTTTGCCTCATGGAAGGGTAATGATAAGCTGATTGAACAGCTTGATGATGCAATTATGCAGATTAATCTTTACGAAGGTGATTTTGATGATACAACATTGAAAAGCTATTTTCCTAACATAGTTAATGCTCCATTTTCAAAAAAAAAATTGAATGTATTAACGAGGAAAAAGAATACACAATATATTTTGATACAGCTACCGCACCACTGACCTGGTATGACAGTAAAACAGATTCACAAAAGGGCGTACTTGTGGATATATGTAATATGCTGTCAGATGTAACAGGGCTGCACTTTGTGATAAAACCTATTACTGAATTAACCGGAGACCCCGGAAGCTTTGATGTGACCTATCACACAATAGACTACAATGGCAGGGTGAATATAATGTCAGAGCATAGCGGTGGAACGCAGTCTATTATTGATGAGTCTTTTTCATTGTTTCATAAATCCGGCTCATCCTACTCCTCTGATATCGGTGCTGATTATAAGGTTGCCATACCGGAGAACAGAGATGGCATATATGATTATTTTACAGACAGGTATCCTAATTATTCTATTGAGATATATGATTCTCCTGAGCAGTGCATTGATGCATTGACCCATGGTGACGTGGATTTGACATTTCTTAATGATTATGTTGCCAATAATATAATTGTTAATAAGGATATTGATGATATTGTGGCAATTCCTACCAAAACTGTAGATTTTGGAATTGGACTTCAGTTCTATGGAGATAATAAAGAGGTGCTTGCAAGTATAATCAATAAGGGCATTGCATTAATTGATGAGGATGAGGTGCAGAATTCTATTATTTCCTATGCTCTTAATACAACACCGGAGCTGTCCTTTGGATACCTGTTCAAGCATAACAGTGTGCTTGTGGTGTGCGTATTTGCATCAGCATTAATACTTATTGTTATTATGGCTGTAGTACTATCCTATGCATTTGCAATGAGAAAAAGCCGCTCTCAGATTCAGCAGGCCAATGCTTCCAAATCCAGCTTCTTTTCAAGGATGAGTCATGATATGAGAACCCCTATGAATGGTATTCTGGGAATAGCGGAGCTGTCAAAGTCAGAGAATGACCCGATTATTCTTAAAAAGAATATTGGTAAGATAGAGGAATCAGGAGAATATCTGCTTGGACTTATTAATGATACACTCGATATCCAGAGAATTGAAAGCGGCAGAATGCAGCTGGAAGTGAAGCCAGTTAATACAAAGGCTTTTGTCAATAATATTATTGATATGATAACACCTAATGCAAAAAATAAAGGAATACGTTTTTGGGTGACTACCAATAATGTTGATTTGGACAGATATTTTTTAATTGACCCATTAAGACTTAAACAGATATTTGTTAATCTGTTATCCAATGCCATAAAGTTTACGCCAGAGGGCGGAGAGGTTGAGGTAACAATTAATTGTCTGGGAAATGATGAGAATATCTATCATGAGATTATTAAGATACGTGATACCGGAGTGGGAATGAGCGAGAAATTCATTAATGAAAGTCTGTATAAGCCATTTTCTCAGGAAAATAATGCAATGACAATGAATTATGCCGGTTCTGGACTTGGATTGTCAATTGTAAAAAGTCTTGTTACCCTTATGAGGGGTACAATAGATGTGCAAAGCGAATTAGGTAAAGGAACTGTATTTACAATTAATCTTGATATTGAAAAGGTTGATAATGCAGAGAAAGAGGAGCTTGATGTCCAGAATCAAAAGCTTATATCCAGGAGCATTCTTAATGGAAAGAAAATACTTCTGTGCGAGGACCATCCCGTTAACGCGGAGATTACAATTAAAATGCTTGAAAATACAGGCTGCGTGATAGACTGGGAGAATGATGGGCAAAAAGGTGTGAAGCGTTTTGACCAGTCAGAGGAGTGCTATTATGATGTTGTTCTTATGGATGTAAGAATGCCAGTAATGAATGGACTTGAAGCAGCAAGGACAATAAGGAGACTTAGCAGACAGGATGCTCTTTCAGTGCCAATTATTGCAATGACTGCTAATGCATATGATGAAGATGTAAGAGAGGCCAAAGAGGCTGGAATGACTGCACATATTGCCAAGCCTGTAAAGATAGATGTGTTGTATGATACAATAGCAAAATATATTAATAACAGAAAGGATACACAGACACATGAGTGATACACTTACACAATTTAAAGAATATCTTAAAAAAATGAATTATTATGACAGAGCAGGGAGCCTTTTATACTGGGATATGAGAACAATATGTCCTCCAATGGGAGAAGAGGGTCATGCCGATGCACTTACTTTTTTCTCAACAGAGAGCTTTGCAATGTCGACCTCTGAGGAGCTTGGCAAATTTCTTGATACTCTTGCGGCACCAGAGGAATATGATAAGCTTGATGAGACAATGAAGTTTGTAGTTAAAAGAATGAAAAGGGATTATGATAAGAATAAAAGGATTCCAAAGGATTTTTACGAGGAGTATGTAAAGGAAAACACAGCCTCTGAAATGGCATGGGAAAAAGCAAAGCAAAACTCGGATTATTCTGTATTTGCGCCACATCTTGAAAAGGTAATTGAGTTTACAAAGAAGCTATATGGATATACAGACCCTGATAAAGAGGTGTATGACGCGATGCTTGATACCTTCGAGGAGGGTATGGATTCGGCTACGATTGACGGTCTGTTTGAGGATTTGAAAAAAGAGCTGGTTCCGCTTGTTAAAGCAATAATTGCTGCAAAACAGCCAGATGACAGTAAATTCAGACAGCATTATGATATTGAGAGCCAGAAAAAGGTACAGGAATTTCTTCTGAAATATATTGGCTTCAATTTTGAAGCTGGAACAGTTGGAGAGACTGAGCATCCGTTTACTCTTAATTTCTCCCCATATGATGTGAGAGTTTCTAATCATTATGCAGATAATGATGCATTAAGCGGGATTTTTACAGCAATTCATGAAGGAGGACACGCTGTTTTTGAACAGAATGTTAATCCGGCATATGATGGAACAGTAGCAGGAAGCTGTTGTTATATGGGAGTTCATGAGAGTCAGTCAAGGTTTTTTGAAAACATTCTTGGACGTAATAAGAACTTCTGGTCGCCTATATATGGACAGCTTCAGGAGCTGCTGCCACAATACAAGGATATTACTCTTGATGAGTTTTATCATGAAATCAATCATGTACGTAACAGCTTTATCAGATGTGATGCAGACGAGCTTACCTATTGCCTTCATATTGTTCTTAGATATGAGATGGAAAAAGCAATATTCAGAGATAATGTCAGTGTTGATAAGCTTCCGCAGCTGTGGAATCAGAAAATGCAGGAGTATCTTCAGATAACACCTACCTGCGATGCTGAGGGAATTCTTCAGGATATGCACTGGTCAGATGGCTCCTTTGGATACTTCCCATCATATCTTCTTGGTTCAATCTATGATGGAATGTTTCTTGATGCTGTTGAGAAGGACCTTGGAAGTGTTGATACTATTCTTGCAGAGGGTAAGGTTAAGAATATCACCAAATGGCTGAATGAGAATATTCACTATTATGGAAGTACCAGAACACCTTCACAGGTAATTGATAATGTGTGTAAAAAACCGGTTTCTGCAGAACCTATCATTAGACATTTCAAGAAAAAATATACAGAATTATACAAGCTGTAATGGAGGAATTACATGAGTGAATATACAATAAGCAATGGAATAATAACATTAACAGCTGCTTCACATGGCGGTGAAATTAAGTCTCTTAAGATGAACGGGGATGAATATATGTGGGATGCCAATCCCAGATTCTGGGGCAGAACTGCCCCGGTGCTTTTCCCCTTTGTAGGAAGCGTCAGAGATAAAAAATATACCTATAATGGCATCAGCTACGATATGGGTCAGCATGGCTTTGCAAGAGATATGGAAATGGAGCTTATCACTCATGGCGAGGACGAGCTTATATTTGCTCTTACTGATTCAGAGGAGACCTTTGAGAAATATCCGTTTCATTTCAGACTTGAAATTACATATAGACTTAATGGCAGCAGCGTCAGCGTTAACTGGAAGGTAACCAATACAGGGGATGACGATATGTATTTTTCCATAGGTGGGCATCCTGCCTTTATGTGTCCAATAATGGAAAGAGGCAGCCAGCAGGATTATTCAATATGTCTTAAAAAGAATGGACAGCCGGTTGAGGGCTTTGAATGCACTCCGATTGTGGCTGGTGGTCTTGCAGGAGAGAAAAAGAACTGGTATGACATTCCAGGTGGAAGACTTCAAATAACACATGAGCTGTTTGCTAATGATGCACTTATTATAGAGAATAATCAGGCTGATGAAGCATCACTTGCAGATATTAATGGACATGAGTATCTGACCGTAAAGTTTGAAGCACCTTTATTTGGACTATGGTCTCCAGCTGGTAAGGATGCCCCATTTGTGTGTATTGAACCATGGTATGGAAGATGTGATGGAGAGAATTTTACAGGTGACCTTACTCAGCGCACCTGGGGACAGTCACTAAAGGCTGGCGAAAGCTTTGATGGTGGCTTTGAGATTATACTGTAGGGGATTAATATGAAAAGATTTAATGGAATACAGAAGCTGACAGACAACAGATTTCTGAACATGTATCACCTTGATGCACTTGATACCAATGGCAAGCCCTTTGATTATTATTTTGTATCAAGAAACAGTGAGGATAAGCTTAAGCTTACCACAGGTAAGGATACTCCTGAGGGTATTGTAATATATGCAGTAACTAAAGAATTGCATCCACGTCTTGTCCTTATAAGGGAATACCGGTATCCGCTGAATGACTACATATATGCAATGCCGGCTGGATTAATAGATGGAAATGAGACGCCGGGTCAGGCAGCTGTGCGTGAAATGGGTGAAGAGACTAATCTTAACTTTACCGAATATACAGGTGGCGCCGGGCTGTTTCGCCGTCCTTTTTTTATGGGACCTGGTTTTACTGATGAGACCAGCTGTGCAGTATATGGAACCGTTGATGGGACCCTTGCAGGCATGAACTGCGAAAATACGGAGGACATTCAGGTAATTCTGGCTGATAAGAATAAAGTAAAGGAGATACTTGAGTCTGAAAAAGTTTCTCTTCGCGGGGCATATTTGATGATGCATTATCTGAAAATGAGAGATGATGCACCTTTTGACTTCTTGGAAGTATAAAATCTGTTGACAAGAGCTGAACAATCATATAGAATTTACATAGTTAGTAGTAACTAACCATATAAAAAGACTATGTGATTGGAGATTGTCATGCCCGAGGAATTAATAATAAATCAGTGTGCACCAACACTGGCAGGAATTAAAACAGGTAATCTTTTTACATGTGAATATTCCAACGAGAAGGAAATGTATGAGGATTTAAGACGAATTAACTGTCAGCTTGTTCCAAAGGGAATAAGAGTGCTGCCGTTAAGATATAGGGATAATAAAGGCCTGATATATTTTTACAGACCGGAAAGACTTAAGGCCGATATGAGCGATTCAAAGGTAATCGAACTGCTAAACCATTTTGGATATGCATGCAGCTGCCCTGACAGGGATGTTGTTCAGCTTGCCTGTCGATTTAAGGAAGAAAATGATTTCCCACATGAAATAGGCCTTTTTCTTGGCTATCCTCCAGAGGACGTCCAGGGCTTTATCGAAAACAGAGCACAGAATTGTAAATGTATTGGATACTGGAAGGTATATGGAGATGAACGTCAGGCAAAGGAAAAATTTGAATTGTATAGAAAATATACTGCTATGTATTATGAGCTGTGGGAGCAGGGGAGAACAATAAATGACCTGGCTACTGTGCCAGGTCATTAAAAATCGTTAGTTATGGTCCTTTACCGCACTGTCATCCTTGTGATTGAACTGGTATACAACACCAATAATAAAGAAGATTGCAGTAATAATGAACACGGGGATTATATGTGAATCCTTAAATTCATTCTGCAGATAATGCGTAAAATGGTCAATTGTTGTATCAAATCCACCGATTGCAAAGTCACTGAGTCTGGTTATGTTGTATATAAGGAATACAACAGGAACTGCAATAAGTGATGCGCCTGTAGCTGAGGTGGATATACATATAAATATTTTACACCATTTAACTGCAAGCACTCCGAATAGAACTGCACACACAAGCACGGGAATGAAGAAGAGAAATGGCATAAATATGCTCAAAATCAGTCCGACTCCGGCACCCAGAATAGCACCATTAATGAACATTCCCACCATGTAAAAAAATCTGGCGAGAAGTGCAAGCACTGCACTGATTCCCACTGCTACAAGTACCTTATATATTGGGGAGCTGCCCCAGCTTCCTGTTATTGACAGATAAGAGGTGGCAAAGGTGCATATGGCTATATAAGGAAAGTAGAATTTCTGTCCCTTAAAGCACAGCAGTATGCCAAGTCCAATCATAATAACAAGGATTAATATTATTGCTGCCATAATTAATCTCCTTTGTATTTCTGAATAGTTTTATCAGGCGAGTATTCAACCTCATCACCCTCATTAATGTCCAGCTGATAGAGCATGGAGTCTTCAATGCATATGTGATGAAGCGTTCCGGAAATGCTTTCCTCAAGTATAACGGTATCCACGCGGTCAGCACCCTCAGGAATACCTTCACATCCGAAATCCGGTTCAATTATTGTTCTTACAATACATTTCACCATTAATCACCTCACCTGTACTATACTCCTAAAGGAATAACGATTCAACACATTTATCTGAGAAAAATATGGAGCAGCCTGCCATAAAAGCTTTTGTATGGCTGATATCTCATTGGAAGGTCAAGCCATGTTTTTTTATTCACAATGCTCTTGCGGTGGGAAAAGGTGTTAAAGCCTTCCTTTCCATGATACGAGCCCATTCCGCTGTTACCAACGCCGCCGAAGCCCATATATGAGGTGGCAAGATGAATAATTGTATCATTAACGCAGCCACCACCAAAGCTGCAGGCTGACATAACCCTGTTGATTATTTTTTTATCACTGGCAAAAAGGTACAGCGCAAGCGGATGTGGCTGTGAATTAATGTCGGTAATCACCTGATTAATGTCTTGGTAGGTCATTACAGGCATTACAGGACCAAAAATCTCTTCCTGCATTACAGGGTCATCTCTTGTTATTCCGGTCATTACAGTAGGCTCTATCTGCAGCGTGTCAGGATTAGTATGGCCTCCATATATGGTCTTAGAGGCATCTATAAGTCTTGATACACGTTCAAAATGCTTTTGGTTAATTATTTTACCATAGCTTTTGTTAGCAAAAGGTGAAGAGCCATATTGTCTTACAATTTCTTTTTTCACTGCTGCAACAAATTCATCTGCAACACTTTCGTGACAGTAAATATAGTCAGGGGCAACACAGGTCTGACCACAATTAAGATATTTGCCAAAAACAACCCGCCTTGCAGCCAGTGCTATGTTAGCAGAATCATGAATAATACATGGACTTTTTCCGCCCAGCTCTAAGGTTATTGGGGTAAGATGTCTTGCAGCCTGCTGCATTACCTCGTGCCCAACAGCAGGGCTTCCGGTGAAAAAGATATAATCAAAACGGGCTTTGAGAAGACAGCTGTTCTCTTCACGACCACCCTGGATAACCGCGACATATTCTGGAGAAAAGCAACTGGAAATTATACTTTCCATAACCGCACTTGTAGCAGGAGAGTAGGCACTTGGCTTGATTATTGCCGTGTTACCTGCTGCAATTGCATCTGCCAGTGGGTCTACTGTAAGAAGAAATGGATAATTCCAGGGGCTCATAATAAGCACTGTTCCATAGGGAGAGGGCTTTACATAGCTTCTTGATGGAAACTGAGCAAGAGGAGTTGTAATTCTTTTCTCTGATGCATAGCGTCTGGTATGCTTAATCATATAGGAAAGCTCTGATAATGCAAGTCCGGACTCGCACATATAGGTCTCAAAAGCGCCCTTGCCTAAATCCTCTAAAAGCGCCTTGTTAATAGCCTCCTGATTGGAAACAATAGCTGCCTTAAGCTTTTTAAGAGCATTAATACGAAAGCTTACATCAAGTGTAGCGCCGGTAGCAAAAAAAGCGCGTTGTTTTTCAATTATACTGTTAATTGTTTTTTCGTCCATTACTATCCTCCATTACATCATAATAGAACTGGCGAAGTTCCTTTGCATTCATAAGCATTGGAACTGGATAAAGGGGATTGCCCTCCTTATCAGCATATTCAGACAGCTCAGGAATATCCTCTTCCCTGATACCTGAAAGCTTGCTGCCAATATTTAAGTCATGCTGCATTTCCTTAACAGCATTAATAAAGGCTTTTGCACCCTCCTCGTGAGAAGCGTCCTTATCAGATATTCCAATAGCAACAGCAAGCTTATGGAGCTTAACCCAGGCTGACTGACCATAAGCAGTAAGAACATATGGGAGCAGAACTGCGTTGGCAAGGCCGTGTGGAATGTTATATTTGCCTCCAAGTGAGTGGGCAACAGCATGAACATAGCCTACATAGGATTTGGTAAAGGCACTTCCTGCAAGGTAAGCAGCATACAGCATCTTTTTACGCGCTTTCATGTTATTGCCATCTGCATATGCGTCACGGATGTTGGCAAAAATAAGCTGAACTGCCTTTATGGAATCTTTTCTGGTACCGACTGTAGTAGAGCGTCCAATATAAGCCTCTACGGCATGAGTAAGGGCATCCATTCCGGTTGTTGCTGTAAGAGCTGGAGGCAGTGACCTTGTAACCTCAGGGTCTAATACTGCGTAGCGGGGTATAAGTGGAAAATCGTTAATAGGATACTTATGGCGTGTCTGGGAATCTGTTATTACTGCTGCCAGTGTAGTTTCACTTCCGGTTCCTGCTGTTGTTGGGATGGCAATAAGCAATGGAAGCTTGTGGTGAACCTTGAGAATACCACCCATCTGCTCAAGGGTTTTGCCTGGTCTTGCAATTCTTGCACCAACAGCCTTGGCACAGTCAATTGATGAGCCGCCGCCAAAGCCAATAAGTGCCTGACAGACATTTTCGTTATATAGTCTAAGTGCTTCGTCCACATTGTCTGTTGTAGGATTGGCTACTGTTTTGTCATATACTGTGAGAAGTATATTTTTTTCTTTGATAAGCTGTTCAAGAGGGGAAGTAATTTTGAAGCCTCTGATGCTTGAATCTGTTATAAGCATAACGGAATTAATGTCCTTTTTCTCAAGCATTTCTACCAGCTCCAACATATTACCAAGTCTTTTAGGCTTTCTGTATGGAAGAATTGGAAGTGCTATTTTAAAGCATGTTTGATAGACTCTACAATATATTTTTTTATTGGGTTCATAATTTATTCCTCTCCAAGATATTTTTTCAGGTTAGCTGATATCAGCTTAAGGGAATTGTAAAATACGTGGCGTTCTTCCTCTGTAAGACCCTCGCCGCCAGCCGCTACAGCATTTGATATCATTTCTTCAATTCGTATGGCTGCATCCTGTCCCTTCTGAGTCAGGGTAAGAGGAGCACGGTATTTTTTGTCAGACTGGCTTGTTATATAGCCATTGTCAGTAAGCTCCTGGACTATACGTGATATTGCGGATTTGTCCTCCTCACAAAGCGCGCTTAGTCGTGTAAGCGTTACACCTTCCTCGTGAATTTTCAGGTAAAAGAGACACATCACGCAGGTGCCGCGAAGTCCCAGCTCTGTCATTTCACGATTCTTTATCCGCTGGATGCTTTTGTATATCTGGGTAATAGTTGTTGCAAACACATCAAATCTGTTAATCATATATCCTCCTCGATAATCGTTGACTTTTCAACAATTTATGATAAACACTGAATGTTGAATTGTCAACAAAAAAATACGTTGCGGCTTTTTTTTATTAATGTTACTATTTCATTAAACTGGAGGAACTGATTATGGAAGTAAAAGATATTTTAAACAAGGTTAAAAACGGAAGCATTACTATAGAAGAAGCAGAGCGTTATTTTAAGAGAAAGCCATATGAGGATATGGGCTTTGCAAAGCTTGATACACATAGAGAAATAAGGTCTGGCTTTCCGGAGGTAATATTCTGTCAGGGGAAAAGTGATGAGCATCTGATTAGAATATGGGACAGGCTTTTGGAAGACTACGGGGAGGTTCTTGGTACAAGAGCATCCAATGAACAGTATGAGCTTATTAAGGCCAGGTATCCTCAGACTGTATATGACCCGGTATCCAGAATTATTAAGATTGAGAAGTCCGGTAAGGAATATAGGGGAAGAATTGTTGTGTGTTCTGCAGGAACAGCCGATATTCCTGTGGCAGAGGAGGCAGCACAGGTTGCCGAATATTTTGGTACAAAGGTTGAGCGGTTATATGACGTGGGAGTATGTGGAATACACAGACTTTTAAGTAATCTTGACAGATTTGAAGGAGCCAGCTGTATTGTTGCAGTAGCAGGTATGGAGGGCGCACTTGCCAGTGTGGTTGCCGGTCTTGTGGACTGCCCGGTAATTGCAGTTCCAACCTCAGTTGGATATGGTGCAAGCTTTGGCGGTGTATCAGCACTCCTTACAATGATTAATTCCTGCGCCAATGGAATTGCAGTTGTTAATATAGATAATGGATTTGGAGCAGGCTATATGGCCACCCAGATTAACAGACAGGGAGGAAAAAATGAGTAAAACATTATATTTAGAGTGCACAAGTGGAATAAGCGGAGATATGGCTGTTGCTGCCTTGTTAGACCTGGGAGCCAGCGAAGAGGTTCTTAAAAAAGCAATTGCCTCTATGAAGCTTGAGGGCTGTGAAATAGCAATATCTGATGTTAAAAAGTCAGGGCTTGTATGTAAGGATTTTAATGTCATTCTGGATAGTGAACATGATGGACATGACCATGATATGGAATATCTCCATGGACATGAGCATAATCACAACCATGAACATGACCATGAGACCCACCAGCATGGTGAGGAACAGCATAGCCATAATCATCAGCATAGAGGACTTGCAGAAATAACGGATATTATAAATAAAGGTGATATAACCAAAGGCGCAAGGGAGCTTGCTGTTAAAATATTTACCATTATTGCGCAGGCAGAGGCTAAGGCCCACGGAGAGTCTGTTGATAAGGTACACTTTCATGAGGTTGGAGCTGTTGATTCTATAGTTGATATAGTGGCATTTGCAGTATGCTTTGATAATCTTGGAATTACAGACGTAATTATTCCGGATATATGTGAAGGCAGAGGTACAGTAAGATGTCAGCATGGTATACTGCCAATTCCTGTTCCGGCAGTAACTAATATTGCTCAGAGCAATAATCTGAGACTTTCCATAACAGATGTAGAGGGAGAGCTTGTAACCCCAACAGGAGCAGCAATTGCGGCAGCAATACGAACCTCAGACAGACTGCCGGCAGCGTTTTTGGTTACTGCATCAGGAATGGGAGCAGGCAAAAGAACCTACGAGCGTCCAAGCATATTAAGAGCCATGCTTATTGAAGCAGAGCAGAATGGCGACAGCATATACAGACTTGAAACCGATATTGATGACTGTAGTGGGGAGATTCTTGGACATACAATGGAGCTGCTGTATAAGGCAGGTGCCAGAGAGGTTCATTACTCGCCAATATATATGAAGAAAAACAGACCTGCATATGAGCTTGTAGTTATATGTGAGGAAGAATTAAAAGACACAATGATGAACATTATTTTTCATAACACTACCACAATAGGAATAAGATATGTACAGATGGACAGAAGAATACTTAAGAGACAGGCAGGGGTAGTTACAACACCATTTGGAGAGGCAACAGTTAAAATATGTACATTTAATGGAGAAGACAGATGCTATCCGGAATATGATTCAGTTACAGAGCTTGCAGCAAGCAGCATGAAGTCCTATCAGGAAATGTATGAGATAATAAGAAAGGCATATGATGAAGGAAAAAGAGATTCTGCTGCAATACATTAATCAGTTCGCCGGGACTGATATTGCTGTTGCATTTTCAGGAGGAGTTGATTCCTCGCTGCTGTTAAAGCTGTGCTGTGAGACAGCAGCTATGTGGAATGGGGTGGTCTATGGGGTAACCTTTAACACAAAACTGCATCCTGCAGGTGATGTGCAAATTGCCAGAAGGGTTGCACAGCAGACAGGAGCAAGACATATTGTGATTGAGCTGGATGAGCTTGATAACGCTGGAATAGATAATAACCCGGAGGACAGATGCTATCGCTGCAAGAAATATCTTTTTAGCCGGCTTATTAAAAAGGCTAAGGAGCTTGGAGCTGCCACAATTATTGAGGGAAGTAATCTGGATGATACCAGAACCTACAGACCTGGACTTAGGGCAGTTAAGGAACTGGGGGTGATTAGCCCTCTTATGGCATGTGGAATAACCAAAGCTCAGGTCAGAGCTATGGCTTCAGAGTATGGAATAGAGGTTGCCGACAGACCGTCTACTCCGTGTCTAGCTACAAGATTTCCATATGGAACCCATATAGATTATGAGGTTATGGAACGTGTTGATGAGGCTGAGCAGTATCTTAGAAATATGGGAATTGCCAATGTGAGAGTCAGGGTATATGAAGACCTTGTGAGAATTGAATGTGACAGGGACAGAATGAATGTACTTATGGACAACAGGGAGTGTGTAACAGAATATTTTAAAGAGCTTGGTTTTCATTATATAACACTGGACCTTGAGGGCTTTCGTTCAGGAAGCATGGATATCGTAATTAATCAAAAAAACACTTGACTGTAACACTTTATGACTATAAAGTATTAATGTATAATAATGCAAATAAATGACGTATAGGTAGATTAAGGAGAACAAAATGTTAGATTCAATTAGCAGGGTATTAAAAAGTGTGGATGATTTCGTATGGGGACTTCCACTTATTATTTTGATACTGCTCACAGGACTTTTTCTTACAATAAGACTTAAGGGCGTGCAGTTTAGAAAGCTGCCTCATGCATTTAAGAAAATGTTTGCCAATGAGAAGAGTGGAAATCACGGAGAGGTATCAAGCTTTGCAGCCTTATGTACAGCTTTATCTGCTACCATTGGAACCGGTAATATTGTAGGTGTGGCAACCGCTCTTGTAGCAGGCGGACCAGGTGCAATGTTCTGGATGTGGCTGGCAGCTCTTGTTGGTATGGCAACCAAGTATGCTGAATGTCTGCTTTCTGTAAAATACAGAAAGGTAACTGAGGATGGACACATTATTGGTGGACCTTTCTATTACATTGAGAATGGTATGGGACATGGCTGGAAATGGCTGGGTAAAATATTTGCATTTTTTGGTGTGGGTGTAGGTCTTTTGGGAATAGGTACCTTTACGCAGGTTAATGGTATTGCCACAGCTGTTAATAATTTCTTTGACGCAGATAACTCATGGACTGTTAATCTTTTTGGAAGAGATTATTCATGGACTGTTGTTATAGCGGCAATATTAATTACTATATTTGTTGCACTTGTAATTATTGGTGGAATCAAAAGAATTTCATCAGTAGCACAGGTTATTGTTCCATTTATGGCAATTACATATGTTATTTTTGCGTTACTTGTAATTATCTTTAACATAACCAAGGTTCCAGCTGCATTTGCAACCATTGTTCAGAGTGCATTTGGACTTAAAGCTGTTACAGGAGGAGCTCTGGGAGCAATGATTGTTGCCATGCAAAAGGGTATTGCAAGAGGTATTTTCTCCAATGAGGCAGGACTTGGAAGTGCACCTATTGCAGCTGCAACCGCACATACGGATGAGCCTGCCAAACAGGGTCTTATTTCAATGCTTGGAACCTTTATTGATACAATAGTAATCTGTACCATGACAGGCCTTGCAATTGTAATTACTGGTGCATGGGATATGGGGCTTGAAGGCATTGCAGTTACTACGAAAGCCTTTCAGACGGGTCTTCCATTTCCTGGTGAGGTTTCAGCCTTTATCCTTATGCTTTGTCTTGTATTTTTTGCGTTTACAACAATACTGGGATGGGATTATTACAGTGAAAAATGTCTGGAATACCTTACAGGTGGAAAAATGGCAGTTGTAAATGTATACAGATGGGTGTATATTGCGTGTGTATTCTTTGGACCATTTATGACAATATCAGCTGTATGGACAATAGCCGATATATTCAATGGACTTATGGCAATACCTAATCTTATAGCACTTCTTGCCCTTAATGGTGTTGTTGTGGCAGAGACTAAGAAATACCTTGATAAGATTAACAGTAAAAAGATGTTCTGATGTCCACACATAAGGAGGCATTATGAAAAAACAGATACTGATTCTGACAGCAGTAATAGTGATGTTTGCGGCAGGCTTTATTGCATATTATCAATATACAAGACGTGATACCTCCTTTCATATAGAAAAGCATTATGATGATGATGTCATTACAATAGACAATACAGATATAACTATTAAAGAGCTTTTGTATTATATAATGAGCGTGGAAGATTATGTTAACCAGCAGGCAGCAGAATATAATACCGATGATATCAAGGATTACTGGAATACTCATTTTAGTGCAGGCATGGACAGCGCATTTGTTCACAAGGTTGCAAAGGACCAGGTCTATGAGGTGTGTGTAACAGATTATGTATATGAGGCCGAGGCTAAGGCAGCCGGCTTTGAGCTTACCAAGTCAGAGCTTACGGCGTCAGATGCAGAGGCAGTAGATTTGTATGACAGCATGACGGACAAGCAGAAAAGCGTAACTGGCTTTGAACTTGATGAATTTAAGACCATGAGACGCAGGGAAAAACTGGCAACGGCATATGCAGCCTCTCTTGTGGATAAGATTGACTGGTCATATACAGTTAATTCGCCGTCTACGGAGCTGTCATATGGTGGAAGCTATTTTCAGGATAATATTCTTGATAAGCATAAGGTCACCAGAAACGATAAGCTTTGGAAAAAGATAACACTGGGAAGCATAACAGTTAATTAAATATCAGGGGATAAAAAGGAGAAAAAATGTTAAAAATCACTAACTATACCAAAATTTTTGGGGATAAGGTTGCAGTAGATAACCTGTCACTTGAAATAAGACCGGGAGAGATATACGGTTTTATTGGACATAATGGCGCCGGTAAGACAACAACGCTGAAGGCATGTGCAGGAATATTGTCCTTTGACCAGGGAGAAATTCTTATTGATGGAATGTCAATTAAGGATAATCCTGTAGAATGCAAGAAAAAAATGGCTTACATTCCGGATAATCCTGACTTATACGGATTTATGACAGGCGTTAAATATCTTAACTTTATTGCAGATATTTACGGAGTTAATAAGGCAGAACGTAACAGCAGAATTGAGAAATATGCTGCAATGTATGAGATTACCAACGACCTTACTTCACCAATCAGTTCATATTCACATGGTATGAGACAGAAACTGGCACTTATTGCAGCACTTATTCATGAACCAAAGCTTGTTTTGATGGATGAGCCTTTTGTTGGACTTGACCCTATAGCATCCCACCTCTTAAAACAGCAGATGAGAGATATCTGCAACAATGGTGGAGCAATCTTTTTCTCTACCCATGTTCTTGAGGTAGCAGAAAAGCTTTGTGATAAGGTGGCAATAATTAAGAGTGGAAGACTTGTTACATCCGGAACCATGGATGAGGTTAAGGGAGATTCTTCACTTGAAGATGTATTCCTGGAATTGGAGGATTAATATGTTCTGGACACTATTAAAGGTCAGACTTCAGTCAGTGTTTGCAGGAGCCTCTAAGGGAAGCAAAAAAAACAGCACCGGTATGAAGGTTTTTGTATATATTCTTTTAGGCTACGCAGCCCTGTGCTTTATCTTTATGTTTGTTGGGTTGTTTTCACAGCTTGCAGGTACTATTGCTGGAACAGACTATGAGTGGCTTTATTTTGCAATTGTGGCAATGATGATGGTAATGCTGGGATTTTTCACAACAGTATTTGCTGCCCAGTCCCAGATATTTGAGGCGAAGGACAATGAACTTTTGCTGTCAATGCCTGTACCTGTTAAATATATTGTAATGACAAGAATTTCAACACTTCTTGTACTGGATGGAATAGAAGATATTGTTATTGGAGCACTGGCTGTATTTATTTTTGCTGCCAAGTCACCACTCGGTGCTGCCAATATAGCAGTGTATATTGTCGAGCTTATTGGAATAATGCTTTTAACCTCTACATTGTCAACAATTTTTGGATGGATAATGGCTGCGGCAACCTCAAGAATGAAGAATAAAGCAGCATTTACAACGATTATTTCTTTTGTATTAATGGCAGCATATTTTTTCGTGTTCTCAAAGGGACAGTCATATCTGCAGTTTTTGTTGAAAAATGGAAGTACTATTGCGGCATCTGTTAAGCATTCACTTTATCCGTTTTATTGCTTTGGAATGTCCGTAATGAATATTACACCGGTGGAGACCTTGGTATTTATAGCATTGGGAGTATTACCTTTTGCGCTTATGGTTGTGATTCTGTCCCGCTCATTCACCAAAATAGCAACCTCAAAGCATGGCATTAAGAGAAAAAAATATTCTTCCAGGAATAACAAGGAGCGCAGCATAATTGGAACCTTTACGTCTAAGGAGATTCAAAGATTCTTTACTAATGCAGCGTATATGGTTAATGCTGGTCTTGGATTGATTATGATGGTAATAGCTGCAGTTTTTCTTGTTATCAAAAGAGGCTTGATTGATTCTTTGATTAAGGAGGTTCCTTTTGTTGGAGAGCATATTGGTATATATGCTATTTTTGCAATGTGTATGATATGCATGATGAATATGGTGTCTGCTCCATCTATATCATTAGAGGGTGAAAGCCTTTGGATTGCCAAATCAATGCCGGTTAAGCCTGTAACAGTTCTTCTTGCCAAGGTAAGAGCGCATATTGTATTATGCACTCCCATAACTGTTATTTTATCCCTTGCAGTAGACTTTGTTATCCCAATGTCACTGTTTATGAAAGCAGCAGTTATTGTTATTCCTGTGGCTGCAACGGTGTTTATTGCATATCTGGGGGTTGTCAATAATCTTGTTCTGCCTAAGCTTGACTGGACAGATGAGACTGTTGCAATCAAGCAGAGTATGTCAGTTTTGCTTACAATGGGAATTGCCTTTGGTATCTTTATAACAATAGGTGTTGCCTATGGAATTGTTGGAATGAAGCTGGCTAATGCTGACATTATTTTTACAGTAATACTCTTTGTGGGCTTTTCAATTGCCAGTCTCCTTATGCACAGATATCTTGGACACAAGGGTACAGTAAGGTTTGAACGTTTATAGAAAAGACAGTTAATATATGAATCCGCTCATGAATTGTAAAATAATTATGATTTAGGAGCGGATTCATGCATAAATTAACTATTTTTTTCTTTCATTATTTGATAAATATGATATAATAAAAAAATAAAAAACAAAAGTAAACAGTAATGAGGAAGGTGATAGTTATGGAGTCAGCAGAGGCTACAGAAACAATCGAAAAGAAATACGTATATGCTGAGAAGGAACAGCAGATTGTACGTACTAATAAGATGATTGTAACAGGGAATGCGGTATTTTATTTTATTATTCTTATTCTTGTCTGGATATCCACATACAGAGGAATAAGGTCAATTGGATATGCAGGAGCAATTACCGGTATTATCCTTGTAATTACTATTAATGCATTGGTATTTTATCTTAAGAAGCCGGAAAGCCCGGTAATCAAGTATTCGTCATTTATTGGAATAATGATGGTTACAGCCATGCTTTGCTTTAGCTACAATAATTATTATATGCGATTTATGGCGGCACTTCCTCTTGTTAGCTGTGTTATTACATTTGATAAGAAATACACGGCAATTGCAACTGGTACATTTGCAGTACTTAATGTTGTAATAACAATAATTCGTGTAAGCGTAATGAAGGCTTATACAGGGGAGGCGGTACTTGACCAGTATTGTGCTAATCTTGCTATTATTATTCTTATGTATCTGATATTCAGATGTACATGTCTTGCAGAGAAGTTTAATCATGATACAAGACACAGCCTTATGCGTCAGCAGGAGAAGCAGGAGAAAATCATGTATGACGTTCTTGATGTAGCTGAGAAGGTAAGGAACGGAACAGAGAATGCCATGACAATGGTTAATGACCTTAATTCATCCACTGAGATGGTTAAGTCAGCTATGCAGGATATTTCCGACAGTACAATGAATACTGCTGAGAATATTCAGACGCAGACAACTATGACGCAGCAGATACAGGAATCTATAGATACTACTATTAACCGTTCTGAGAACATGGTAAGAGTTGCCAAGGAATCAGAGGAGATTAACGAACAAAGTATTGAAATAATGAATGACCTTAAGAAACAGTCAGAGGTTATCGGTTCTACTAACTCAGAGGTTGCTCAGTCAATGAAGAAGCTGCAGGAGAGAACCAATGCTGTTAAGAGTATTGCAGATACAATTTTCTCCATATCAAGTCAGACTAATCTTCTTGCTCTTAATGCGTCAATTGAAAGTGCAAGAGCAGGAGAGGCAGGACGTGGTTTTGCAGTTGTAGCTGATGAGATACGACAGCTTGCAGAGAAGACCAGACAGGAAACAGAGAGTATTGCAGCAATTCTTAATGAATTGTCAGAGGATGCTACTGCTGCATCAGAGGCTGTATCACGTTCAGTTAATGCAGCTGATGCACAGGATGGTATGATAAGCAAAGCTTCAGACAGCTTTGGAAGCATGAGTGATAATGTTACCAAGCTTATTGCTGATATTGGCGAGATAGATTCAATGCTTAACAGTCTGTCTCAGGCTAATAATCAGATTGTTGAGAATATAATGAACCTGTCAGCTACAACAGAAGAGGTTACTGCTTCATCAGTTCAGGCCGCAGATTTAAGTGCCAGCAATTTGGAGAATTCAGAGAATACCAGGCAGCTTTTGGGTGATATTCTTAACACCTCACATCAGCTGGACCAGTTTTTCAAAAAGTAAAGGCTTAATACATTTGATTAAATTATTTGGGACATCCTTTTATAAGGGTGTCCTTTTGATGTTATTGGAAATTGTTCTTTTGATAAAACTTATGGCAATTAGCACTCTTTAAGCAAGAGTGCTAAAAATATGTTGACATTATCTAAAGCAAGTGTTATATTACAACTAGAACAAAGAAAAGCATACAGATTCACGAAGGGAGGAATCGTTATGAATATTAATAAATTTACTCAGAAGTCTATGGAAGCTATAAAGGATTGTGAGAAGCTTGCGTATGAATATGGCAATCAGGAAATAGATCAGGAGCATTTTTTGTGTGCTCTTTTAAGGCTTGATGACAGTCTTATTGCCAGTCTGCTTGAGAAGATGGGAATTGATATGAGCCGCTTCAAGGATGACTGTGAAGTTGTGCTGAATCGCAAGACTAAGGTGGCTGGAGATGTTGAACTGCATATAAGTCAGGCACTTAATAAGGTCATGCTGTGTGCCGAGGATGAGGCTAAGGCAATGGGTGACCAGTATGTATCAGTGGAGCATCTTTTTCTGTCAATGATTAAATATCCTAATCAGGCAATTAAGAAGCTGTTTGATACCTATGGAATTACAAGAGACAGTTTTTTACAGGCACTTTCAACAGTGCGTGGAGGTAAGAACGTTACAAGTGATAATCCGGAGGCAACCTATGATACATTGGCAAAGTACGGTGTTGACCTGGTAGAAAGGGCAAGAGACCAGAAGCTTGACCCTGTGATAGGGCGAGACAGTGAGATTCGTAATGTAATTCGTATTCTGTCAAGGAAGACCAAGAATAACCCTGTGCTTATAGGTGAGCCAGGTGTTGGTAAGACTGCTGTTGCAGAGGGACTTGCTCAGAGGATTGTGCATGGAGATGTTCCTGAGGGACTTAAGGATAAGACTATATTTTCTCTTGACATGGGTGCACTTGTTGCAGGCGCCAAGTACAGAGGCGAATTTGAGGAGAGACTTAAGGCTGTTCTTGATGAAGTAAGAAAGAGCGAAGGCAAAATAATTCTGTTTATAGATGAATTGCATACGATTGTAGGAGCTGGTAAGACTGAGGGCTCTATGGATGCGGGTAATATGCTTAAGCCTATGCTGGCACGAGGCGAGCTGCATTGCATTGGTGCTACTACACTGGATGAGTATCGTAAGTACATTGAGAAGGATGCTGCTCTGGAGAGACGTTTTCAGCCTGTAATGGTGGATGAGCCTTCAGTTGAGGATACGATATCGATTCTTAGAGGAATTAAGGAGAGATACGAGGTATATCATGGTGTGAAGATTGCGGATAATGCACTTGTTGCAGCAGCTACATTGTCACACAGATATATTTCAGACAGATTTTTGCCAGATAAGGCAATTGACCTGGTGGATGAGGCATGTGCTTTAATTAAGACAGAACTGGATTCAATGCCGGCAGAGCTGGATGAGCTGTCCCGTAAGGTAATGCAGCTGGAGATAGAAGAGGCTGCACTTAAGAAGGAGACTGATGATGTAAGCCGTAAGAGACTTGAGGAGCTGCAGGAGGAACTGGCAGAGCTAAGAGCAGAATTTGCCTCAAGAAAGGCTCAGTGGGATAATGAGAAAAGCTCTGTTGACCACCTTAGCAGGCTGAGAGAGGAGATAGAGGAGGTTAATAAGGAGATTGCAACGGCCCAGAGAGAATATAACCTTGAAAAGGCTGCAGAGCTCCAATATGGCAGACTTCCGTCCCTGCAGAAACAGCTTGCCGAGGAAGAGGAAAAGGTAAGAACCAAGGATTTAAGTCTGGTACATGAGTGTGTAACTGAAGAAGAGATTGGCAGAATTGTGTCAAGGTGGACAGGAATTCCGGTTGCCAGACTTAATGAAACAGAGAAGAATAAAACTCTTCATCTTGCAGACGAGCTGCATAGAAGAGTTGTTGGACAGGATGAGGGTGTTACTAAGGTTACAGAGGCCATTATGAGGTCAAAGGCCGGTATAAAGGACCCTGGCAAGCCTATAGGTTCCTTCCTTTTCCTTGGACCAACGGGTGTTGGTAAGACAGAGCTTGCCAAGACGCTTGCACAAAGCCTGTTTGATGATGAGAATAATATTGTAAGACTTGATATGAGTGAATACATGGAGAAATATTCCGTATCCAGACTAATCGGAGCACCTCCGGGATATGTGGGCTACGAGGAGGGTGGACAGCTTACAGAGGCTGTCAGACGTAAACCATACTCAGTTGTGCTTTTTGATGAGATAGAAAAAGCACATCCGGATGTATTCAATGTTCTTTTGCAGGTTTTGGATGATGGTCGAATCACTGATTCACAGGGAAGAACTGTGGATTTCAAGAATACCATTATTATTATGACCTCTAATATAGGCTCACAGTTTCTGCTTGAGGGGATTGATGAGAATGGAAACATCAGACCGGAATGTCAGAAGCAGGTAATGGAGGAGCTTAAGGGCGGATTCAGACCGGAATTTCTTAACAGACTTGATGAGATAATCATGTTTAAGCCGCTTACAAAAGACAATATAGGTAATATTATCAGACTTATGATATGTGACCTTAACAGAAGACTTGAAGATAAAGAGCTTACAGTCAGCCTTACTGATGCTGCTGTTAACAGCATTATCGAAAGTGGATACGACCCGGTATATGGTGCAAGACCACTTAAGAGATATATTCAGAAAACAGTAGAAACGCTTTGCGCTAAGCTGATTCTTGAAGGCGCGGTGGGACCAAAGGATACCATCTGCATCGATAATGGTGCAGATGGCCTGAGGGCCTTTAGACAAACTGATTAGTAACAGTATTATAGTGATAGTCAATTAAATTAAGCTTACTGGTGAGCATGGCCTTGTCGACCTCGTATTTTTCGCAGAAGTCGTCAAGGCTTTTGCATTCATCACGAAGCTTCGTATTAACGTAGCTTAACAGCATTACAGGGTCTTGTGGAATCATTGTATAATACCTCCTTAATGTGTGTATATTTAATGTAACAGAGAAATAATCAGGTTTCAATACCCTAAAAAGTATGTTATTATAGGGGTACTTACTGAATAGAATAAGATGAAGATACAGGTTAAGGAGCGTTCATGAAGAAAAAACATAGTAGTGATTATTTTGATATTATCATATATGCAATGATGATTGTTGCAGTTATATATGTTATTGTACAGACTCTTATGGGTCATAATAATGATATTGCTTATAAGCTTACACTGGGACTGTGGATTCTGGGGGCAGTTGTTATTAATGATTATATTGAGCCTATGGTTCATTCGGAATTTAATGAGATGAATGAGCGTGGTATAAGGTCATATGTAATATATTGTATAGCTGACGCTGCTGCTTATGCATCGGCATATATTTTTATTATTAATATTAGTCTGTATACTGAGGTGATTCACTATATTTTTCTTGTACTGGCTGTTATATTGTTTGGGGTCAAGATAGTTTTGTACAGACGGTATAAGTCATCTGATAATTATGAGGAGTGTGAACAGGAGCCGATACAGGACTTGACTGCTGCAGGTGAGGTAGCAGCCACAGCGGAGGGGACAGATGTCAAAGCCGAGGACACTGTGGAGGAACCGCAGGAAGAGCCGCTGCAGACAGACAGCTTTGAGGATGAGGATGACCTTAAGGTGTTTAAACACAGAGCTAAATAGTATTCTGGTGAATATGCCTGCATATACATTAATTAATGATGTATATGCAGGTTTTTTATGTGGAATAGGGGTATGACAGCAATATTAATGATTCTTGCCTGCTGCCTGTGCATTCTTGGAATCAGTACTGTGAATAAATCCCAGGAGACAGTGGCAGAGAGAATATACTGTGAAAAAACAGTAGCAATCACCTTTGATGATGGTCCCAGTTCTATGTATACAGGAAAGCTACTTGACGGACTGAGGGAAAGAGGAGTGCGTGCAACCTTTTTTCTTGTAGGAGAAAATATAGTTGGCAATGAGGACCTTGTAAGACAGATGCATGAGGATGGACATCTTATATGCAATCATACATATTCTCATGTGGTTCTTACCAAATTGAAAAAGGAGGAGGCTCTTGAAGAGATTAACAGCACTAACAGGCTTATTAAGGATATAACAGGGGAAATGCCCAGATATATCAGACCGCCATGCGGGGAGTGGAATAATGAGCTGCTGTATGAGGTTAATATGACACCGATTCTGTGGAGTGTCGACCCAATGGATTGGTGTACCTACAACGCAGGCTGTGTTGCAGACAGAGTTATTGATGCTGTAAAGGATGGAGATATTATTCTTTTACATGATATTTATGATACATCAGTTGCGGCTGCACTTGAAATTATTGACAGACTTAAGACACAGGGCTATGTTTTTGTAACGGTTGATGAAGTTATTATTGAATGACATTAAGGTATTTTTATGATATAATTTTTACAGCTTTATCTTAAAGAACAGACAGGTGGTAATAATGGACTTTTTAGATTATATGAGAGAAAATAACATGAAGAAGGAAGCTCCGCTGGCATCGAGAATGAGACCTGTAACGCTTGAAGAGGTTGCAGGACAGCAGCATATTATTGGTAAGGATAAGCTGCTTTACCGTGCTATTAAGGCAGATAAGCTTAGTTCAATTATTTTTTATGGTCCTCCGGGAACGGGAAAGACTACTCTTGCCAAGGTTATTGCCAACACTACAAGCTCAAGCTTTACACAGATTAATGCAACTGTTGCAGGCAAGAAGGATATGGAGGAGGTTGTTGCAAAGGCTAAAGAGCTTATGGCGTCTCAGGGGCGTAAGACAATACTTTTTGTTGATGAGATACACAGGTTTAATAAAGGACAGCAGGATTATCTGCTGCCATTTGTTGAGGATGGAACCCTTATTCTTATTGGTGCAACAACAGAGAATCCCTATTTTGAGGTTAATGGAGCTTTGATTTCCAGGTCAGTAGTATTTGAGCTTAAACCTCTTTCAAAGGAAGATATTAAAGCATTGATACTGAAGGCTGTATATGATAAGGACAAGGGCATGGGTAATTACAACGCAGTTATTGAAGAGGATGCGGTGGAATTCCTTGCTGATATGGCTAATGGAGATGCCAGACAGGCACTTAATGCAGTGGAGCTTGGAATAATGTCCACCTCAATAAGTGGAGATGGAATTATACATATTACCCTTGAGGTGGCTGCTGAATGTATACAGAAGAGGGTACTTAAATACGATAAGACTGGTGATAACCATTATGATACAATATCAGCGTTTATTAAGAGCATGAGAGGTTCAGACCCTGACGCGGCATTGTATTATCTGGCAAGAATGCTGTATGCAGGGGAGGACCCTAAATTCATAGCAAGAAGGATTGTAGTATGTGCCAGTGAGGATGTGGGTAATGCTGACCCACAGGCACTTTGCGTGGCAACCTCAGCATTTCTGGCAGTGGAGAGAATAGGAATGCCTGAATCACAGCTCGTTCTTGCACAGGCCTGTACATATATTGCAACTGCACCTAAGAGTAATACGGCAACCATTGGAATTGATAAGGCCATGCAGTATGTAGCACAGCATAATACAGATATGGTACCGGCTCATCTTAAGGATGCCCACTATTCGTCTGCGTCCAAGCTTGGACATGGAATAGATTACAAGTATTCCCATAATTATCCTAATCATTATGTAACACAGCAGTATTTGCCTGATAGTGTGGTTGGAACAAGGTTTTATGAATCCTCTGGGATGGGATATGAGAGGAATATTGATGCGCATATGGAACGTATACATAATGAGGCTGAAAAATAATGTGTCGATAGATGTTATTTATTGCGGAAATACCTTGTTTTGTGTATAATCATATGATATAAGGCAACGGGAAAGCGTAGGGAAAAAGAGGACTATATGAAGGAACAGATTAACAGGTTTGCCAGAGGTGTGTTTGAATATGAACCTCCTATGGCTGACATAACGGAAAGCTCAATATATGCAGTTGTTGATAAGAACCGTGAGTATAGAGGAAGTCTGCATATTTCTGAGCCGGCAGGAAGAATACTTAAGGGCTTTGTCTATGTTAATAATGATAAAATACGCCTTGACTGTGATACATTTTCCGGCAGCCAGTGCGTTATAACCTACACAGTTAACAGCAGGGGCGCTCTCAATGGAGATATTATTGAGGGTGCTTTTAGTATAGTCTGCAACGGCGGCGAGTATCAGGTGCCATTTTCTCTTAGGGTGGAGGCCGGTTCACATGATACAAGTACAGGAGAGGTAAGAAATCTTTTTAACTTTGCCAATCTGGCACAGACGAATATAGAGGAGGCAATAACTCTTTTTGAGGCAGATGATTTTGAGGATGTATACATAGGTGGTGACCTTGTACTGCGTAATCTGTATGAGGGACTTGCCAAGGGCACTGACCCACGTAACAATATTGAGGAATTTCTTATTGCAATTCATAAGAAAAGCCGTGTTAATCTGAGAATTTCTGAAAACAGCTGTAAATACAGCAATATAACGGAGAACATAAGGTCAGCTGTTGTACTGGAGAGGGATACATGGGGGTATTCCAATGTGTTGGTAAGTACGGACTCTTCTTTTATTGTACTTGAAAGAACAGCAATTGAATCGGATTCATTTACAGGTGGCAAATATGAATTTTCCTATGTGATAGACAGAAGTAAGCTTCACAGTGGACGTAATTTCGGAAGAATAATTTTTGAGAGTGTTGGACAGAGACTTGAATACCGTGTAACCGCTATGGCGGATGGAGCAATCGACCATACAGACCGACAGACCTTATCCAAGCTTACATGTGATATTACTTCGTTGTATATTAAGTTTAGAACACATGAGATTACTATTAATGAATGGTGCAGAGAGACTGATATTGTACTTGGTGCGGTAAGCAATATTGAAGAGGGCATTAATTCACTGTTTTTTAAGCTTGTGAAGGCACAGCTGCTTATTGTTGAGAATAATAATGAGGAAGCTAAGGCAATTATTGAAGAGGTTAAGGACGATATTTCAAAGGAAACACCATCGGACTATCCAATGTACTGCTATTATCTGTATATTAATTCACTGTATGCCAGGGATAGGATGTATTCAAGAAAGGCAGCTGCTGCAATTAAGGAATGCTATGAGGAATATCCGGACTGGAGAATTCTGTGGGTGCTTCTTTTTATGGACGAGGAGCTGGAGAGCAATCCAAGCCTTAAGCTTTTAAGAATTAAGGAGCAGTTTAACAAGGGCTGTGCAAGTCCGTCTATGTATATTGAAGCATGCAATATTCTTAATGATAACCCGGCACTGTTAAGGGTTATGAATCTGTTTGAGACGAATGTTCTTATATTTGGAGCAAGACATGGCATTCTTGAGAGAAATGTGGCAGTAAAGGCGGCCGAACTTGTAATGTCCATGCGTTTTGGAACAGACAGATACATTCGTCTTATGCAGTGTCTCTATGACAGCGACCCAGAGGAGGAGATACTTGAGGGTCTGTGCAAAATACTGATACGTAATAACTGCACAGGAACACAATATCTTGAAGTGTATGACAGGGCAATCAGAGCGCAGCTTAAGATTACCAGATTATTTGAGTATTATATGATGTCAAGAAGCTTTGATGATATGAGCCCATTACCTAAGATGGTGCTGATGTATTTCGGATATAATAACAGCCTTGATTATACCCATAAGGCATATCTGTACTCCAATATAATTTATAACAAAGCAGATAATCCTCAGGCATATAAAAGCTACCTTCCACAGATGGAGACCTATGTAAAGGAGCAGATGCTGCAGGGACATATTAATGGACATATAGCGCTTTTGTACCGTAATCTGATGAGCCTTGACATGATTAATGAAGAGAATGCCGGTTCAGTGTCTGAGATGTATTTTACATACAAGCTTACCTGTAATAATAAGAATTTTCATAAGGTTATAATCAGACATAAGGAAAGCAGCAGCGAAAAAGAATATCCAATTGTTAATGGAACTGCTTATGTGAGAATGTATACTGAGGATGCAGCGGTATTTTTCGTGAGTGACAGTGGCAACCGCTACAGCTCAAGTGTCCAATATGACATGGTTAGACTGGCCGATAATGAGGGTGTAATGAAAAAATGTCTTGAGGCAGACCCTTCACTGGTGCATTTGAAGCTTTTTTATTCCGAAAAAAACATAAAATACCAGAAAAAAACACTTGAATCAGTTGCCGGACTTATTGAGCTTATGAATCACGGTGAGATAAGCCGCTATTATAAGCAGAAGCTGACATCAGTTATACTTGATTATTATTATGACAGCTATGATATAGCAGATTATGACAGCTTTATCAGTAATGTGAGAATTGATGAGCTTGATGAAAAGGATATTGCCAAGATAATAGAGATTGAGATTATTCAGGGGCACTATAAAGAAGCCTATGAGCTTATTGGAACTCACAGCTACATGCAGATAATCCCAAAAAGACTGATGAAAATGTGTTCCAGGCTGATTATTTCAGGTGAGTATAAGGATTTACCTCTTATGACCGGAATGTGCAGCTACGTATTTTTCAAAGATATGTATGATGAGATGATATTACAATATCTGGCAGATTACTATAACGGAACAACAAAAACTATGACAGCTATATGGCAGAAGGCAGTTTCCTTTGATATTGATACATATGACCTTGAAGAACGTATTATTGCTCAGAGTATGTTTTCACATCTGACTCAAAGCACTATAGTGGATATTTTTGAGAGCTATTTTAGCAAAGGACCAAAGGACAGAATAATTGAGGCCTATCTGGCATACAATTCCTATCTTTTCTTTGTTAAGGAGCAGCCTGTTTCGGAGGAGCTGTTCTCGATAACCGAGTCCTCTATGGAGAATGAAAAGGAGCTGCCGGCGGTGTGCTGTATGGCTCTTGTAAAATATTATTCAGGGCTTGACAGCTTATCCCAGTTTCAAAAGGAGCTGGCGTTAAGGATTATTCCGCAGCTGGTAAGGAAAGAGTATATTTTTCCATTCTTTTCCAGCTTTAAGGAGGTTATAGAGCTGCCGGCGGATATCGTTGACAAGACCATGGTTGAATATCGTGGGGACCCGGATCACAGGGTAATTATTCATTATGTTTTTGATAATGGAGAGCATAGAAAAAGCTATATATCAGAGGATATGAAGAATATATATGAGGGTGTGTTTGTTAAGGCTTTTGTGCTGTTCTATGGAGAATCAGTTCAGTATTATATTACAGAAGAAGGCAAGGATACCCAAATTACAACTGACAATGTAAGGATTACCAATCACCATATAAGTCCGGGCAGGAGTGAGGGACGTTATGAAGCTGTTAACGACATTCTCGCAAGCCGGGAGGCACATGATGCACAGACCTTTCAGAAGCTGATACACACCTATGCAGTTAATGAGTATCTTACAGATAAACTGTTTGGTCCAATTGAGGATGAACAATAACCTTGGAGGAAGAGATAATGTCATTTTATATAGGAATTGATTTGTGCAATGACTTTTCCCAGGTCAGCTATTATGACACCAGAGCAAAAGAACCTGTATCAGTAGATTTTTCCGGTCTGGACAGCAAATATCAGATACCTACCGCTGTAAGTAAATCCATTGGGCGTGAGGAGTGGTTTGCTGGTGATGAGGCAGGTAAATGCGCAGTTCTTGGTGAGGGAGTACTGGTAAAGGATATTCTGACCAAGGCAGTGGAGAAAAATCCTGTTGTAGTAGATGATATTACTGTTATGCCAATTGACCTGATGAAAATATTTCTGGATTACCTTATAAGCTCAGCTAAAATAGCAGGCAGCAGTCAGCAGGCTGACAGGGTATGTGTTACACTTAAGGATTATAATATTTCAGTGCTTAACATTGTAAAGGGTGCTTTGTGTGAATTGGGATATGAGGACAGTCTGATTATGTCAAGCCATGAGGAAAGCTATATATATTATGCTTTAAGCATGAAGCCTGAGCTTTGGAAGGGTGATGTGGCACTTTTTGATTATACTGCTGAAGGACTTAAGTATTACAGATTATACATAGCTAATGAACGTGGTAATAAAATCATTATGACACATTCTGATGACTATTCAGATATTGTGCCATACGAGCTTTCACAGAACCAGCTTTCATCAGAGTTTATGGATTACAGGCTTACCGAGCTTGCGTCCAAGGCATTTGATAAGAAAAATATTTCATCAGTATACCTTACCGGAAAAGGCTTTTCAGATGATATTAAGGCTCCAGGCTTTATCAAGCTTATCTGTAGCAGAAGAAAGGCCTTTATAGGACAGAATCTGTATTCAAAGGGAGCCTGTTATCAGGCCTATGAGGTTAGTGAGGGCAGCAGATTTAAAGATTTCATACTTGCATGTCCCCAGAGGATAACCACAGGCATAGAAATGAAGATTACTGACAGGGGAAGAGATAAAATACTACGAATGCTCAGACCTGGAATCAACTGGTATGGAGCAGACTGTTCTTATGATTTTATTGTGGACAATATGAAGGAGCTGGAGCTGTTTCTGTCACCGGTGGATACAAGTGAGAAGCAGCTGGTAAGAATTTCACTTACCGATTTTCCATCAAGACCTGATAAAACTACAAGAATAACAGTGGAGCTATCCTTTACAAGTGATTCGAGATGTCATCTCATGGTAAAGGATAAAGGCTTTGGTGAATTTTATCCAAGCAGTGGAATGGTAATTAACGAAGAGCTTTTATTATAGCAGCAAGGAGATGCCAATATGGCCGGGTTTATTTTATGCAGAGGTAAATATGCACAGAAACCGTACTACATAAGTAATATGTCTATTAACATATATTCTATGGAAGAGCTGTGCTATTACATATACAATAACATATATCTTATTGGAACAGACCTTATTCAGCCTGAATTAATAGAGTATATTGACAGGGAGCTTAAGGAAGCTGAGCTTGCCAGACAGTTGGAATTTCTGGTGAATCAGAACGCAGGGCTATCTGAGCTGGTAATAACCATACTCAGGTATGTGGATTATTATACAGAGCGAGAGATAATGGCGCTTAAGGATGTTATAGACAGGCTTGATACACAGAATGCTTTTGAAAGACTGAAGGCAAGAGCAGATAATTTTCTTAACAACAGAAGATATAACAGTGCCATCCGTAATTATGAGCTAGTGGTGTATGGTAAGGCGGATAGAACACTTCCTGCTGATTTCTACGGAAATGCATGGCACAACATGGGTACGGCCTATGCAAGAATGTATCATTTTTCAGAGGCATCTGTATGCTATAGGACCGCCTATGAGCTGAATCAAAATGAAGTGTCTCTTAAGGCATATATGTCAGCAAAATGTATGGTAAGTGGTGATGATATACCGGATGATGACGAGCTTATGTACGTTACCAGAAGAGAGATAGAGACAATGATGGACCATGCTCCGGAGGATTCAGAATATAATCCAATAAGACAGGCCTTTGAACTTAAGAGTAACGGACAGGTTAGTGAATATTACGAAGCGCTTGACAGGATAATTGACAACTGGAAGGCACAGTATAGAAATTACATCAAATAATCCGAGGATAACAATGTCTATTTTCAAACGTAGAAAAAATAAAAAACAGAATAAAGAAAAGCTTGATGATATTTTTTTTGACCCGGAGCTTGATATTGAGGCAGAATTTAGAAAAAGAGACATAATCCAGCATTCCCAGAGGAGTGAAAAAGAATTCTCAGACATAGAGGATATGCAGTATGTTAGGCTGCAATGTGAGCAGGCGGCAGAATCATCAAGGTATATAGCTGAGCTTAAGCTGGAATATCAGGCGGTCAGCTCTTATCTAAATGATATTTCGCTGATAGAGTCCTGCCAGGCCAGCGACAGGATATTAATATCAAAGGCTGCCCAGGAGATACTTGAACTTACAGGAAAAAGAGAAAAATATATTCAGCATAAGCCACAGCTTTCATCCAAAAAATTTGCAAGATTTCAAAGATATGAGGAGCTGTTCCCAAAGGCACTTACTTCCCTGCAAAATGATGAGAAATATGCTCAGGCAGTGAGACATGATATGAGAATACTTGAAGCCGAAAAAATATCACTTAAAGAGGATATAGAGAATTTAGGCTTACGAAGGGGAAATCTTAAAAACATATCAATTATTTCTCTTGTAGGAATAGTAGGAGTTTTTATTGTGTTTTTTGCTTCCCAGCAGTTGAAAAAGCAAAGCGGAATGACACTTTTTATGGTGGTGCTTCTTCTTGCAGCAGTATATGTTCTACTTATTTTCTTTTTGCAGAGACGAACCATATATAATATTGAGCTTTCACAGAGAAAGCTTGCAAGGGCAGTTACACTCCTTAATAAAACCAAAATCAAGTATGTTAACATAGCTAACAGCGTGGATTACCAGCTGGCCAAATATGATGTCAAAAATTCCTATGAGCTGAGCCGGGAATATGAGCTGTATCTTACAGATAAGAAAGCAGATGAACGTTTTCGCAGCTCCTCTGCTGAGCTAAATGAGGCGGTAATAAGACTTAATAAGCAGCTTGACAGGCTGGGTCTTTATGATTCCTCAGTATGGGAAGCACAGGCTGAGGCACTGGCAGAGCCTAAGGAAATGATAGAGGTAAGACATAAGCTTAACATAAGGAGACAGAAGCTTAGAGACAGAATTGATTATAATATGGAGAGAATCGAAGACTGTAAGAAAAATATAATGAACATGGTAAGACTTAATTCTTCCAAAGCAAAGGAAGTTATGGCAATTGTAGATTCCTATGATGTTGATTTTTAAAAGAATATCAATTAACTATTGACATATTTTTTTGTGGCAATTATTATATCCATAAGTAAATGCGTTGAAGAAGAGGAGTAATTGTGTTACGGCCTGCAGAGAGAACCTGATGGTGAGAATGGTTTGGTGACGGATATGATGAAGTAGCTTTGGAGCAGTATCGGTGAACCCTGTTAGTAACTGGTAACGATTTATCCCCGTTAAGGATTTGAAGATGACAGATTACTGTCAATAAAGGTGGTACCGCGGATTGATTAATTACGCCCTTTGCTTAGCAAGGGGCGTTTTCATTTTAATGAGAAAGGAAACAATTATGAGCAAAGAATTAGAGAAGACCTATGACCCTTCAGAGATTGAAGGAAGACTGTATCAGAAATGGGAAGAAAAGAAATATTTTCATGCAGAGGTGGACAGAAGCAAAAAGCCTTTTACTATTGTGATGCCTCCTCCTAATATCACAGGGCAGCTCCATATGGGCCATGCTCTTGATAATACTCTTCAGGATATACTTATCAGATTTAAGAGAATGCAGGGCTATGAGGCACTTTGGGTTCCAGGAACTGACCATGCGTCAATTGCTACAGAGGCAAAGGTTGTTGAAGCAATTGCTAAGGAAGGACTTACTAAGGATGACCTTGGCAGAGAGAAATTCCTTGACCGCGTATGGGACTGGAAGAAGGAATACGGCGGACGTATTGTTAACCAGCTTAAGAAAATCGGTTCCTCAGCAGATTGGGACAGAGAACGCTTTACAATGGATGAGGGCTGTAATAAGGCTGTTAAGGAAGTATTTGTTAATCTGTACAATAAGGGCCTTATCTACAGAGGCGAGAGAATAATTAACTGGTGTCCTCACTGCCTTACCTCCATATCAGATGCAGAGGTAGAATACGAGGATCAGGCTGGACATTTCTGGCATCTTCGTTATCCATTTACAGATGGAAGCGGATACATTGAGATGGCTACAACAAGACCTGAGACAATGCTGGGTGATACAGCTGTAGCAGTTAATCCTGAGGATGACAGATATAAGGACCTTGTTGGAAAGACAGTTATGCTCCCAATTGTTCACAGGGAGATTCCTGTAATAGCAGACAGCTATGTAGATATGGAATTTGGTACAGGAGTAGTTAAGATTACTCCGGCTCACGACCCTAATGACTTTGAGGTTGGATTAAGACACAAGCTTCCTGTAATTAATGTACTTACAGATGATGCAAAAATCGTTGCAGATTATCCAAAGTATGCAGGAATGGATAGATATGAGGCCAGAAAGGCAATTGTAGAAGACCTTAAGGCAGAGGGTGCGCTTACAGATATAGAGGAACATGCACATAATGTTGGAACCTGCTACAGATGTCATACAACAATAGAACCAAGAGTATCCAAGCAGTGGTTTGTTAAAATGAAGCCTCTTGCAGGTCCTGCAATTGATGCGGTTAAGAATAATGATACCAAATTTGTACCAGAACATTTTGAGAAAACATATTTTCACTGGCTTGAGAATATCAGAGACTGGTGTATCTCAAGACAGCTCTGGTGGGGACATCAGATTCCGGCATTCTATTGTGATGAATGTGGTGAAATGGTTGTAACCAAGGATACAAGTGCAGTATGCCCTAAATGTGGCAAGCCTATGAGACAGGACCCGGATACACTTGATACCTGGTTCTCATCAGCTCTATGGCCATTCTCTACACTTGGCTGGCCGGATAAGACAGAAGAGCTTGATTATTTTTACCCAACAAGTACCCTTGTAACTGGTTATGATATTATTCCATTCTGGGTAATGAGAATGATGTTTTCAGGTATTGAGCAGACAGGAAAGGTTCCTTTTGATACCGTACTTATTCATGGACTTGTAAGAGACTCTCAGGGACGTAAGATGAGTAAGTCATTGGGTA
>CAYTWF010000010.1:0-47140 GCA_964441705.1 uncultured Butyrivibrio sp.
TTTAAGGATGAATGGAACTTTTCAAAGGAAGAGAATTCTATTGAGACAATTAAAGAGGCTGTAAGAGGAATTCGTAATACAAGAGCAGGCATGAATGTACCACCTAGCAGAAAGGCTAAGGTATATGTAGTAACTGACAATACAGAGATTTCACAGATATTTGAAAAGGGCAGGGTATTTTTTGCAACTCTTGGATATGCTTCTGAGATTATTATACAGGAGAATAAGGATGGTATTGATGATGATGCAGTAGCTGTACTTATTCCTAATGCAGCAATCTATATTCCGTTTGCTGACCTTGTTGATATAGATAAAGAGATAGAGAGGCTTAAAAACGAGGAAAAACGTCTTGAAGGAGAGCTTAAAAGAGTTACAGGAATGCTTGGTAATGAGAAATTTGTATCCAAGGCACCTGCAGCAAAGCTTCAGGAGGAAAAGGATAAGCTGGAGAAATATACAACAATGATGAATCAGGTTAAGGAGAGACTGGCGCATCTTTGCAAATAGTGTAGCTTGCATGTAAAGGAGAACAGTGTGAAAATTAGTGTTATTTTACCGTCACTTAATCCCGATGAGAAGCTGTTATTGGTTATTAATGGATTGATCGCCAAGGGCTTTAATGACATAATTCTTGTCAATGACGGAAGTGATAAGGAACATATGGAACCGTTTAAACAGGCCGCCAGACTTGAGGCTGTGACGGTTCTGACCCATGAGGTCAACCGCGGAAAGGGACGCGCCCTGAAAACAGCATATGAATACTGCATTGCCAACCGCCCTGATATTGACGGTGTAGTTACTGTAGACGGAGATAATCAGCATAGACCTGATGATATCTATAAATGCTGTCAGGCTATGGTGGAGAATCATAACAAGGTGGTTCTGGGCTGCAGAAATTTTACGGGAAATAATGTTCCGCCTAAGAGTAAAATTGGCAATAATATTACAAAGACTGTTTTTCGCCTTGCCTGCGGAATCAGAATAAGTGACACCCAGACAGGACTTCGTGCAATACCTGCCAGATATCTTAAGTTCATGTCGCAGGTAAAGGGAGAGCGATTTGAGTATGAAACCCAGGTTCTTCTGGAAATGAAAAAGCATCATGTGGAGTTTGAAGAAGTAGAAATTGAGACAGTGTATATTGAAGAAAATGCATCAACACATTTTCATCCAATCAGGGACTCATTTAAAATATATATGGTTATCCTGAAATTTGTCTTAAGCTCGCTGCTGTCCTTTCTGCTGGACATCGGACTTTTCACATTGCTGGAATTTATTATTGGTGATAAGCTTGACAGGTGGATGAAGGTGCTTATAGCAACAGGTGGTGCCAGAATAGTGTCCTCACTGTTTAATTACACACTTAACAGAAAGACGGTATTTGAATCAGAGGCGTCAATTGGACGTTCTCTCATAAGGTATTATATTCTCGCAGTATGTCAGGCAGCAGTTTCCTATGGACTGGTATTTCTGATTTCGGATGTACTGCATTCACCGGATGGATTGACATCAGTAATTAAGATGGTGGTTGATGTATGTCTGTTCATAATAAGCTTTCAGATACAGCAAAGATGGGTATTTGCCAATTCAGGCAGCCGGTCTGACATTAATTAAGTCATGAGGAGGGATAATAATGGCTAAGCAGGCTAATGAAACTACAGGAAAAAAGATTGGAAGAGTAATCGGGCATGTAATGACAATTATTTTTTCAACAATTGCGGTTATATTTGTAGGATTGTATTCAACAATGTGGATATTCTGTCATGGACCATCAGAATCAGCAAGAGACCTTTTTGTTGGTACAATTATGGAGACAGGAGCAATGAAATTTCTTGCAAGCTGGTATTTCAGCAAGGAGGAAATAGTTGCAATCACAGATAATAACTCAATGGGACATATCGATGATGATGTTAATACTGACCTTATTGATGTTCCGGGTGATTCAGAGAATCCGGGTACAGACACACCAGGTGAGTATAATGACAATTTTGATGAGAATGGTATCGAGATTATTGAGCTGTCAGGACGTTCATATTATGGCAAGCTTATGATAATTAAAGACCCATCCAAGGTTAAGCTGGCAACTATATATCCATGGTCAGATGACAATAAGAGCAAATATGGAGAGACCCTTGATTCTCTTGTAACCTCCAGTGGTGCAATAGCAGGAATTAATGGAGGAGAATATTTCTCAGATGGTAACTGGGGCGGAAAGCCTAAGGGACTTGTTGTACGTAACGGTGAGATTCAGTACAATATACCACAGACCGGAGACGTTGTGGTTGGATTTAATACAGACAATATTCTTGTTATAAAGGATATTGGCGGTATGTCCTCGCAGCAGGTTGAGGAAATGGTTAAAGAGAATAATATACGTGACTGTGTAAGCTTTAAGGATATTGATGATGGGGATTCCAATCATTTTACCAAGCTTATTATTAATGGTGAATCAATCAGCGTTAATGGTGCAGGAAGCGGTGCCAACCCAAGAACAGTTATTGGACAGAGAAAAGACGGTGCAGTTTTAATGTTTGTTACAGATGGACGTGGTGCATCAGGACATATTGGCGCTACTGCAGCTGACCTTATAAGTGTAATGAAGGAATATGGTGCAGTTAATGCCGCTAATCTTGATGGTGGAAGCTCCTCTTCAATGTATTATAATGGCAGCTTTGAAATGACAAGTGTAACGTTGTATTATTCCACATCATCGTGGAGACTGCCAACTGCATTTGTAGTTGAATAGGAGGGCGCATATGACAGAAAAAATTAAGAAAAAAAGCAGATTCTGGTTGGGCTTTAGAATATATATGGGAATTCTCGCAGTACTTGTTATTGTACTTCTCATATATGTATGGAATACAATGAAAAAATATGAAAAGGCACAGCCGGAACAGGTTGTAGGACAGATTGCACAGGAGCTGGAAAATGGAGATGTATCTTCCATAGGAGATACAACATCTAATAAATTTGAATCTGCTGAGGAATATACAGACATTTTTGTTGAATCAGTAAAGGGAAAAGAGCTTACCTATGCAAAAGATGCAGACAGCTATGACTCACAGGCTCCTGTATATGATATAATAAGCGGTGAGAATATTGTTGCAAAGGTAACTCTTAAGGAGACCAGACATTATACCAAAATGGCAATACTTGCAATGTCAGACTGGGAGGTATCCACTGTTGAGGCTATGGTAAGCGGCGGCAGCAATAATGTTAAGGTAACAGTTCCGTCAAGCTATAAGGTTAGTATTAATGGTGTTGAGCTTGGTGAAGAGGAGCAGAGCGGAGAAGCTAAGGAAATGGAAGGCTTTACCTATGTTGCTGAGTATGTAGCAGTACCCAAGACTATAACCTATGAGGTCAAGGGACTTCTTAATATACCACAGCTTGCAGTAACGGACGCAGCAGGTAATAACGTGGATGTTTCTTCATATACAGACTATTCAGACGTTAATATGGGCTATGCAGTAAGTGAAATGCCTGCAGAGCTTAAAGAATATGTAATTAAGGCTTCCGAGGATTACTCCAATTTCTTCTCAAGAGACCTTAATGGCTGTGGCGAAAGCACAGCATGCCTTCAGCCATATTTTCCAGAGGGCTCATATTATATAGATATGGCAGAAACCTATAGACAGGAAGATATGTGGATGTTCAGCAAGCATAATGCACCTGTATTTTCTAATGTAAATGTATCTAATTATATACAATATAGCGACGACTGTTTTTCCTGTGAGGTGCAGTTTGATAAAACTATGGTGCTTACAATGAATGGACAGACAAGAGTGGACCATAATGACCAGACCTTTTATTACGTTCTGATTAATGGTAAATGGCTTATTGCAGATATTAAGGATGTACTATAATAAACTTATGATGTGGAGGATTGTTTGATGGGTTACGAGAAAGCAATGGAAGTTATTAATGAGGTAAAAAAAGCAGTTAAGGGCAAGGATGACATTATAATTAAGGTTATGATGACAGTGCTTGCCCGTGGACATGTACTTATGGAGGATATTCCTGGTGTAGGAAAGACAACTCTGGCAATAGCTTTTTCAAAGGCCATGGACATGAGGGAGAACAGAGTACAGTTTACAACAGATGTTCTGCCTTCAGATGTTGTGGGTTTTTCAATGTATAATGCCAAAACCCAGGAATTTGTGTTCAGAGAGGGTGCAGTTATGTGTAATCTTTTTCTTGCAGATGAGATTAACAGAACCTCCTCCAAAACCCAGTCTGCACTTCTTGAGGCAATGGAAGAGGGACAGGTTACTGTTGATGGAGTGACTCGTAAGATTCCACAGCCCTTTGCTGTAATCGCAACACAGAATCCTGTAGGCTCAGCAGGAACACAGATGCTGCCTGAGTCACAGCTTGACAGATTTATGATAAAAATATCAATGGGTTATCCGGATGTGGCAAGTGAGGTGGGAATCCTTGTGGACAGGCAGGGTGTTAATCCTCTTGAGGATGTTAATCAGGTTGTAGCTGTCAGTGATATATTAAGAATGCAGGATGAGGTTGACAATATCCACGTGGAAAAGAGTGTTTATGAATATATTGCCATGCTTTCTGCAATAACCAGAAAGCATCCCCTTATTGAGCTTGGTATAAGTCCGCGAGGTTCAATTGCACTGGCATGTATGGCAAGAGCCAATGCATATATCCATGGAAGAACATATGTTACCCCTGAGGATGTTCAGCTGGTATTCCCGGATGTGGCAAGACACAGAATAATTCTTAATCCTAAGGCTAAGGTGGCCCAGACAAGTATAGATAAGGTAATCAAATCTGTATTTCAGACGGTTCCTGTTCCTAGAGTTGTATAATAAGATATCATAAACAGCAGGGATAAGGAGTTTACTATGGTGGGTCGAATAATAATATACATTTTATGTCTGATTGGTGTTTTTACACTTAATGTAATTAATGAATCCTACATTCCGTTTATTGTGGATGTGGTATTTATTTCTGTGTCAGTAATTTCTCTTTTAATTGTGCTTGTACTAAGACAAAGGGTAATAATATCTGTAAAGGATAACAGCTTTATTACAGATGTTGGGGAGCCATACAGATACAGAATTACAGTGCAGAATCGTTCTTTTCTTCCATTGACCTTTTGCAGCTTTGGAATAAAGGTATGTTATTCAGATAAAAAGAGTAAAAAAATTAAAAAGAAATTAAATCTTTTATGTCCTGCACATGGTGAGGAAAGTAATGTAATAGAAATAACCTGTCCTCATTGTGAGAATGTAATTATTTCAATAGATAAAATATATGTGTATGATTATCTTAAGATATTTAAGCTGGGCAAAAGGGCGTCGCTTCAGTCAGACCTTGTAGTTATGCCCAAGCTTCCGGATGTAGAGGTAATGTCGCATATGTCCTCTCAGGTTGGAGAGGGTGAGGATGATTTATATTCTACAGTTAAGCCCGGGGACGATAATACAGAGATATTTGATATTCGTGAATATCAGGGCGGAGATAAAATACGCAATATTCACTGGAAGCTGTCTGCTAAGAAAGAAACCCTCATGGTTAAGGAATATGGTCTTCCGCTTCATGAGTTTGATACAGTTGTAATAGATATGTTTAAGGATGGAATTGATACTGGACTTCTGGATGAAATGTTTGCTCTTTTATATGGGCTTGTTCATACACTTACAGTCAGAGGCTTTGGTTTTAATGTCTGTTTTTATGATAAGACATATTTTGAGGGCAGAATTGAAACACAGAATGATATTCATTCACTGTTTGCCCAGCTATATGGAATTGAACCCTACGAATACGAGAATACCTGTACTCTTATGTATTGTTCACAGGTACCCTCAAAGCGCAGGGTATTTTACGTTACTTCTAAATATAATGAGCATGTAATTAATAATATGAGACTCCTTGATGAAACCGGACCGGTATATTATCTTATCCCGGGACACGTTACAGATTCATGGATGCCGGTTAAGTTTGTGGAATAGTGGGTGAAGCTATGGAGCGAGAGGAAGCAAAGAGCAGATTAGGTCTGTTTATAACAACATATATTTTATCTTTTACGGGAATAGCAGTACTGATAGTGAATTTCCTTAACCAGTTTGCAGAAAGCTACGTTAATGTTATACCAATGCTTTTGCTTGCTTTTGTTGTAACGGGAATTATGTCAGCACTGTTTACTTATATTCGCAAAACATGGATACCATGGCTGGCGGCGGTTTTGCTGCTGGGCATATTCTTTTACCTTTTTAAAAATGAGATAATGAGCGGATTTTGTGAATTTGTCAATGGAGTTATTGACAGCATGGCTAATTATTTCGGAAGAGATATGTATTTTATTGATGTTCCACGAAGGCTTGCCAGATACGATGGAACTGCTATATTTCTTAATTATGGAATAGTGGTTCTTGGATGTGTGTATGCATGGTGTATGTCAAGAAAAGAATACACAGCTGTAACCTTAGTGCTTTCAGCAGCTTTTTTCGTTTTACCTGTACTGCTGGAATTATATGGCTCACCATTTTTTATACTGGTTCATGTTATACTCATTGTTGAGCTGTTTGTAATCATTATATCCTCAGGTCACAAGCTTAAAAAAATATCTAACCGTTATACCATTCGTCTTGCCTCTGTAATGATGGGAGTTGTTGTTACGCTAATTGGTGGACTGGCAATACTTATTATGCCGGAGAGCAGATATGAGAGACCAGAATATTTTACACAGGTGAGAGATAATACAACTGAGCTTGTAGAACAGATTAAAAGTGGAGAAATTGACCTGAGCAGGCTGAATCCATTTAGAAATATTAAAAGCAAATATGGAATTATTAATAACAGCCCTGCCTCCTTTGGAGGTGGAAAGCTTGGACAGATAGACCGACTTAATTTTTCTGGCGAAGAGGTTATGCAGGTAGCACTTCCTGCAAAAAGCCAGAAGGTGTTTCTTAAAGGATATATCGGGCAAAGCTATAAAAATAATTCCTGGAGCGAACCGGTAGTATCAGATGACTGGGAAAGTGATTTTCAAGAGCTTGCAGATAACAACTTCCTTCCTGTCAGCGCTGCAGCCAGCCTGATTAAATTCGGAGGAGATGATTGTCTTTATGATACCCGGGTATTCAGGGGTACTATGAGAATTTTGAGCAGTAAGGACGGACTTAATAATTATTTTCTTCCATCCTATCCTGCAGTAAATACTCTTACACGAACCCATGGAGATAATCTGGAGGATTCTGATATAGCCTCTACAGATGGTATTGAGTATTATTATTTTGACGATTATATTATCAGTGACATGCCGTCACTGATGTCAGGTATATATGCCGGCAGCGAGAGAACCTATAGAGACTATGTGTATGAGAATTACACAGCTGTTGACACAACTGCGAAGGAACAGCTTGATGAAATGTTTGGTGGGCGGTATATTGACACTCCAAGAGACAGACTTGCAATCGCCAGGGAAATATCTGAATATCTGTCAGAGCAGTGTGTATATGATTCGGCACCTGGCAAGGTTCCTGCAGGCAAGGATTTTGTTGATTATTTTCTTAATGAATCCAAAAGAGGCTACTGTACTTATTTTGCAACAGCAGCAGTAATGATGTTTCGTAGTGCAGGAATACCTGCAAGATATGTTGAGGGCTATGCCTTTAGCAGCACAAATAATACTGTCAGGGATTCTTATGATGACAATGTATTTTTCTATAAGAATGGTACCAGTATGTCTGTGGCATACAATATAGTCAGTGTTAAGGATTCCAATGCTCATGCGTGGGTTGAGTATTATGTAGATGGCTTTGGCTGGGTGGATTATGAGGTTACACCAGGCGGAGCGGGTATAATAGAGGAGGAGGCCACCAAACCGGAGGAGACAACACCGGAGGAGACAACCTCCAGGGAGCCTGCAACTACCACAGCTACAGATGAGAAGCAGACCACAACAGCTGCAGATGAGAAGGAGACCACAACACCAGCATTGCAGACAACAACAGATGATGATAACGGACTGGGCAGACATTTTACATTTAAGCTGTCTGAAACAGCGGTAAAGGCAATTATATACATTCTCTTTGTGTGTTTTGTCATTGCGGCAGTAGTACTGGTAATATATATTAGACATAAAAAGGCTTTGGCATATTTTAATAAATTGTATAATGTTAAAGACAATACACCAAAGAATGTATGCATAATATTGAATTATAATAGATTTGAGCGTATATTAAAGTATGCAGGTTTTGCAAGGGACAAGCATATGTCTTATATTGAATATGCTCATATGCTTGAGGAGAGCTGTCCATATTTAGGCAGGGACGAGGCTGTGAGATTTGTGGAATTGTATGAAAAAGCTGTATTTGGAGATATTGATATTAGCAATGAGGAAAAGCTTGTATCCGAAAGAATCACAGAAAATGTAAGAAGCAGGATATTTGGTGATATGAATATTGTAAGGAGGCTTTTTTACAGGTTCATTTTGAATTGTTAACTACAGGAGGAGAAAGAAAGCTATGAAAAAACTATTAAAAATGCTGGTTATGACATGTGCCATAACCGCAGGCTTGTGTATACTTGGCAATAATGTACAGGCAAAGGATGCCGATGGAGATGTGGTAATTGTAATTGATGCGGGACATGGCGCTGATGACCCAGGTTCTATTTCAGCATCTACAGGTGTATATGAAAAAGACTGTAATCTTGCAATTGCAATGGCTCTTAAAGCCGAGCTTGGAAAATACGACGGAGTAAAGGTATATCTTACAAGGTCCGATGACAGCTGGATGACCAATACAGGCAGAGCAATGGAGGCGGCTGCTCTTAATGCGGATTTTCTTATAAGCTGTCATAACAACAGCGGTTCTGAATCTAATTCAGGAGCCTTGGCATATCGTTCGATTAATCCTAATTATAGTGAAGCAACGAATGATATGTGTACTATGATTCTTGATAATCTTGCTGAGCTTGGTCTGAAAAATGGTGGAGTTCAGACAAGAGTTGCTACAGATTATGACTATGAGGATTACTATACTCTCATTGGAGAGGGTGTAAGAGCAGGTGTACCATCAATTATTGTAGAGCATTGTTTTTTAAGTAATGCAGAGGATGCTGCCTATATCAGTAATTCAGATGGATCAATTAATGAAGAGCATACTACAGCCATGGGTGTGGCTGATGCCAAGGCAATCGCACAGTATTTTAATCTGTCCCCAAGAACAGCACAGGCTGATGGCACTGCAGTGGTTACTTTGTCAAAAAGCTACAGCGTTAAGGTTAACATACCGGATTATTCAGGTGATGATGCATCCTGGTATTCAGTTGATAAGACAGTTGCCACCGTTGACGAGAATGGTATTGCTACGGCAGTAGGAGCAGGAACTACCAATATTGTATATAAGCTTTCAGACGGGACAACAGGACAGTGTCAGGTTGAGGTTAAGGAAACTGTTCCGGTAGCAGTTGTAGGTGGAATTGACCCTACCTTTTACAAATCAGCAGAGGAATTTGCAGCAATTGACATTGGAAGCGTATTTGGATTTGAATTATTTTCAGATGGATTTGCGCAGAAGATTAAGCCAACAGTTAATGGAACAGTAGATACAACAGCTGTAGGAATACAGGATATTCCAATTACATACGACGGACTTGAGGGAACCTTAAGAGTCGTTCATAACTCAGCAGATTATAAGCCTGAGGTCACACTTCCAGAACCAACACAGGAGCCGGCAACCACTTTGGCACCGACGGAATCAGTGACAACTGCAGCTGTAACCAAGCCGGATTCAGACAATAACGGTAAGTCCAATGGGATTATGTCTGTTCTTAAATATGTTATTGTTCTGCTTATAGTTGTAATTGTTGCAGTTGTACTTGTAATTGTTGAGCGTTCAAGAAAGCATCGTCGTAGAAGAAACAGGAGTAGAAAAATATATTAATGAAAAAAACAGGCTTATTACTTGGAATATTTTTGGCAGCAGTGCTGTTGTTTTTTACACCGGATAAGGTTAGTGCCAGGGATTCAGATGGAGATATAGTAATTATCGTGGACCCAGGACATGGTGGAGGGGATTCAGGTGCTGCACAGAATGGAGTATATGAATCCAGTCTTAACTGGAATATTGCAATGTCACTTAAGGCTGAGCTTGAGACCTACTCAGGTGTTAAAGTATACCTTACAAGAGGTTCGGCAGAATGGTTTTCCAACGCAGGACGAGGAAGACTTGGAGCACAGCTTGGAGCAGACCTGTTCGTATCCTGTCACAATAACAGTGGTGGTGGCGGAGCTGCCAGCGGGGTTGAGGTATATGGAACGGTTAACTCAGCATATAAGGCAAGTATACAGACCCTGTGTACAATGATTGCTGAAAAGGTAAGTGCTCTTGGACTTCATAATGGAGGCTACAGAACACATGTGTCTACAGGCGATTCATCAAGAGATTATTATACTATGCTTGATGAGGCTGTTAAATGTGGAATACCGGGATTAATTATTGAGCATTGCTATGTTGATAATGCAAGCGATGCAGCATTTATATCTAATACAACGAACCAGCTTAGATGCGGGGCAGCCGATGCGGCAGCCATTGCACAGTATTATGGTCTGTCCAAAAGAGGAGTGCAGGCAGGTGGCTCAGTTACTCTTACACGAACCTACAGTGCTTATATTCAGGGTGGAACAGGCTCATATGCTTCCTCTAATACAGGCGTGGCTTATGTAAGGGAGGATGGACTTGTTACAGCTGTTGGAGAGGGAAGTGCTACAATAACCTTCAGTACTGCATCAGGTACATCAAGTGTTAATGTAACAGTTCCGGCAGTATATGTGAAAAATATAGCGGCAGGAATTAATCCTACCTTTGCCCAGAGCAGCTCTTTTGACCGTTCAGTTGTTATGCTTAAGGCAATATATAGTGATGGTTCGGTTACACAGATAAGCAGTGGTAATTTTACAGTTGGTTCATGGCCAGCATCCGCAAGTGATTCCTATGGTGCTTATTATGTTCCTGTGACATATGGAGGCTTAAGCTGTAATCTTGCAATGTATCCAAGTGGAGGAGCCGGCAGCTATAGTGCAGGTCTATATAAGGTAACCGGAACCAATGCAGACATTCTTGTGCTTCCTGGCTCATATGATGGAATTACAACAGGTGGAAACGTTGTGACACCTCCAGTAACACAGGCGCCAACAGAGCCTCCTGCTACAGATCCGGTAGCTACTGAAGAAGAAACTACGCAGGAGGAGACAACCACTCAGAGGGAAACAACTATAAGTGCCCCTACGACCTCAGATACTACCAGAGGAACAACCTCTGTTGCAACAGATATTAAAGGTAATAAATCAATTCCTGTATGGCCATTTGCAGTTATAGGTGTAATTGCAGCAGGCGGTGCAATTACGGCGTCAATACTGCTGATAAGGAGACTTAGAAGCAGGGAGGATTAAGATATGAAGGTACTTCTTGTTGAGGATGACAGAAATATTATTGATAATCTAAGCCAGTTCCTTAGAAAGGAAGGCTTTGAAACCCAGTGTGCAGATGGACAGCAGGCTGCCTTTGAGCTGCTTAATGATAATGTTTATGATATTGTACTGCTGGATGTGTCCCTTAAGGATGGCAACGGATTCTCAATCTGCAATAGAATTAAGGCACAAAGTGATATGCCGGTTATCTTTCTTACGGCGTCATCAGATGAGTACAGTGTGGTATCAGGCTTTGATGCGGGAGCAGATGATTATATATCCAAGCCCTTCAGACCACGTGAGCTCATATCCAGAATGAAGAATGCATTAAGAAAAAGAACACGGAGTACCGGTATAGAATATAAAAATATATGTGTTGACTCTGTTAAGGGAATCGCCACAAAGGATGGCAGGGATTTATTTCTATCAGCGCTGGAATACAAGCTGCTGCTTATTTTTTTCAACAATATGGGAATGGTAATGTCAAGGAACCGGCTGTTGGAAGAGATATGGGACATAGCAGGAGAGTTTGTTAATGACAATACACTTACGGTATATATCAAAAGATTGAGAGACAAGATTGAGGATGACCCACAGAATCCTCAGATAATCAGAACAATTCGTGGGCTGGGCTACAAGGTAGGAGACTGATATGGGATTTTTGCGTAATCCTGAGGTTAAAAAAAGTATATTAATATGGACATGCATCAGTATTGGTATTATAGCTATTGCGTTTTTGGTTGACATAAAATGCGGTGCTATAATGACTGCTGCATGTCTGTTTTTTGAATTTATGCATTTTTTTGAAACCTATAAAAGATATAACAAAATAGGCTCAATGATTGTGGAAATTGATAAGATATTACATGATTGCAGCACCTTTGACCTAAGCCAGTTCGAAGAAGGAGAATTAAGCGTTCTCCACAGTGAAATATATAAAATGACAATGACATTAAGGGAACAGGCCGACAGCCTTAAGAGTGATAAAAAATATCTTGCTGATTCCCTCGCAGATATATCCCACCAGATAAGAACCCCTCTTACGTCAATTGGTCTTATTGCGGAATTTCTTATGGAAAAGGAGCTTTCACAGGGGAGACGAAGAGCGCTTGTACGACAGCTTCAGGAATTCCTTGACAGGATAGACTGGCTGATTAATACACTGCTTAAGATATCCAAGCTGGATGCTGGAACTCTTACATATGAATCAAGACAGGTTAATGCACTTGAGCTGATTAAAAGAGCATATAATCCTATTGCAATACATATGGATATTAAAAATCAGAAATTTGTTGTAGAATGTGATGAGAGTGTTTCATTTATGGGTGACCTGGCAGGTACAACGGAGGCACTTGAAAACATACTTAAAAACTGTATGGAGCATACACCGGAGGGAGGTGTCCTTAAGGTGGAGGCAGAGGAGACCTCAGTATATACCAGAATTACAGTAAGGGATAATGGTCCGGGAATATCAGCAGAGGATTTAAGCCATATTTTTGAGAGATTCTATAGGGGAAGTGGTTCGGCAGACAGCAGTGTGGGAATTGGTCTTGCTCTTGCCAGAATGATAATTCTTTCACAGAATGGCACAATTAAAGCCGGTAATAATCCTGATGGTGGTGCATATTTTGAAATCAGGTTCTATAAAAGCATTGTATGACTGCAAAGTGACGTTTTTGTAATAATCAAGTCACTTGGCAGTCATTTTGTTTTGCTATAGTAGCTATTGTCAAAAAGATTTAAATATGAAGGAGACACAGAGATGGAAATTTTAAAAGTAGAGCACCTTACAAAGGTATATGGAAAGGGTGACAACCAGGTAAAGGCACTTGATGACGTGTCCTTTAGCATTGAGAAGGGTCAGTTTGTAGCAGTAATTGGTCCTTCCGGTTCGGGTAAGTCAACCATGCTTCATATACTTGGTGGTGTTGATGTACCATCATCAGGTAAGGTATATATGGATGGACAGGATGTATATGCACAGAATGAGGAGCAGCTTGCAATATTCAGAAGAAGACAGGTAGGACTTATATATCAGTTCTATAATCTTATTCCTGTTCTGAATGTAAAAGAGAACATAACGCTTCCTGTACTCCTTGACGGACGTAAGGTTAATGAGGACAGACTTAATGAGCTTGTGGCAACACTCAAGCTTAACGGAAGGGAAAATCATCTTCCTAATCAGCTGTCCGGTGGACAGCAGCAGAGAGTATCTATTGGAAGAGCGCTGATGAACTCTCCGGCAATAGTACTTGCTGATGAGCCTACAGGCAACCTTGACTCCAAGAACAGTCAGGAGATTGTTGAGCTTCTAAAGCTCTCCAACAGAAAGTATAATCAGACCCTTATTGTAATTACCCATGATGAGGATATTGCCCTTCAGGCAGACCGAATTATTGCAATTGAAGATGGTAAAATTACAAGAGATGAGGTGATTAGATAATGAACATTCTTAACAAGGTTACAAGAAAAGAGCTTGCTAAGAATAAGGTTCGTACTCTTGTAACAATAATAGGTATTGTGCTGTCAGTTGCAATGTTTACAGGTGTTACAACCTGCATATCAAGTCTTCAGCACTGGCTCGTATCCTTTACAGAGCAGAAATACGGAACATGGTATGGAAGTGTTCAGGATGTTGATTCCTCTGTTGTTGAGGCTATTAACAACGATAAGGACGTTACAGATAAGGTTGTAATAGAGAATATTGGTTATGCCAGCATACCAAGCATGAACGAGAATAAGCCATATATTTTTATTCAGGGTGTATCAAAGGATGTGACTGACCTTGTTCCAGTGGAAATGGTGGAGGGACGTCTTGCAGCTGATGGTACTGAAATAACAATTCCTGAGCATCTGGCAACCAATGGTGGTGTTACCTATCATATCGGTGATACTATAACTCTGGATGTAGGCAAAAGAACCTCAGAGGGTGAACAGCTTAATCAGCAGAACCCATATTACCCTGAGGAGACCGTGGAGGAGCTGACGGATACAGCTTCGCACACATATACGGTAGTAGGCATATACAAAAGAAATGTAACGGAGGGTTATTCTGCACCGGGCTACACCGCCTTGACAGGATTTACAGGACAGGGCTATTCAAGTAATGTATATATACAGACTAATAAAATGAAGAATATCTATTCATGCATGGATAAGTATTCTGATAATACTGTTACCTACAATAAGGATTTACTAAGGTATAGCGGCAGCTCTAATGAGGATACCTTTAATTCAATTTTATATGCGCTTGGTGCAATACTTATGGCACTAATTATATTTGGTTCTGTTTCGCTTATATATAATGCATTTTCCATATCTGTAAGTGAAAGAACAAGACAGTTTGGTATTCTTAAATCAATTGGCTCAACAAAGCATCAGATGAAAAATGCGGTATTTTATGAGGCACTTGTACTTGGAGCAATAGGAATACCGATTGGACTTCTTGCAGGTATAGGCGGAATTGCAATTACACTAAGATGTATGCATGGACTTTTTGATTCCTTCCTTAATGGAACTGATGCAGTAAGTATGACACTTTATGTATCTGTTCCTGCGGTTGTAATTGCAGCAGCAATCGGACTTGTGACCGTAATAATATCCGCCTGGATTCCATCTGTAAGGGCATCAAGAAAGCCTGCAATTGAGGCAATTCGTCAGACAACAGATATATCAATTAAGGCCCATACGGTTAAAACCTCCAGATTAACTTATAAGCTTTTCGGTTTTGAAGGAATGCTGGCCAGCAAGAATTTTAAGCGTAACAGAAAAAAATACAGAGCAACCGTTATTTCGCTTTTTTTAAGTGTTGTATTATTTATATCAGCAACAAGCTTTTGCAGCTATATGAGTGACAGTGTCAGTGCTGTTGTGTCAACAATCAATTATGATTTAATATATACACTCTCAGAGGTTGACAATCAGAAGGCTGGCTTTGACAAGGTATATAATACTATTAATTCAGCAACAGGGGTTACCAGGACGGCATATGCGCAGACCAGAAATTACTATTCTACTGTAAGCTCTGATTTCGTAAGCGATTCAGCCTCAGCACTACTGCAAAAATATGGTCTTATGACCGGAGATAATACAGAACTTAGTGTAGGTATATTCTTTGTACAGGATGAGATATATGAAGCTTACCTTAAGGAGAATAAGCTGGACACTGACGTATATATGGACAGCATTAATCCATCAGCCCTTGCCTATGATAATTGCCAGATATTTGACAATGGCAAATACAGACCATTAACTGTAATGAAGAATGATTCTGGCACTGTTAAAATAGATGTGTCAGAGGGTGAAGCAGAACAGTGGTACACCTGTAACATTGTGGGAAAAACAGATACACCAATGTTTTTTATTAATTCCAATACAAGTGGCGCCATTATTCTTACCTATCCATACAGTGCAGCTCCTGCAGTACTGGGTACTGATGCTGCACAGATAGATGATTTTTATATCTGCTCTGATAATGCAGCAGCTACCTATGATGAGCTATATAAAACACTGGCAGGTATTGGTGTCTCACCTCAGCAGCTTAACAATGAAAATGAGATGGTTCAGGCTAATCGTGCCCTTGTAACTGTTATGAAGATATTTTCCTATGGATTTATTATATTGATATCGCTGATTGCAGTAGCCAATGTTTTTAACACTATCTCAACTAACGTAGGACTTAGAAGAAGAGAATTCGCAATGCTGAAATCAGTGGGTATGACACGAAAAGGATTTAATAAGATGATGAACTTTGAATGCCTGCTTTATGGAATGAAAGGACTCATTTATGGAATCCCGGTATCCATTGGAATAACCTTCCTTATCTACAAGTCAATTCAGATGGGATGGGATACCAGCTTCTATATGCCTTGGCATAATGTCCTTATTGCGGTAGCAAGTGTATTCCTGGTAGTTTTTACAACAATGCTTTATTCCATGAGTAAGGTTAAGAACGATAATCCAGTGGAGACACTGAAGCAGGAAAATCTTTAATTTTTTTAACATATGATTTTATAAATAAGCCCCAAATCATAACCTGAGTACAGATTAGTAATTTGGGGCTTGGTTTATAAATATTTATTTATCCGTTACGTTTTGCTCTGTATCTTGCAGTAGAATCAAGAATTTTTTTACGGATTCTTAAGCTCTTAGGTGTAATCTCAAGAAGCTCGTCTGTATCAATAAATTCAAGGGACTGCTCAAGACTTAATCTTCTTGGTGGAACAAGTCTTAAAGCATCGTCTGCGCTTGAGGAACGTGTATTGGTAAGGTGCTTGGTCTTACATACATTAACTTCAATATCCTCAGCACGGCCTGTCTGACCTACAATCATTCCACTGTATACCTTTTCACCAGGTCCGATGAAAAGAACACCACGCTCCTGTGCATTGAAAAGTCCGTAGGTAATAGCATCGCCTGTTTCAAAGGAAATAAGTGAACCCTGCTTACGATAGGAGATATCACCCTTATATGAACCATATTCATCAAAAATTGTATTGATAACACCGCTTCCCTTAGTATCAGTGAGGAACTCGTTAGTATAACCGATAAGTCCTCGTGATGGAATGGAAAATTCAAGTCTTGTGGTTCCGCCATTAAGTGGAGCCATACCATTAAGCTCACCCTTACGCATGCTCAGCTTCTGAATTACTGTACCGGCACAATCCTCAGGAACATCAACATATGCTGTCTCCATTGGCTCAAGCTTATGTCCTCTTTCATCTGTATGGAAAAGAACCTCTGCCTTGCTGACTGCGAATTCGTAGCCCTCACGTCTCATGTTCTCAATAAGAACTGAGAGATGAAGCTCACCACGACCGGATACCTTAAATACATCAGTTGAATCTGTTTCTTCAACACGGAGACTTACATCAGTATTAAGCTCTCTGAAAAGTCTGTCTCTAAGATGTCTTGATGTAACAAATTTACCTTCCTGTCCGGCAAGAGGAGAGTCATTAACCATAAAGTTCATGGCAATTGTTGGCTCAGAAATTTTCTGGAAAGGAATTGCAACCGGGTTCTCAGGAGAGCAGATAGTGTCTCCAATGTGGAGGTCAGCAATACCTGATACTGCAACAAGAGAACCAATAGAGGCTTCATTAACCTCAACCTTTTTAAGTCCGTCGAATTCATAAAGCTTGGTTATTTTAACACGCTGGTGGGTGTTCTCATCATGATGATTAACAATCATTACTTCCTGATTAACCTTAATGCTGCCGTTATCTATTTTACCAACGCCAATACGACCTACAAAATCGTTATAGTCAATGGTGCTGATAAGCATCTGCAAAGGTGCTTCAGGGTCGCCCTCTGGAGCAGGTATATGCTTAATGATTGTTTCAAAAAGAGGAACCATATCTGTTGATTCATCTTCTATATTATATTTGGCAAAGCCTTCTCTGGCTGATGCAAATACAAATGGGCAGTCAAGCTGCTTGTCATTGGCCTCAAGTTCAAGGAGAAGCTCAAGAATCTCATCTACAACCTCGTGAGGTCTTGCCTCAGGACGGTCAATTTTGTTAACACATACAATTAAATCAAGGTCAAGTGCAAGTGCCTTCTGCAGAACAAACTTAGTCTGTGGCATAACACCTTCATATGCATCTACAACAAGTACAACACCATTAACCATCTTAAGTACTCGTTCAACTTCACCACCGAAGTCTGCATGACCTGGAGTATCAATAATGTTAATTTTGGTTCCTTTATAATGAACAGCTGTGTTCTTGGACAAAATAGTAATGCCACGTTCACGCTCAATGTCATTGGAATCCATTACACGGTCTTCGACTTCCTGATTAGCACGAAAGGTTCCGCTTTGTTTCAAAAGTTCATCTACAAGAGTAGTTTTGCCATGGTCTACATGGGCAATAATAGCAATATTTCTTACATCTTCACGCTTGGTGATCATAAGTGCCTCCAAAAATATACTTCATTTATCTGTAACCACACTATTTTATCATATTTTTTTTATTTTACAAGATTTTTTTGTTCTAACCGCGTATATTGGCGCATATAAATATATTGATAAAGTAATTAAGTAACATAAGGCTTAAGGAAATGAGGATACCTTACGGCCTTACCATTGTGAAAACAATGGGTTAAAAGAAGGGAGAAACATAAGATGCTTGACAAAGTAATCGAAAACAACAGAGTAACAATTATTGGAGAGGTGGTGTCAGAATTCGAGTTCAGCCATGAGGTATATGGCGAAGGCTTTTATTCACTTAACATCTCAGTAAGCAGATTGTCTGACAGTGTGGATATTATTCCTCTTATTGTGTCAGAGAGACTGGTGGATGTAACGGAGGACTTACGCGGGCTTATAGTGGAGGCTGCAGGACAGTTCCGTTCCTATAACCGCCATGAAGAGACCAGAAACAGACTGGTGCTGTCTATTTTCGTCAGGGAGCTGGAATTTCTGGATGGGTATGATGAAGAGACCTGTACTAACCAGATATTTCTGGATGGGTATATTTGCAAACCGCCTATATACAGAAAGACACCTCTTGGGCGGGAGATAGCAGATATCCTTATTGCTGTTAACAGGCCGTATGGCAAGTCTGATTACATTCCATGCATAGCCTGGGGCAGGAATGCCAGATATGCATCAGGCTTTGAGGTAGGTGCTCATATTCAGGTTAATGGACGAATCCAGAGCCGTGAGTATACCAAGAGAATTAATGATACTGATTGTGAGAAAAGAGTGGCATATGAGGTATCTGTAAGCAAAATAGATTTGTTAGATGAATAGGATTTTGCTGGTTGACTTTTATATAGTGGAATGATACACTGTATAAGATACAAGAGTAGAGGTTGCGTTGTTAATCATTAGATTGTGTGATGTGTCAGGCACGTGTGAGCACAATTGAAAGGGAATGACGCCGAAGTCGTATAATTCCTGAGATTATATGAGCTGGGCATATGATTAATAATCATGTGACTGTCATCTTTAAGATGGGGAGCTACTTAAAGTTAATCAGTAATTTTGACTTTAAGAGTTGGCGTTCCGTCAGCTCTTTAATTTTATGCATTTGATGTAACAAATTATTTTTTGGAGGTTGATTATGCCATTATTTACAGGTGCCGGTGTTGCACTCATAACACCATTTGATGATAAGATGAAGATTAATTACGACAAGTTTGCAGAGATAATTGATTATCAGATTGAGAATCAGACTGACAGTATTATTGTCTGTGGTACAACTGGCGAAGCTGCAACACTGTCAACAGAGGAGCATCTCGCAGCAATCAGATTCTGCGTTGAGCAGGTTAAGGGTAGAATCCCTGTTATTGCCGGAACCGGCTCTAACTGTACGGAGTCAGCAGTTGAATTATCAACAGAAGCAGAAAGCTACGGGGTTGATGGTCTTTTATGTGTAACACCATATTATAACAAAGCAACACAGTCAGGACTTGCTGCACATTTTGCAGAAATTGCAGCATCTGTTAAGGTGCCAATTATTATGTATAATGTTCCATCAAGAACCGGCTGCAATATTAAACCGGAGACAGCTGCAAGAATTTTTGCAGAAAATGATAATGTAGTTGGAATTAAGGAGGCTTCCGGAGATATTTCCCAGGTAGCCGCACTTATGAATTATACTGATGGCAAGATCGATTTATATTCAGGTAATGACGACCAGGTTGTACCTATTATGTCACTTGGAGGAAAGGGTGTAATATCTGTATTATCCAATGTTGCACCACGTCAGGCACACGAGATTCCTGCTGATTTTCTTGCAGGTAATCCACAGAGCGCCTGTAAGAAGCAGCTTGCAGCATTAGAGCTTATAGATGCTCTTTTCTGTGAGGTTAATCCTATTCCGGTTAAGCATGCTCTTAATCTTATGGGATTTGAGGTTGGAGGACTGAGAAAGCCTTTATCTCCAATGGAACCACAGAATCTTGCCAGACTTGAGAAGGCACTTCGCAATTATGGTCTTATTAAATAATTTTTTTGAAAGAAGGACATAATAATGGTTGATATAATCATGCATGGCTGTAACGGCAAAATGGGACAGGTTATTACAGGTCTTGTTAAGGCAGATGATAATGCCAGAATTGTTGCAGGAATAGATATATTTGATGATGGACATAATGAGTATCCTGTTTTTTCATCAATTGATAAATGTAATGTAAAGGCTGATGTAATAATTGATTTTGCATCTGCTAAAGCAGTGGACGGACTTTTAGATTATTGCTTTGAGAGCAAAACCCCATTAGTTCTGTGTACTACAGGTCTTTCACAGGAGCAGATTGACAGAGTGGGAGAGCTTGCTAAGGTAAGTGCTGTACTTCGTTCTGCCAATATGTCTTTGGGAATTAATACACTTTTTAAGGTATTAAAGTCAGTAAGTCCATTACTTGCCCAGGCAGGCTTTGATATTGAGATAGTTGAAAAGCACCACAGGCTTAAGGTGGATGCACCAAGTGGAACTGCACTTGCTCTTGCAGACACGATTAATGAGAGCCTTGAAGAGCCATATACATATAAGTTTGACCGTTCTCAGGATAGAGTTAAGAGGCCGGACAAGGAAATTGGAATCAGCGCAGTAAGAGGCGGAACAATTGTTGGTGAGCATGAGGTTATTTTTGCCGGCGAGGATGAGGTTATTGAATTCAAGCATACCGCCTATTCAAAGGGAGTTTTCGCCAAGGGTGCAGTTGAGGCTGCCAAATACCTTAAGGGTAAGAGCTTTGGAATGTATACAATGAAAGAAGTAATAGGTTAATAATTTTCTTTTTTCTGTTAATACTATTATTGTTAAAAGCTGATGCTTTGATAATAAATGTAAAAAGGAGCAGAAAAATGAAGAAGATTAGAGTTATGGTAATATGTCTCATGGCTGCAATGTGCGCATGCATGATGACGGGCTGTTCTAATGACGACAGCGGGAGCCAGTCAGGCTCTGGTAATGGTTCAGAAATGAACACAACCGGACAGAACAATAACAGGGAGACTGAAAAGTCAACAACCAGAGCGGGGAATAACGATAGTCAAAGTAATGGCAGCAATGACAACAATGGTAATAATGGAAATGGTGGTAACGGAACAGACGAATCCGGTGGAGGTGTAATGGATGATATCGGAGACGATATGGGCTCTATTGCAGATGACATTGGTGATGGGCTTGGAGACGTAACCAGGTAGTAAAGTATTTTTATTATGACGCTTTATAGTGAATTCTATAAGGCGTCATATTTTACGGAGGAAAAGTATGGAACGTATATTGGAGGTATTGTTACCGGTATTGATAATGATGCTGATAGGAATGGTATGCAGGAGAAAAGCATTTATCAGTAAGTCCTGTGTGGATGGATTGAAATTTATAACAACGAAAATAATTCTCCCAGTTGCAGTTTTTAATGCATTGTCTACGGCAGATTTCAGTGTACACACTATATTAATAGTTGCAGTTATGCTTGGGGCAATAATTGTTTCTTTTATAATTGGTTTTCTTGCAAGAAAATTATTTAAAGAACCCTACAGTAAATATGTACCATATATGATTACAATATATGAAGGCGGAATGGTAGCTTATCCCCTGTATACTAATCTGGCAGGAGCAGAGAATCTTTCCAACATGGCATTACTGGATATTTCAGGACTTTTATTTTTCTTCAGTGTTTTTATGGGTATTCTTAACCAGACAGAGAATAATGAAAGAACCAGTATTAAGAAAATCTGTACCGACGCCCTTAAAAGTCCTGCATTTCTTGCAACCGTTGCAGGAATAATTTCCGGGATAACAGGTGTGGTTGATATATTAAAGACAACCTCCTTCGGCGGAGCCTATGAGGGAATGGTTAATATTATCACAGTTCCGTTATCTTCAATTATTATGCTTGTTGTGGGCTATGAAATAGAATTTAAAAAGAAGCTGTTAAAGCCATGTATTCAGATGATTGTGCTTCGAGCTGTGGTTCAGGCATTAATGATTGCAGCAGTAATGTATTGTATTCATCTGATTGACGGAAAAAACAGGCTGGTGGACATTGCAATATTAATTTACATGTCAGCACCAGCGTCCTTTAGTATGCAGTCCTTTGTTAAGAAAAAAGAGGGCTCAGAATTTGTTGCAACTACCAATTCACTATATTGTCTTGTGTCCATAATAGTGTATGCAGTAGTTGCAGCAGTAGTCTAAAGCCTATTGTAATGTATCTATTTCGGCAAGCCACATTGCGCTGCTTGCGTCACTTGGCATTCTCAAATCGCCTCTTGGAGAGAGCGCAACAGAACCAACCTTAGGTCCATCTGGTATACATGAACGCTTGAACTGCTGGGCAAAAAATCTTCTGTAAAATATTCGGAGCCATTTAAGAATAGTAGCATTATCATATATTCCTGAAAATGCGATTTTGGCAATTCTGTATATTTTGGATGGCCTGTAGCCAAATCGTAATACATAGTACAGGAAAAAGTCGTGGAGCTCATAAGGTCCAACAATATCTTCGGTTTTCTGAGATATTTTACCATCAACAGGAGGCAGAAGCTCTGGACTTACAGGTGTATCCAGAATATCCGTCAGTACACTTCTAAGCTTAGTGTCTGCATTATCAGCGTAGTATTTTACCAGGTGTCTTACAAGCGTCTTAGGTACAGATGCGTTAACACCATACATTGACATATGGTCACCGTTATATGTGGCCCAGCCAAGTGCAAGCTCTGACATATCTCCAGTTCCAATTACCATGCCGTTTTCCTTATTGGCAATATCCATAAGAATCTGGGTACGCTCTCTGGCCTGACAATTCTCATAGGTAACATCATGCAGGTCAGGATTCTGACCAATATCATTAAAATGTAAATTAACAGCATTACGAATATTAATTTCCGTAAGGGTGGCTCCAAGACACTGCACAAGCCTGCATGCATTGTTGTAGGTTCTGTCAGTTGTACCAAAACAAGGCATGGTTATTGCAGCTATTCCAGAATGGTCAAGTCCGGACATATCAAAGGCTTTGGCTGTGACAAGCAGGGCAAGTGTAGAATCCAGACCTCCCGAAATACCAATTACAGCGGCTTTGCAATGGGTATGAAGAAGCCTTTTTTTAAGTCCCATAGCCTGAATTGACAGTATTTCCTCACATCGTGCATTACGGTGTGCTTCGTCATCAGGAACGAATGGGTCGGTTTCGTAATGTCTCATAAGCTCAAGCTCTCTAAGGTTCAGCTCAAAAGGAATAGTAAGATAATTGTCAGCTTCGCTGTTAACGTATGTTGTCATACGTCTTCGTTCACTTCTAATACGGCCAAGGTCAGTATCTGCATATATTGTACTGTTGTTAAATCTTTTGGATTCTGCAAGCAGAGTACCATTCTCTGCAATTATATTCTGACCACCAAATACCAAATCCTGAGTAGATTCACCCTCACCTGCATTGGCATATATATATGTTGCTATAAGGCGGGCTGACTGACCGGTAATAAGCTGTCTTCGGTATATATCCTTACCCGTTGTCTCATCACTGGCAGAGCAGTTAACGATTACTGTAGCACCGGCAAGTGCATGAGCAATAGATGGAGGGGCTGGAACCCATACATCTTCACATAATTCAGCACCTATAACCAGCTCAGGCATGTTTTTACAGCTGTATAAAAGTCTGGAACCAAAAGGAACCTGTCCATATTCCTGGCAGTCTACATAGTAATTCACATCTGGAGCACTGGTAAAATGTCTGGCTTCATAAAATTCTGAATAATTAGGCAGATGTTTTTTAGGAGTAAAGCCAAGAATCCGGCCATTACCTATGGCAGCAGCTACATTATAGAGCTTGGAATTATGCATAAGAGGCAGTCCGATAAATGCAATATACTGGCTGTTCTTAGTGTGTGCTGCAAGTCTTTTAAGAGCCTCAAAGGCTTCCTGTATTAAACAGTCCTGTAAAAACAAATCGCCACAGGTGTAGCCGGTAAGACATAATTCAGGGAAAACAATTATACTGGCTCCCTTGTTCTGTGCTTCGTCCAGCAGTCTGGTTATTGAAAGTTCATTACTGTGGCAGTCTGCAACTGTCACATCTGGAGTTATTGCTGCGCATCTTACGAATCCGTGATTCATTTTACGTGACCTTCTTTATCATATTATTTGTACCAAAAACAGTACTCTTGTTAGAGTATAAATTATTGTATTAGATTTTTCAATATGCTATAATTTCAAAAGATGTTATTGTTCAGGGTTTAACTATATAAAAGGAGCTTAGTGTGAAGAGGATAAGGGTTTCAAGATGGTTTTTGGGTATAATGGCCTTATCAGTGTTAATTGTTATCATATATGGGTTCAAATATACATCTGATACATCAGTTTTGCTTAACGGAAGAGCAGACAGGTATTATTCCGGATGGATGTATACTGATAGTGATGGTGATAAGCATGCTGTGCAAAGTGCCAATACATATGTTAACACAGATACAGGTTTACTGTTGACGGTTACCAATATTTTACCGGATAATCTTGCTGATACGGACTGTATGTGTATCAGAACTTACAATCAATGTGTCAGTGTATTTGTTGAGGATAACAAGATATACAGCTTTGGGGACAGGTCAGAAAGATTTATGGCCTCATCTCCCGGTATTGCATGGAACGTTATCCCATTGAAGGCGGATTATTCCGGAAAGACAATACGAATAGAGTATAACGCCAGATATTCTGTTAACAGTGGAACCTTTGGAGAGGTGTATATTGGCGAAAGCAGTGCAGTGATAGGTACTGTAATCGGCACAAGACTTCCGGCGATTATTTTATGTGTTGTAATTTTGATTTTTGCAGCGGCATTATTTATATATGGATTTATGCTTTCCAGACTTAAGGAGGACTACAGGGGTGTTATGTATCTGGGTATACATGCAACACTGCTGGCCTTATGGTCGTATGGACAGACAGGAGCAATGCAGCTTTTGTATACTAACACAGCGGTAATGTCTCTTGCTGCCTCATTATGTCTGATAGTATCAATTATTCCATTTATTCTTCATATTTTCAGGTCCTTTTTCAACGAGGAGACAAGGCTGTGCAGAATAATATGTCTTGTATTGTTTGGACTTTATGCAGCCAATATTGTGGCATCAATGTCTGGAATGATTAATATTGAGGTATGTGTGGCTGGGATTGTATTTGTTCATATGCTAACCTGTGCATATCTGGCGGTTAAGGGCTTTATTAATATTTTCAAAAAGAAAGAGATAAGATATATTTTTCTTTCCGCAGCAGTAATTGAGCTGCTTGTGTTTGAGGTAATGGATTTTCTCAATTATATAAAAGGTATACCGGCAGATTATTCCCAGTCCTACAGAATAGGATTTCTTATATATCTTGCAGCAGTTACGGTATATTCCTATAAGAAATATTCGGTATATTCAGCGGAATATCTGGAAAAATACGCACTTGAGAAAATGGCCTATGAGGATTATCTGACCAAATGTAAGAACAGATTGTATTTCAATAATGAGCTTACGGAGACTGACAAAACGATGGGACAGTACAAATCTGTTGCAGTTGCTGTATTTGACATGAATAATCTGAAGTTTAACAATGATATGTATGGACATGGTGCAGGTGATATGCTTCTCAAGCAGTGTGCACAAGCCATAACAAGGGCATTTGGAGAAAAGGGCAGCTGTGCCCGTATAGGTGGCGATGAGTTTGCAGTTATTCTTAAGAATACAGCACCCGAAGAGATATCAGGGTGTATCATTAATATGCTTGATGAGGTGGAAAGCTGCAATTATACAACACCATATTTTCTTGAAATAGCATATGGCTATGCCATATTTGACCCACGCTATGATGGTAATCTTGAGGATGTACTTATCAGAGCTGACAAGAAGATGTATGAATGCAAAAGATTAATGAAGGAAAAGCCAATCATTAAAAATGGCTAGAAGTATCCCCAAGTTAACTTGGGGATGCTTTTTCAAGAGCCTGATTAATGGCCTTGACCAGCACAATTGAGGTGTACTTGTTATCCTGGTCATATGTAATATGTTCAGTGCTGTTGTCCGCAATAACCTGCTGCTCAATATGCTTGAGTGAAGAGGATATTAATGGATACATTGTTTCGATTGATTCTGATGTGCTTATCAGGTCTATTTTTTTAATCTGCTGGCTGTCAACAGTGACCTCAATATCTACAGGGTTGCCTGAGAGCATGATTGAGGCAGTAAATACACCGGGTGCGAAGGTAGAAGAGACCTTGGTTTCGTTCTTTTTAGAACGGCCTGTGAATATTAATACCAGAAGAACAATTAATACCACAGCAAGTACTACAAAAATAAGCGTGTATATTATTTCTTTCAGTTTGAGAACAAGAATTTTGGTCTTAGAACTCATGGAAACTCCTAAAGTCTGATTATTATACAATATTACTTTATGGGGAAGAATATAACCATTATCAGGAATATAATTATAAAAAAAGAGGTATTGTATGTCACTTGAAATAATAATGGGAGCCTCAGGCTACGGAAAAACATATCAGTTATATGAAAAGCTGACAGAACAGGCGCAGGCTGATACCAGCGGTAAATATATACTTATTGTACCTGAACAGTCATCACTTCAGGCACAGAAGGATATTGTAAGAATGAGCAGTCATGGTGGTGTATTTAATATTGATGTGCTTACCTTTGGACGTCTTGCTTACAGAGTATTTGAAGAGCTGGGAGTGGAGCTTAATGAGACAATTGATGATACTGGTAAGAACCTTATAGTAAGAAAGATTCTGGATGAGACCAGGGACCAGCTGAGAATTATTAGACCAGGAAGAAGACAGGGTCTTGTAAGTGAAATTAAATCCATGATTTCTGAGCTTAAGCAGTATGGTATTACACCACAGGAGCTGGAGGGTATTATTGACAGAGTGGATGCTGGTGACAGGATGAAGGAGAAGCTTAGGGACGTATATGTCCTGTATAATGCTTTTCAGCAGCATATTGAGAATAAGTATGTAACAATAGAGGACAAGCCGGAGGAATTTTTACATGTGGCAGACAGGTCGGATTTTATAAGAGACAGTGTTATTGCTTTTGACGGATTCACGGGCTTTACACCTGTACAATATAGAATTATTGAGAAACTTATGGCTATGTGCAGGAAGGTTATTATTACAGCAACAGTTTCTGATGATGCGGATATTAATGTGATTGGCGGGGAAGAGGATTTGTTTGCAATGAGTAAGAATATGATTGCAAGAACAGGTCAGATTGCAGACAGACTGGGAATTGCTACAGAATATATAAGAATAAAGGCTAATCCGGACAGATACAGATTTGCCAAATCACCTGAACTTAAATTTCTGGAGCAGAAGCTTTTTAAGTATGATAAGTCCAGGTACAACGAAGAGGTTAAGGATATCTGTATAGCCCAGCCGGCTAATCCTGCTGATGAACTGCTGTATGCTGCTTCAAAAATTGCGCAAATGGTGCATACTGGGAATTTAAGATACAGGGATATGGCAGTTATTACAGGCGATATGTCAATGTATGGAGATGATGCTCAGCGTATTTTTTCAGAAAGTGATATTCCTTTTTTTATGGATAGAAAAAGAAGCCTTATTGGAAATCCTCTTGTAGAATATATACGTGCTGCAATTGAAATTGTTGAGAGAAATTATACATATGAAAGCGTATTCAGATTCCTTAAAAACGGAATGTGCACAATCTCTAAAGAGCGTGTGGACGCACTGGAAAATTATGTCCTTGCAGCTGGAGTGAGAGGAAAGAACAGATGGAACAGAGAATTTTCTTACCAGATATCTGACAAGGAAAAAAATATAGATATAATTAATGATATCAGAAAAGAATTTATAGATATAATCAGCGAGCTTACAGCTGTTCTTGATAACAGTGATAATAATGTAGGAGCATATATTCGTGGAATATATGATTTTATGGAAAGAGAAGCTCTTTATGAGACTATGGAGACTCTGGCTGATCAGGTTGAGGCCGGTAATATAGGCGGTAACATCGATATGTCAAAGGCAGCCGAATATCGCCAAAGCTACAGACAGATAATTGAACTTCTTGATAGAATTGATTCGTTACTGGGTGACGAGAATATCTCCATTGATGAATTTGCCGAGATTCTGGATGCCGGCTTTGAGGAGGTTAAGGTTGGTATTATTCCGCCAACGGTAGACTGTGTTACCATAGGTGATTTACAGAGAACCAGACTGGAGCATGTTAAGGTTTTGTTTATTCTTGGTGTTAATGAAGGGATTATACCAAAGCTGTCCTCCAATCATGGTATTTTATCGGAAAATGAGCGTAAAATACTGGCTGATAATGATGTGGAGCTGTCACCATCTCCAAGAGAGAACGTGTTTATACAGAATTTCTATCTGTACCTGAATATGACGGAGCCGGAGCAGTGTCTGTATCTGACATATCACAAATATGATTCTGAGGGTAAGCAGGCAAGACCATCCCGAATAATCAGCATGATTAAGAATATGTATCCTAAGCTTAAGGTAATGTATGAGCCTGACATATCAGGTAAGGAATATATAACTAATGGCAGGGCATCCTTTCATCTTATAACAAGGGATAAAAGGGTTGATGATGATATTACGGATGCATTGCTTGGATATTACATGAACCATGAACCGTACCGGTCTTTGATACATCATATGATAGATTCCTATGCCAAGGAGAATTCCGGGGATGCAATAAGTGCAATGGCAGCAGCAAGGCTGTATGAGGAATACAATAAAAGCAGTATTTCCCGTATTGAGACATATGCAAAATGTGCCTTTGAGCATTTTGCCAGATACGGTCTGGAGCTGGAGGAACGCAGACTTTACGAAATGGATGCAGCGGACAGAGGTTCTCTTTTTCATCTTGTTATTGAACATATGTCTGAGAAGCTGGCAGCCTCCCACAGAACCTTTGCTGACCTTAGTGAGGAGGAATGCGGACTGCTTACTCACCAATGCATGCAGGATGTTACAGCAGATTATAAAAATGCATTTTTTGAGGATAACAGTACCAATGCCTTTATGGCGCGCAGAATGGAAAATATTATCAGAACAACTGTGTGGGGACTGGGCAGACAGCTTGAGGCTGGGGAATTTGACCCAGTGGAGTTTGAAAGCAGATTTACAGAGCAGCTTGATGAGATAGCTGTGGTTGGTAAAATAGACAGAGTGGATACTGCAGTTAAGGATAACAAACTGTATGTTAAGGTTGTTGATTATAAGTCAGGAAGTAATGATGTGGGTGTGGATGAAATATATGCAGGTCTTAAGCTGCAGCTTATGGTATATCTCCATAATACAGTGAAAAGACTGGCTGCGCAGCACCCTGACAAGCAGGTTATTGCGGCAGCTGCCCTGTATAACAGAATAGATAATCCTATAATCAATTATAAGAGTGGAAATACCGATGCAGATTACCAGCGTGAGCTTCTAATGCAGCTTAGACCAACAGGGATTGTTAATCATGACAGTATTCCGGTCCTGGACCCCGATATGAGTGGCAAATCCAGTGTGATTCCTGCTAATTGCAGAAAGGATGGCACAATTGCTTTGGGGGACCATGTGTATACGGGCAACCAGATTCAGGCTCTTACCAGGTATTCGGCGGATAAGCTGGCGCAAATGACAAGGGAAATTAATGATGGTCATATTGAAGCCAATCCATATACGGATTCCTGCAGCTTCTGCCCGTATTCGTCTGTATGCGGATTTAATACCAGTGTGCCAGGCTGTGAATACCGAAGACTTAGAAAGGTATCAACAGAGGAGGAGCTGTGGAGCTTGTTTGGAATGAATAAGGAGGATAATGCAGATGGCATGGACCAGTGACCAGCAGGAAGCAATAGAATATAGAAATGGCAATCTTCTGGTAAGCGCGGCTGCCGGTTCAGGTAAAACTGCGGTTCTTGTTGAGAGGATTATAAGACGTGTAACAGATGAACAGGAGCCAATAGACATTGATTCCATTGTTGTTGTTACATTTACCAGAGCAGCAGCCCAGGAGATGAAGTCCAGGCTTGGCATGGCGTTTGAAAAAGCACTTGAGGCCAATCCAGGCAACAGACATCTTCTTAAACAGCTGTCTCTAATTGACAATGCCAGAATAACTACTATTGACAGCTTTTGTACGTATATACTGAGAAATTATTACAATACAATCGACCTGGACCCGGCATTCAGAATAGGTGACCAGGGAGAGCTTGAGCTTATGAAGGCAGATGTTTTCAGTGAGATTATTGAGGAACATCTCTCAGCCGCGGACAGTGGCTTTGACAGCTTTGTTGAGGCCTTTGCACCGGGTAAAACAATAGACCGGCTTTTTCAGATTGTAACCGGCTTGTATAATTTTTCACAAAGTCACCCATGGCCTGAGGAATGGCTTAATGAGTGCAGACTGATGTATGCTGCAGCAGATGAGGGACAGCTTGAGGAGCTTCCACTGGTTAAGGATACAGTCAGCTATATTGTTAAGGTATGTAAGGAGGCAGTTCGCGTATATGACCAGCTTATGGAACTGTGTACAGAACCCACGGGACCTCATGCATATTACGATACTCTTAAAGCAGAGAGGGAGCAGGCACTAAGACTTTCCCAGTGTAAAGGCTTTGCCGCACTTGCAGCCTGCAGCAATCTTAGCTTTGCCAGACTTAAACCCGAAAAAAATGGTGATGAAGAGCTTAAGGAGCTGGTTAAGAAAAAAAGAACGGAGCTTAAGGAACGGCTTTTGGGAATATGCGCTGATTACCTGTCAGGACAGGAGAGCGATATAATCAAAGAGCTTTCTGACTGCAGACCATATGTAAACGTGTATGTTGATTTGACAATTGAATTTACCAGAAGATATAAAGAAACCAAAAAAGCCAGAAATATTGTGGATTTCTCGGATGTGGAGCATTATGCACTTGATATTTTAATTACAAGGGAGAATGGAAGAGAGACCTTTACTGAGGTTGCAGATGAACTGGCAAAGGGCTTTAATGAGATATACATAGATGAGTATCAGGATAGTAATTATGTTCAGGAGAAAATACTTACTGCAGTATCAGGAGAGCGGTTTGGACAGCCTGATATGTTCATGGTTGGAGATGTGAAGCAGAGCATATATAAATTCAGAATGGCAAAGCCTGAGCTGTTTATGGCAAAATACAACTCCTATTCATCAGAGCAGGGCCCATACAGAAAGATAGAGCTGCACAGTAATTTTAGAAGCAGGGCAAATGTTCTGGAATGCATTAACGATATTTTTTACTGTAATATGAAGGATTCAGTTGGTGGTATTGAGTACACAGATGAGGTTAGACTCAATCCGGGACTGCCTTTTGAAGGAGAGGATTATTCCACTGACATTATATATGCCAGAAAAAATGAATTTACCGGCACTGAGGTAACAGCAGCAGAAATATGTGCCAATATAACAGCAGAAAAGATTAGAAATGTAATTAAGGAGATGCCTGGAATAAGCTATCGGGATATAGTTATTCTGCTGCGAAGTGATAAGGCATCAGGACCAGTATATGCGTCAATACTTAATGACCATGGAATTCCATGTGTATATGCGTCCACTACAGGATATTTTGATACCCCTGAAATTACTGCAGTAATGAATTTGCTGGCTATTATAGATAATCCGAGGCAGGAGATTGCACTGGCATCAGTGATGAGGTCTTTTTTTGCATACTTTACAGCAGAGGAGCTGGCAATGATTAAGGGAGGCAGGAGACGAACTAATCTGTATGACTGTGTCTGCCAGTATTCGCTAAGAGAGAATGAGACTGCACACAAATGTATGGAGTTTCTTGAGTGGATTAATAGTCTTAGAAGTATGGCAGATATTCATACAATAAGAGAAATGATTTCACATATAGTATACGATACTGGATATTATGATTATGAGGGTCTTAAGACAGGAGGAAGCGTTAAAAAGACCAATCTGGATATGCTTGTAGAAAAGGCAGCAGATTATGAGAAAACCAGCTATTCAGGAGTGTTTAATTTCCTTCGTTATATTGAAAAGCTTCGCAAATATGATGTTGACAATATTGAGGGGGGAAGTCCGTCTGCTGAGGATGATGTTGTAAGAATAATGAGTATCCACAAAAGCAAGGGCTTGGAATTTCCAGTTGTAATAATTGGAGATATGGGCAAAAAATATAATCTTCGCGATACAAGTGATTCTATTCTTTTTGACAGTACCTACGGAATAGGAATGGATTATGTTGACCTTGAAAGACGGATACGTAAGCCTGTTACAGTTAAAAAGATGATTGCAAGAAAAATCCGCACTGAGAATATTGGTGAGGAAATCAGGGTTCTCTACGTTGCAATGACAAGAGCGGTGCAGAAGCTTATTATGGTTGGTACAGTCAGCAACAGTGCTGCAGCTGACTGGAAATCGATTAGAGAGCTTGGAATCATGGATATGAGCTATATTCTGGAGCATCCTGATTTTATGGATATAACGGCTCCGTCAGTAAATCCTGGGGTGAATAAAGGACATTTTGTTATTGAACAAAAGACAGCTGACTCAATTCTTAATTATGCGGCAGCAGTTTTAAATAACAAAAGTACGCAGCTGACACACCGTTTTGCAGAACTCAATCCGGATAATGTGTCAGAAGACGGACAGAAGGCTGTTTCAGATATTTTGGAATATAAGTACCCATATGCAGATGTTTTCTCATTGAAAACCAAGTACTCAGTATCCGAACTGAAGCATAAAGCAATGGAGGAAAGCGAGGAGCTTGAGGCAGAGCAGCTTGTGGCACCACCTGACAGAAGCAAGCCAGTTCCTGAGTTTATTGAGAAAGCTCAGGTAAGCGGAACCTTTAGAGGTAATGCATATCATAAGGTATTTGAGCTTCTCGATTATGGTAAAGAAAGCTCACCAGAGGCAATAAAAGAACAGCTGATGCAGTGGATAGAGGATAAACGCATAAGCGATGATTATGCACAGCTTATTGACTGTAATCATTTTAGCAGGTTCCTTAACAGCTTGCTTGGTCAGAACATGGGGCAGGCATACAGCAGTGGACAGCTGTTTCGCGAGCAGCCATTTATTATGGAGGTGGATGCATCGTATATAGACAGCTCATATACCAGTGATGAGAAGGTTCTCGTTCAGGGTATTATAGATGCATTTTATTTTAAGAATAATAAAATATATGTTGTAGATTATAAAACTGACCGTGTAGAGCGTTCCACAGAGGGTGAGAGGGTTCTTATTGAACGATATAAGAAACAGCTTGAGCTGTACTGTGAAGCCCTTACAAGGGTAACTGGAAGAGAACTTGGAGGCTGTTATATTTATTCGGTTCATTTGGATAAAAGCATTGAATTGGCATTTCAGTAATATACTATTGTAAAGTATTTTAATGAGATGCTTATGAATCAAAAAAACGAAAATCAGCTTAATCTTGCACTTACCGTTCCACAACAGGAACGCCAGAAAACCATGGATTTGGATACCGGGTATGACTCAGGAACAGGAACCTGGGAATTGATAATACGCTACAGTGGTAATATTCAGCTGCGAGCCAGCCAGCTGGGTGCCGATTTGCGGCTGCTTTCAGGTGGCTACGCTCTGATTACTATTAGAGAGGATCTGGTGGATGTACTGGCAGCTTACCCAGAGGTAATATACATTGAAAAGCCAAAAAAACTCTATTATGAGCTGGATTATTCAACAAGTGTGTCCTGTATTGACCCTGTGTGGCAGGCGCCGGAGAGCTTAAGTGGGGCTGGAGTAATTACAGCGTTGATAGACAGTGGGATAGACTATTCCCATCCTGATTTCGTTAACGAGGATGGTACAACACGTATTCTTTATCTTTATGATGAGACAACCAATAGAATATATGATTCTGCCCAGATTAATCAGGCACTTGCTGCGCCGGTGTCCGAAAGATATCAGCTTGTACCTGAACGGGATGTAAGCGGACATGGAACTCATGTAGCTGGAATTATGGCTGGTAATGGACGGGCATCGCAGGGACGATATCGCGGTGTTGCATATAACTCAGACCTGATTGTTGTAAAAATGGGTGATGATAATTATTACAGCACCGCAAGGCTTATGGAGTCTGTGGATTATGTAATTACCACAGCAGAACGTCTACAGCGTCCGATTGCTGTTAATCTAAGCTTTGGAAACAACTATGGCTCACATGATGGCTCATCCCTTGTTGAGACATATCTGGATTACATGGCTGGAAGGTGGGAAAATATCATTGTGGCGGGGACTGGTAATGAGGCTGCAAGAGGAATACATACCTATGGTGTTTTAGGCAATCGTACAATTGAAAAGGAACTGATTATTGGTCTGTATGAACCCTCAATTAATATTCAGCTATGGAAGAATTATTCAGATGAATTTAATATATCTTTGATTTCACCAGAGGAGGTTATATATGGCCCATTCTACAAAAAAGATATTATTACCATATTTTCTACTGCATCCTCAAACATATATGTATATTACGGAGAACCGTCACCCTATAGTGTGTATCAGGAAATATTCATACAATTTATTCCCAAGTCCGAATATATACGTTCAGGCATATGGAAAATACGTCTTGACCCCGTAAGAATTGCAGATGGACGATATGATATGTGGCTGCCTTCAGGTTCTGCAGTAAGCAGTGATACCTCATTTCCAGAATCAGTTGCTGAGGTAACCCTTACAATTCCTTCTACAGCGCAGAATGTTATATCTGTAGGTGCATATAATTCAAGAACCCTGTCATATGCCGATTTTTCCGGACGGGGCTACACAAGAATTAATAGAATTGTTAAACCGGAGCTGGTGGCACCTGGAGTTAATATAATGTCAGCAGCAGTGGGTGGTGGATATACAGCAAGAACAGGAACCTCAATGGCGGCACCTTTTGTAACCGGAAGTGGTGCATTGTTAATGGAATGGGGTATTATTAAGGGCAACGACCCATATCTGTATGGGGATGATTGCGATATAATAGGACTAAATCAAAGGAAAGCCCGTAAATAAAGGGAATTTCGCTGGTTTAGTCCAAATTTATTTTAGAGATTGGACAGCGCTGAACAAACTCATATCAACATAATAGATTGATTCGATATAATAATCATTATTTTATCATCAATCTAATCGTTGATGCAATAATAAGAAAATGAAGCAGGACTAAATTAGCTTGTGGCAAACTATTGCCATATACTTTGAAGCTAATCGGGTCCTGCTTTTTTTGCGTGTGTAGCGATAAAAATGCCATGCTTGCATGAGTATTTGAGAAGCACCGCGACAACTTGAGAAGTATTTTCAAGTCTGTACTCAAAAACAAGGAGGATATGGATGGCAACAAAGATAGTCGAGCTAATTATAGTCATAGCTATAGCAGTATTTTACACAATGACATTTGCCTTATGCAAAGCATTAGGTAATGCAGAAAGAAGAAATGAGGAATTAGCTGCTGAAAAATTTGGCACACCGGGAGGTGATGTCAATGCAATTTAACCTTAAAGGAATTACGATTAACAGTGAAGAAGACTTCCTGGAATTGATCGAACAGATTAACACAGATATAGAATTTGATAATTATTTTAAGAAAGACAAGCCTGCAGAAAAATTGCTAGATAAGAAATACTTGATAACAAGATACAGAGCACTGGCTGCAAAGGAAAAACGAAAATCATTTCGTGAGGAACATGATTGTAAATACTGTCTCTATTATGAGAATAAATCTTGCAAGGCAGACAGAGTATGTCCAATAGAAGTTCAACAAAAAACAGAGAACAATAGAAAGCCGGAAAAAGTCAGATGTTCAAAAGACAAGGAGGGTAACTGTCCGTATGGAAATGATGTTGGAACATGCTTTGGATTCTGTTGGAGAGAGATTTTGGAAGAACATTATGAAACAAAGAAAAAACCAAAAAAGGAAATGGAGGAACAAAAAGATGACAAGTAACATAGAAGTTATTGGAATTGATCATGGATGGAGTCAGATTAAGACTGCATCGGTGGTATTTCCATCAGCAATAGAAGAAAATCCATCTCCAACATTCTTTAAGGATGTATTGGAGTACAAAGGAAAGTATTACTCAATCAGTACAAGAAGATCTAAGGTAAAAGATTCCAAAGTTGAGGATGAAGAATTCTACCTATTAACGCTGGTAAGTATCGCAAAGGAACTTGAAAACAGAGGTGGAATTACAGAAGCTAATGTTTATCTTGCTGTAGGTCTTCCATTAACAAGGTTTGGAGAGGAAAAGCAGTCATTCATTGATTATTTGTCCAGAAATGAGGAAGTTATATTTAGTTTCTCAGAAGAACAGTACCATATAAAGATTGTTAAGGTGTCGGTATATCCACAGTGCTATTCAGCTGTTGCAGAAATGATACCAATGTTTCAAAGAAGAGCATTGGTAGTGGATGTGGGTTCCTGGACAGTAGATGTTATGCCAGTAATTAATAAGAAACCAGATGATGTAAGATGTGATAGCTTACAGCAGGGACTTATTGTAAGAATGCAGGAGATTAACAGATTATGTTCCAAACAGTTTAATTTCGAATTGGATGAAATGGATATAGAGCATTATATGAGATTTCATCAAATTAACAATATTCCTGAAAAAGTGGTTGAACTGATAGAGATGCAGTTAAAAGATTATGCAGATACTGTAATTCGTTCACTGAAAGAATTGAAATTTAACATTCAGACAACTCCTATTATCTTTGTTGGTGGCGGAGCAGTTGTAATTAAGAATTTCAGCAGTCTGAAACTTCCCAATATGGAATATAAGCTAGATGTAAAAGCAAATGCAAAGGGATATGAAACACTTGCAAGAATTGCACTTCGCAATAGCAGGAGGTAGTTCATGGGAGTAATTAAAAATAAAGATGATGTAGCACATTACTCTATGCGACTGAATTTGACGAATCCAGATCATTTGCTGGTTCATCAGACAATGCAAAAGCTAAATAAGGAAGTATATAAGTCACAGAATAATTTTATCATAGAATCAGTTCTTAGAAATATTCAGAATTATACAAAAGAAGAGCTGATGAGTGATGAAGCGATAGAAAAAGCAAAAGAAGAAGGCTTTGTTACAAGAAAAGATTTAGATGCTATGGAAAAAAGGGTAAGTGAAAAGGTGATGAAAGAGGTTGTGACATTACTTTGTTCATCACTAGTGGGCAGAAATGCGCTGGCAATTTCGCCAGCTCCAATACAGAAAACAGAAGTTTCAATCGCGGAAAAGCAAAATGTTGAAACAGATGAAACATTATCCAATCTTTCAGATATTTGGTCATAAAGAAAGGAGCGCAGAGTAATGAAGAAAATCTTATCAGGAATGGGAATTGCGTTAATAACATTATTAGGGTGGATTATAAGAATTATTTTAAGAGTATTGAAATTGGTACTTGAACTGGCAAAGATTTTTCTTCTACTATTTTGTATGATTGCAAGAGTATTTTTAGCTTTTATTAGAGCAGGAACTTCTTAAGGAGGTGAGTATATGATCGTTGGATTTAAAGCAAACAGATTGCAGCAAAGAATTATGAAGTATTTCTTTGGATTAAAAAAAATAATGGCAGAATAAAAGGAGAAGAAAATGCAATATCCAAGAGATGGTCCTGTGCTTTTGTAAGACAGGAAGAATATAAGTAAACAGAAACAAACAGATTGAGCTTATTCAGTCTGTTTTTTTTATGCGAAAAGCAAAAAAGGAGAACAATGAATTTTGTAAAAAAACAGTATTATAGATGGAAAGAGATAGAACAGCCTTTAAAAGGTCTTATTGCAGGGACAATTGTACTTGTGGTTATTATGTTAATCCTTATGGCAGCAGTAATCGGGAAAAAGGCACAAACCTCAGAACTTTTACCACAAAGCGCTATGAATGAGCAGTTGGAAAATGAGTTGTCGGAACAGGAAAAAAAGGAAATAACAAACCTCATATTAAATGTATTGAAGGAAAATCAAATTACAAATGAATCAGATATGTGGGACAAAGTGAGTAAACTGAAAGAGGAATTGCAGGAAAAACTGAAAGATGCCACATATCTAACAGAAGAAGAGAAAAATGAAATTATTAACAATCTTGAAAAATTGATTCGTAATGAATACCAATCAAATGTGAATGAAGCCAATGGAAAACTTGATGAAGTTAGTGAGATTTTTAAACAAATCAGGGAAAGCTTGTCACTAAAAGCAGATGCAGAGGCGGTAAATGCAATTGAAGAAAAAACACTTTCACTAATTGTTGTGGATGAAAATCTAAAAAAAACAGATTTGGATTTGTATAACAGATTAATTGCATTGAATAACAGATTATCAGAATTAAATCAAAATCTTGATGGTAGTTCGAAGGAAACGAATAATCGTATTGATAAAACGATTAGTGAGTTTAACAAGATATTGGAAGCAATAAAGAAGGATACGACGAAAGATTACTCGGATAAAATCAATGAGATTCATTTAAAAATTGAGGAATATATTACTGAGCTGAATAGCCAGATTGCAGAGCTAAATAGGGAGATTGCAGAATCAAATAAAAAAGTTCAAAATTCAATAGAAGATCTTAGAACTAATACGGATTCTGCTTTAAAAGAAATTAATAAAAATACAAATGAAACTGTTAGTGAAGTAAAACAGCAGACAAATACTGAATTAAACACTCAAAAAAGTATGTTCACAGATTTGATATCATCTGTTGAAGAAAAACTCACAGCATTAATTGCACAGAATAGAACAAATATTGTATCACTAGGAGATTCGGTGTTAATTAATCAGGAATCTATTGGAAAAATCAACACGATTGCTACAGACAATATACAAAGAACCAATGCTTTGGAAAAGTCGGTATCAGAACAGGGGAGCAATATAAGTGATTTGAAAACAACGTTAGATGAGTGTTTTCAATCTGTCAGTAACGGTAAAAGATTATTAGCATCCACGTTGACTGACAAAGGTATTAACACTTCAATGGATGCTTCATTTGGAGAAATAAATAATAATATTTTGAGTCTTTATACGTCTGCTTTTGCAGCTGGTGTGGATAGCGTCTCAGGAATTAGTGCCGACGTTGAGTATGAATATCATTATCATACTGGATCAGCAGAGGAAGGAGGAGGATGTTATTCTCTTGAAAATAGGCATCATCATATAGGAAATAGTGTAAATGGTGGTGGATGCTATACAACACCGAATTATAACATTTCATATATTTACCCTTCATGCTCCGGGGGATGGATTAAAGATACAAATAGTTGGGGGGATAAAGATGGAAATCGAGATAGAAGATACCGTGGCTGGTGCAGTGTATGTGGATATTATTGTGCTTCTTACAGTGAATGGAGCAATTATCCAAATGAAGCAGGTCCAACACATACTTCTTTAAAAGCAACAGAAATAAAAACACTAACTGGATATTCACTAGGATGTAATCATACGGAAAATGAATTATTGGGATATGAGACCTCTTGTGGATATATAGACGGACAGATTATCTCAGCAAAAATTAATATGAGTAATACTAAAACAAAAAGTGCAGATATCCTTACTTCATTACTCGGTCTAAATAATCTCACTATTGAACCAGCAGAAGAAAATCAGATTGAGAAAAGTACTGTAGAAGAATCATTAAATATGAGTGATGAAGAAGGAGAAAGTCAGACAACGGTTAGTGAAAATGAAATTGAGCAGGAACCTGAATCAGAGCAGGAACCTACAACGGATATGGAAGATGAAATAAAGGTAAGTCAAGACAATGCAGAAAATGAACTAATTCAGGAAATTGACAAAAGCGTTGCAACAGAATAAGTAACTATTAACAGGAGATACGGCTAATGCTGTATCTCTTATTTTTGGGGAGGCATATATGAGACAGAGATTAAAGATTCATATCGGAATTTTACCAGATGGATATTGTTCAGTGGAGTTTTTTGCGCCAGATAATACAGCGGTACACAAACAGGATACAGATCCAGGCTATGAACTAGAACTAATGAAACCAAGAGACAATGAGGAGGAAGGAATCCTCTATGACAATTTAGATTAGGAGACAAGAGAATATGATGAATTATGAAATTTTTAAAGAAGTAGTAGCAGAGAAATTTATGGATTATCTTCCAGAACAATACAAGGATATGAGATTAGATGTCCATGCCGTTGATAAAGTCAACATGACAATGGATGGGTTAACACTTATGGGAGATGAGGTAAAAGTATCTCCAACCATCTATATCAATGATATGTATGAACAATACGAGCATACAGATAATTTACAAGAGGTGCTTCAGGCAGCAGCGGACAAGATGGATCATGCAATGAGAGAGGCACAGAATATTACTCCTATAATTGATCTTGAGACAGTAAAAGATAATCTTGTATTTCAACTTGTAAATACAGAGCAGAATAAGCAACTATTAGCTGATATTCCAAATAGACAGTTTCAGGATCTATCTATTATTTACAGATGGGTAGTTAAAGTAGATGAAGAAGGAATTCAGAGTACAGTGATTCATAATTCACTTGTCAAGCAGATAGGATTATCCGAAGAGGAAATGTTCAAACTTGCTGTTGATAATACTAGAAGAATTTTTCCACCAACTATCAGAAGCATGAATGATGTTATTAGAGATATGTTTATGAAAGACGGAATGCCACCAGAAATGGCAGACATGATGATTGGTGAAATGCCGCAAGAACAAACAATGTGGATTATCAGCAATGATAGAGGTATCAATGGAGCAATATCAATGTTATATGAAGATCAGCTTCATGCACTTGCAGAGAATTTAGAAACAGATCTTTATATTATGCCTTCATCTTTGCATGAAGTCATTGCTGTAAGTTGCAATATGGGAGATCCCAATGAACTTGCACAGATGGTAGCGGAAATCAATATGGATCAGGTAGCCATTGATGAAAGATTATCAAATCAGGTATATCACTATGATAAAGATCTTAGAAAGCTTTCTCTTGCAACAGATACGCCTAATAAGAGATTAGATGGAATTGTTGCTGAATCTAAACTTATTTATGACGTAAAAATACAGGGACGATAGGAGAAAGTAATGGAGCAAGAAAAACAAAAAAATGAAATAACAGTGCTAGAATTAATTGCTCTTATTGATAGCATGGATGATAACTTTATAATCAATATTGAGCTTAAAGAAAAAGGACAAAAAGATGGCAAAGACTAAGAGCGATATTTCAAAAGATGGTTTTAAACTTGATGTCGTATCAGTAAGGTTAGTAAAGGATGCTCCCATTTATTCAGAGCATCCTTTTAATAATCCTTATGAGGTGGTTGGCATAATGGGTGAGATTATGTGTGAATTCGACAGAGAGGTTGTATGTGTAGTAAATCTTAGAAATGATTTAAAACCAATTAATATTCATTTTGCTAGTGTTGGTACTTTGAATGAAGCTATGGTGCATCCAAGGGAATTATTAAAAGCAAGTATTCTTTCGAATGCTTCAAGTGTTATGTTTATTCATTCCCACCCATCTGGAAATTTATTACCAAGTAAAGAGGATATAAGGATGACAGATCGAATGGATGAAATTGGAAAACTTATGGGAATTCACTTGGTAGATCATATTATTGTTGGCGGTAATAATAAAGAATTTTTTAGTTTTAAGGAAAAAGGTCTTCTAACTAACCCAATATTTTCGCTTACAAAAAGTTGCGATGCCAAAGATTTTAAACCTTCAGAATTATCCAAGAAATTAAAGGTAAGGTGAGAAAGTGGAAGATAATAGATTTACAGAGGAAGAACTTGCAATTGCAAAGAGCGTAGATTTGACAGCTGTTGCATCTAGTCTTGGCTATACCGTAAAGAAGGTAGGAAAGTATCACACCTTAAAAGAAATGGATTCTATCAGAATCTATAACCGAAGTCATTGGTATCGTTGGTCTAGGCAATATGAAAAAGGAAGTAATGGTGGTTCACAGATAGATTTCTTACGTGTGTTCTGTGATATGGATGTAAAAGAGGCAGTATTTTGGTTGCTTGATTTTGCAGGGTATCTAAGAATTGATGATGATAAGAGAAAACCACTTAAATATCAGGTTGAGGTGAAAGAGCAGGAGAAAAAAGAATTCACACTGCCGGTACCATCAGCTGATAATTCTTACCTGTATTCCTATCTTGTAAATGAAAGAGGGATTAGAAAGGAAGTTGTTGATTCCTTTGTTTCACAGGAATTAATATACGAGAGCCGGCACTATCACAATGTTGTTTTTCGAGGAAATGATAAAAATGGAATTACGCGCTTCGCAAGTATGAGAGGTGTATTTGATAAAGAAGGAAAATCTTTTAAGTGTGACGTTGCAGGAAATGATAAGAATTATGGTTTTAATGTTGTAAATGATAATAGTCATGAGCTGGTTGTATTTGAGGCAGCAATAGACCTTATGAGTTATATGGATATTTACAGTGATTATGATTCTAATAAAATTGCCCTTGGTATGTTAGCAGATGCACCACTTGATACCTTTCTAAAAGAGCATCCTCAAATTACTTTTATTAGATTTTGTCTCGATAATGATGGACCTGGTAGGAAAGCATCACAGGAATTAACAGAAAAGTATTATAGTCTTGGCTTTGATGTTGAAGATTATCCACCACCAGAAGGGTATAAAGATTACAATGAATGGCTGGTTGGAGTAAAAAAAGAATTGCAGGTTGATGTGGCTATAAAAAGTCAATGCAGAAATTAGAAACGGCTTTAAATAGTCCATGCAGAACAAAAAATGGCTATAAAAAGTCAATGCAATTTATTTCGATAAGTGAGGCTAAAAATATGTGGCTTTAAAAAGTCAATGCAGAAAATAGAAATGGCTGTAAATAGTCCAGCCAAATAGAAAATATGGCTTCATAAAGTCGAGTCATAGGTAAATTAAAGGGGTTTTAGGGGAGAATTCCCCTAACAAGAGCAGCAATTGGGATGTATATCCAAATTGCGTATCTTGCGATGGACAGGAAGACAGCCTGGACATTAGAGCAATGGTTAAAATTCACTAAACACGGATAAGGAGGTGCACTGTAGCAATGGATAAGGAACAAGTATTTTTCTCAGAACCAGGAGATGGGTTACTGCATGAGATGAGAACAAAAGAAGAATTAATAGCATTCCAAAAGAAATATGAAACAGGATTTGAACTAACAGATAAAGAGGCTGAGCTGATTGTTGGTTATATGGAAGGTCATGACTATATCCTTGGTGAAGATGATGGAACATTATATCGAGGCGATTTAGATGAGAAACCAGGAGCAATCTGCTGGGATGAGTTTTCTATGGATGATGCAATTGATTCTGTATGCGAATGGAATTATGAATTAATTCTTGATGCAGATGCTAAGAGAAATAATCCCACTGATTTTGTTGACTTTTCAAATTCGCAGAATTGGTATGAGGGACTAAAGGCAGACGAGCAGATACTTGATAAGTTATTTGAACAGACAAAGTATGGCAGAGATATGGAAGCTTTAGCACAAAAATTGGCTGCTGAAATAATTACAGGTATCAGTATGGTAGAACCAAAAGATACGGATGAAATTGGTAAGGTAGTAGCTGCTGTTTCAGAACAGGTTAAGCAATATAGCTCTGGTGGAAAAAGCAGGTGATGTAGATGGAAAAACGAGCTCACAGTGTAAGCAAGCTAGTAAGAATGACACCAGAGGAAGCAAAGGAGCTATCTGCAAAAGCACAAATTGCAGGCATGAATGAGTCATGTTATTTACGATTGATGATAAGGCAGAAACCTAGTGATTATCCAGAAATCAGACTGCTATTAAAGGAACTAATCAATGAAATCAACCATATTGGTGTAAATATTAATCAGATTGTAAAAAGCTATAATGAAGGTTTTTATTCACAGGAAGATAAAACCAGACTTTATGCCTATATGAAAAAGCTGAATGGAAAGGTTGATGAGGCGGTGAAGCAGATTGGCAATTAGTAAAATTCTTCATATGAAGGATTGTGGTGGACATTTTCATGGAAAGCATCTTAAAAGCTCATTGGAATATATTATGAATTCAGAGAAAACACAGGATGGAAGACTCATCGGGGGAATGAATTGTCAGCCAGATACTGCATTTGAACAAATGAAAGAAACAAAGCGAAAGTTCAATAAGATAGATAAAAGGCAAGGATATCATCTTATACTGTCATTTAAGGAAGGAGAGACTAATCCAGATACTGCATTTGCAATCACAAGTGAATTTGTAAAGGAATATCTAGGAAAGGAATATGAAGCGGTGTATGTTGTTCATGACAATACAGAGCATGTGCATTCCCATATTGTATTTAATAGTGTTAGCTTTTTAGATGGTAAGAAATACCGTTACGAAAAAGGAGATTGGTCAAAACAGATTCAGCCAATTATGAATAAACTATGTGAACAATATGGTCTTTCTGTACTTGATGTGGACGAAGAGTTAAAAGGCGCAAAAGGAAAAAACAGTGAGCATTACAAGGAATGGAATGAAAATCGTGATGGTAAATTCGTATGGTCTGACATGATTAAGCGTGATATTGATGCCTGTATTTTACAGGCAGATACCTTTGATGGATTTGTAGAGTTATTATCAGATAAAGGATATGAATTCAAATATGGAAAACATCTGGCGGTTAGACCACCGGGTATGAAACGCTTTCGCAGGTGTGATACTTTAGGCGATGATTATTCAGAAGATACAATTTGCAAAAGAATTGCAATAGAGGATATGGATTATTACCGAAGGACAAAACCAGAGGTTGAACCGCAAATTATGAAATGCTATGTAAAACGGTATAAGAGGGCGAAAATGTCTGGTCTTCAAAAAAGGTATTATGCAAAGCTTTATCGTATTGGTCAGCTAAAAAAACGACCATATAGCCAGGCGTGGAAGTATAAGGATGACATTCGCAAAATGCAGAAATTGCAGCAGGAATATCTATTTCTTGCAAACCATAATATCTATACGGTAAAAGATCTTGCGTTAGTTATTGATTCATTAATAGATAAGAAGAAGTCTGTAGGGCGGGAGAAAAGTAAGGTTTATAGAGCCAGACAAAAATGTAAATCATTGTTTGATATTGCAGAGGCAATGAAAGAACTAATACCTGCAGAAACATCTTTTCAAAATGGAGATGATTTCTTTTACGAGGAACATGAAAAGTGGAAGGACCTTGAACAGCAGCTAAAAGAACAGGGATATTCCTATCATGAGGTCGAAGAGCTGAAGGAGTACTATAGAATACAGATTTCTGATAAAAAGAAACTAGAGTCTATAGTGATGAAGGAACTTCGAACTGGTGAAAGTATCAGGGAAGATATTCCTAAATCAGATGATGTAGCTCTTAGCGAAGAGATTAATATAGATACAGATAAAGAAAGAACTAGAACAGATAGCAAGATGCAGCCTGCAAGATAGGCTGTTTTTTCTTGCATGAAATTTGAATGGAGGTAAATCATGGAAACGGAAAGACAAAAGCAAAGCGAGCAGGATGTGCAGCCTCTTATTGATAAAATGCGTAACAAGGGAAAGTATTCAGAAGAAATCATACAGCTTGTAAAAGAGGATTTAATGCTGGGATTCAAAAAGACAGAAATAGATCAGTACGCAAACCGTAAATATGATATTAGGCAAATGCGTATTTATTCTGAATGTATGAGAAGTAATTATTCGGAGGATGTCATTGATGTAATATGTGGGGAAAATCTGAATGCAAATCAAATGGCTGTGCTTTTTGATATGTATAAGAAAGGAATTTCACTAGATAAGATTAAAACAATTATGTCTGAAGCAGAGGGAGTTCCAAAGCGTATGCATGAAGCTTTTGAAAAGCTACAGGAAGAGCTGCAACAAGCAAATATAACGTTAGTAGACAAGGCAAACATGGAAACAATTAATGAAAATGATACAGAGGATTTAAAATGTGAATCAGATTCAAAAGTAGAACAAATCACAGAATCACAAAAAGAATATGTGTCACAATTAGTTTCGGATCTAAAGGAGGTTGCTGATAAAATTCATTTTCAGGAGAGTCGTTATGATGAATTAAATCAGAAGTTGAGATTATTTGAGGCTAGTAAAAATGATGAGGCTGTTATGCAAGGACTTGTTGATGAGCTGGCTGAAAAGGATAGACAGTTAGATGAACAACAAGACGAAATTAGTAAAGCCAATGGTGCACTTGCAAGACTTCGTAATGAGAAAGAACAATCAGAAATGAAACTGAAAAAGGAAAAGGGAGAATTACAGGATGAAGTTGAGGAGCTAAGAAGAAAACTTAAGAATGCTCAACTGGATCTAAAAGATGCAGAAATTAGAATAGGAAAATCAGAGTGTGAACATCAAATAAATACAGAAGGTGAGGAAGAGATGCAGTACAAACCAAAAGAAATAATACAACCACAAATAGCAGCTATTTCACAAAAAGTACAGATACCGGGAATCGGGATACCTGTCTACTATCAGGTGCCAGTTGTGGATGGAAGAGGTCAGATAATTCAGCAGGTACAGATAGAGCGAATGCAAAGAAAAAGTAATGGTGCAACCGGAATATTAGGAAAACTTGGTTTTAAAAAGAAATCAAGAGCAGATATTGTTAAGCTTGTTGCTAGTGGAGAACTGCTTCCTGCACAGTTAGTACAGATTAAGAGTGCAATAGAAAGAGGACTTACGGAAGGACAGCTTGTAGAACTAATTAATAATAATGTTGCAGCTGAAAAAATGAAGGAAATCATTGAAAT
>CAYTWF010000010.1:47240-54539 GCA_964441705.1 uncultured Butyrivibrio sp.
AGAGGAAAAAGCAATTAACAGACTTACGGATATTCTTAAGGCGTATGGTATCGATGTTTCTTATGATGAAATTAAAGAATTAGAATCAGAGAATATCAGACAGAAGGTACAGGAAGGAATGGGTGATAGATAATGGCAGAAGAGATTCAGGAAGCGGTTCAGATTATTCGAGTCGCTTATGATGGTGTAGAAATTGCAATGAAAGTAGGTAGCGGTGGTATCAGTGCCATGCAGAAAGCAATTGATGTATTAAAGGGCATGCTTGATTATGAGAAATCATTGGGTAAAACATCTATGAGAAAACTGCTTATGAAAGGAGGAGATTTGCAGGTGCTACAATTCAAATCTGAGGATATGAAAAAAGTAGAGAAGATGGCAAAAAAATATGGAATCCTGTATTCTGTACTTCCAGATATAAATAAAAAGGATGGTCTTAGCGAAGTCATCTTTCATACCGAGGCAGTTCCACGAGCGAATATGATGATTCAAAAATTGAAGTTTGGTCGTATTGCTACCTTCGATGACTATTTAAAAAATGGTGACGAGAAAGATCTGGGAAAGTTAATGGATTTCTTGAAGAAACAGCAGGGAAACGATAAAGTCCACACTGAAGAGGGTGCAAAAATTAACAATGCAATAGATGGTCTGATTGAAAAAGTGGGTTTATTTGCTATGGAGAAACAGACAATCAGTGTGGACGCCATTAAAGAGAATTTTAGTATTGGGAAGGATCAGGCTGAAAATGTAATTAAGCAGCTTGAAACGATAGGAGTTCTTGGAGCCAAGGACGATAATGGGCAGCATAAAGTTATGATGGATAAAGACGCGTTTATTAATCGTGTCAAAGGTTATCAGGATTTGGCAGAACAAATGAGAGCAGTATCAGCATCTAAGAATATGAATCTTTCTGATGTTACAATTAGTAAGAAACTTATTGTTACGGAGAATGACCATGCAGTTAAGACAAGAGTGCCTGGAACATGGGGAGAAAATGTTCATTATGTTTGGCTAAGAAAAGAGAATATTATGGATATTCATAATGGAAAGACGATGCTGACATTCTTGGATGCAGAGAAAGACTATAAAATTTATGATGAGCAAAATCGTGTAGTAGAAACAATAAAGGGAGAAGAACTTTACACGCATTATGATAAGGTGGAATCTTCTGTCCGTGAACGTTATGAGAAGACACAGTCAAAGGAAGCAACAAAGACTACTACGAGAACCACGACTACAAGGAAATCGAGGTAGTAGTATATGCAGACAAGTAAAAAGAAACCGTCATGGATTTTTATTCTACTTGGTGCTGTTCTTGCAGGGTATCTAGGTTACTTGATTGGAGGCACATGGGAGAATGGCATACAATTCAATGATTTTATGAGTCAATTTAATGAAGTGTGTGCCGCTCCATTTGCAAATTATTATAATGAGAATACAGTAAAAGCAGTAGCCATTGCATTAGGAATATATGCGATGGCTATTGTTATGTATTACACCAGTCAGCGTAACTTTATGCCAGGGAAGGAATTTGGTACTGCCAGATTTGAAAATCCGAAGCAAGTCAATAAAATATTGATGGATAAAGATGAAAACTTTAATCGAATATTGTCACAAAATGTCAGAATGTCTCTGGATTTTAGAAGATTAAAACTGAATGGAAATATCTTGATTTGTGGTGGCTCAGGTGCTGGTAAAACATTTTATGAGGTAAAACCAAATCTGATGCAGATGCCACACAACTGTTCATTTATCTGCACTGATCCAAAGGGAGAAATTCTTCGCAGCTGTGGTCAGATGCTTAAAAATAACGGATATAATGTAAAAGTCATTAACCTGTTAGAAATGGATAAATCAGACTGTTATAACCCGTTTTCTTATATCAGGGAGGAGACAGATGCTGTAAAATTGATTACAAATCTGATTAGTAATACCACTCCAAAAGGAGCAACACCATCCGATCCATTCTGGGAGAAGGCAGAGGGTCTTTTCCTTCAGGCAATATTTTATTATGTATGGTTAGAGGAAAAACCTTCAAAGAGAAATTTTGAAACGGTATTGAAACTGATTGGTGAGGCAGAAGTAACAGAGCAGGGAAAAGCATCAAGACTTGACGTAAGAATGAAGTTCCTAGAAGAACAGTCTGCACTCGGAGTAAATCATCCTGCTGTAAAACAGTACAATAAGTGTATGCGTGGTGCGGGAGATACGGTGCGTTCTATTATTATCAGTGCCAACTCAAGATTGGCATTTTTGGAAAATAAACAGGTGTTGAGATTACTGTCAAAGGATGAATTAAATCTAGCAGACATTGGTATTGGAGTAAATGGAGATGGAGAGACAAAAACAGCACTATTTTGCGTGATTCCAGATTCAGACAAATCCTACAACTTCATTATTGGTATGCTTTATACACAGATTTTTCAGGAGCTGTATTATCAGGCGGACTTCAATTGCGGTGGCAGGCTTCCAATCCATGTAACCTTTATGCTTGATGAATTTGCAAATGTTGCATTGCCAGATGACTATTGCAGCCTCTTAAGTACTATGCGAAGTAGAGAAATATCAAGTATTATTATCATTCAGAACTTTGCGCAGCTGAAGGCATTATTCAAAGATACCTGGGAAACAATCCCAGGAAACTGTGATACTTTCATCTATCTCGGTGGAAATGAACAAAGCACGCATAAATACGTGTCAGAGCTGCTTGGTAAGGGCACCATTGATAAGAAATCAAGTGGAGAAACAAAAGGCAGACAAGGTAGTTCTAGCAGAAATTTTGATGTATTAGGACGAGAACTGTTTACACCTGATGAAGTAAGAAAATTGGATAACAAGAAATGTATTGTCTTTATTCGTGGCTTTGATCCAATTATGGACAATAAGTATATTCCATTTGCACATCCAATGTTTAATCAGACTGCAGATGGAAAAGGTGAGGCATATTCTCATCAGACGATAGGAAAAGCAAATCTTATAGGACCAGCATATGAGATTCTAACAGAAAAGGCAGTTAAGTATTATGAAAAGCTCAAAGAGAAAGGTGAAAATGTCTTTATTGATAAAGTAACCTATGAAGAATTTATGATGCTTGGAGAGGTTGAATTAAATAGACGATTTAGTAGTATGGAAGAACTAGAACAGAAGAATAAAATGAATCAGGAACTTCAAAACGAATTGGAATATCCTGATGAAACGCAGAATTCAAGTGATGTAGAAACTGGCGGAAACTCTGTGGCCAGTAGAAAACAGATAACAAGAGAAAAGCCAGAATGGGAAGATACTATTTCTAATCGTATGCTGCACTGGAACTATTCAGAGGAGCAGAAACAGGAAGTTAGAAAGGCTATGGAAGCTGGTATTACAAAGGCGGAAATATTACAGTTTTTCTACCCTGATGTGAGCGTTGAGAGAATGAGAATGGCGAGGGATAAAAGGTAAAAAGTGGTCGCACAAGTTTATTGGATTTGGTATAATAGGCTTGTGCGATAAATCACATAATGTCTGCTATTTTTGGCAGAATAAATAGTAATGTGAATTTATGTTTTGGAGAAAAGTCTTATATTAAAACATATTTAGATTGTGAGGAATTATATGGAGAATAAAATAAGTGCAGAAAAACAAGACAATATTATTTTTGTTATTGTTCCAGTAGAACATCTCGTAATTGATGCAATTGATCGATTGGGTGATTATCTTTTACTCAATGTTCCTTTTTTCCTGGCTGATGAGTATAAAATTGCTGTTGAACTAAATGATTATGAAAAAGAATTAATAAGGGTTTTAAAAAGAAAGCAACAATGGTTAGAAAGTTTAAATGAATTAGAATATTGTACATTATTTATTAAGCAAAAGCTTGATAATCAAGAGGATGTAGAGACAATAGTTTTTGATGTAGAAAGAGCGTGCGATTTTTTAGCAATTACTCAATATAGATTTGATAGAAAAGAATGGTCGATAGGGAAACCCGGGTCAATAGGTTCTTATCTTATAATGTTTAATATTGATATCGAGACAGGAGCTATTGATGTAATACATCATGAATACCATTGTTTTAATGAAATACCAGGGATTGGATTAGAAGTTAGTTTTTCTCCTTTAAGTAATGAAGATAATTTCTATAAAATACTATTTATGGATAGAACAGATGAAGTATATATGACATGCCGATACTATATTACAAAGGCATGTCGTACGTTTACTATCACTAGTCTACAAAGTACGTTTAATGAATTGTTTGCAACTTTAGAGGGAATAGGTATGATAGGATGTAATCAATTTGCTAATTTTACGCTTGAGAATAAGCGAATAATGGCTGTTAATTGTAATTCTCAAAGTGAATATGAAAGTAATCTTGATACTTTTTGCTATTATTCTGAAACAATTAGAACACTAGTATTACACCAAGGTCATAGTTTATTGGAATATATGGATAGAAAGAGCACATTTAGACTTCTTACTAGTATTTTCTATGAAATTATAAATTTTGCAGCAAATTTAATTAAGACGGAAATAGTTGATTTGGATGAAATAGATACATTTATTGAAAGTCGAATTGCAAAATATGAAGACCATATTTCTTCTATAGATACATCATTTCTTCTAAATAATAAAGAACGAAAAAATGATGGTGATCGGGATGTTTTTATTTTTCCAATAGAGAATTTAGTCATTGATCAATATATTTTGTTGGGAAAATTATTGATAATACCAGTTGGTTTTTTGTCTGATTGTATTAATGATAGAAATAAGTATGCCGGAATAGAGGAATATTATATTGATAAGATTTTAGATGATAAGCTGATTGAAGAAAATAACAATGTAGTTTTTCTTTTGCTTAAAGGTGAGTATCAGATGAATCAGTTTGATACGACTTTAAATTCATGGCAGTATATAGATGACATTTGTGCGCAAATTCAAGATATGTTAGTACCATTGTTTATTCAAGATGAAGCACTACTAAAAAGAAATAACTGCCTTGGCATTGTAGGTGTTCATGGAGGTATAAGAGGTGGATTTGTTTATGATTCTGCATATAATCGATTAGTAACAATATGCGGAAGAGTATATTCATTGATTAATCATACAAAGTCTCCTCTTTTACTAGAAAAGAAAAACATAGATGAGACAATCATAGATATTATATGTTCAGACAATCGGAGTGATGAGGTCGCAATTGGATGTAAAAGTGTATTAATTACTTTGGGAAAAGCAATGCGTGAAGATGAAGCAACATATATGTTAATGGATATGTTTGATGCAGTAGATAAGACGAATCCATTTGAATATAATATTGCACCAAAATGGAAATGGATAGCATCATTTGTGATGGACAAGAGATCAGAATATGATATGTATCATGAACGATTGAAAAATGTAGGAAAGTTGTATAGAACACCAATGTATCATTATGGAAAAAATGCAGGTGATTTGTTTAATAATAAAGAGGATATATATCACTTGTTTAATGAAATGAAAGAATATTTATTTAAATGCGTAAAAAAAATGTACATAACAGGCATTACATCCTGGGATTCGATGAAAACATATAGAAATAGCTTAATGTAGAATGATTTTTATTAATAAAATTGTGCTCTCAATCGGCTATTTAGGGTGAAAAAAATATCTGAAAATAAAAGTGTGAATTAGAGGTGAACTATGAGAATCTTAGAATGGAATATAAATCAGGCAACAAACATATCTGGTAATAATATAATTCCTAATTTCATAATAGATGAAGTTATTAATCAGCAACCGGACATTTTTATTTTTACCGAATTTTCAAAGGCAAAAAATTGGGGCATTGTGACAAAACAAATCAAAGATAATGGATATGATTTTGAGATGACAAATAATGGGGAGTGCAAACAAAATGATATTTTAATTGCGTGGACCAATAACAAATTTGTTGTAGACAAAAATAGTATAGTAAAGCCAAAAGCTCAAAATGAAATACCAGAATGTATGATGGTGCCGCTGAATATAATCGGAATGAATAAAAAAATACTTATTACTGGCGTGAGAATTAAGCTATTTTATACAGATTATGAGAAAAGAAAGAAACAGTTCAATAATCTTATGGAGTTAATTAATACCAAACTAGGAGATTACAAATATTCAATTATTGGAGGTGATTTTAATAATAATAAGTCTGATTATGAAGGGCATTTATGGAAAGACAAATGGAGTATAGAAGTAATAGATACTATTTGCCACGGTAATAATTATATTAGAAAAACGCCAATATCTGCGGAAGGGTCAAGTATATATCAAAAAAATAACTATATATTATTTCAAGAAGATCATTTCCTTGTATCTAAGAGCATTAAAGTAAACGAAGTTCATTATCTAAGAGATTTCACAAAAAACAATCCTGATATTTATTTACATGGAGATGACTTTCAGATATACAATTTTAAATGTAAGACAGTCACTTGGTCGATTCCGTTTGGCTCAGGAATACCGGATCATGCAATGCTGATTGCAGATTTTGATTTAATAGAAGATAAGAAAAAATGAACTCAATAATAATGTGAAGCATATGGGTACATTTTAATATAATTAATAATTTGGTATTTAGAAAGATTATTTATATCACAGCACTTTAGCCAATGGTTAGAGTGCTATTTTTATATCCAAAAATATAATACCAGGAGAAATCCTGTTCATATAGATGTAACTATTAACCAAACAGATGAGAATAAATGAATGTTATTTATTCGGACCAAAAGCCGGATAGATGATATTCATTTATTTTTATCCGGCTATCCATCTGTATCTTTAGTCAAAGGAGACTTGAACTATGAAAAAAGAAGCAATAGTTGAAACAGACAACAAAGTTATGGAGGAAAGTAAAGTGAAAAGATTATTTAAGAACGTGAAGAAAAAAGTGATTCCAGCACTCTCTGGAAGTGTTATGGCAGTAAGCCTTATGAGTACACAGTGTTTTGCAACAGGTAGCACATCGGCTATCACACAGCCGTTAGACAACTTAAAAACATTGGTAATTGCAGTTATTGGTGCTGTAGGTATTATTATTCTCGCTAAAAATGTTATGGAGTTTGCACAGGCCTATCAGCAGCAGGATTCTTCAACAATGAACTCTGCATTAAAGGGTATTGTAGCAGGAGTATTGATGGCAGGAATTTCTACAGTTTTAACATTCTTAGGATTCTAAGAAAAGCAGGCTGGGGTAACTTGCCCCATATTCAGAAAGAAGAGGTGAGAAACAAGTATGGATATTTTTAAACTTGGAGACAAGATTCTTTCACTGCTTGAAATGGTATTTGGATTTTGGAACAA
>CAYTWF010000011.1:0-53661 GCA_964441705.1 uncultured Butyrivibrio sp.
CCTGTGAGATACCTTTCCTAACAGACGAAATGCTTATCTAAATGACATTGTATATCTAATATTATATCAATTGGATAATGTTGTGTAAAGCTATTTATATCATAAAAATAAAGGTCAATCACATCCTGCGATGATGATTGACCTTCTCCTTACGTTATATTTACAGATAATCTCTTAAGTTCTGTCTTAACGTTTCCTCTTCTCTGATAATATCCTCTGCCATTGCTCTTGAGGTATCATCAGCGGCCTTATACTGGTTAAGATAACGGTATAAGGACTTTATTCCCATATTACAGCCATCTGTAATCAGGTCTGCAATTGTCTTGTCACTTTCGTTCACCACCATCTTGGTGTTGGTCTTAAGCCATGACATTCCCTTTGCCATTGCATTAGGCTCCTTGGTCTCCTCGTGATGCTCTGACAAAAGTCTGTGAGTCTGGTCTCCAAGCTCCTTATGCTTTGCCTTGGATTCAGTTAACACTCCCTTAAGCTTCACGTCGCCTGTCTTATCCAGAACCTCTTCAATGGAATATACTGCCATCTGAATTCCGGAATTACACTCTTTTAACAGCTCTGCTGTATCATCATTTTCCATAGCACTTTCCTTTCAGGTTTATTTATTCAAAGTATGTCCCAAAAGAAAAATATCATTCATGCTATTTGGATGTACGAAGTGGTAATGACTGCAGAAGCTGACGTACATTACGGATGCGGTCTCTTGATACCGGATATACATCGCCATCTGACATCTCAAGATTTCGTCCAAAAATCTTATTACAATATATGCTGTTAACAAGATATTTTCTGTGTATTCTTATAAAGCCCTTTTCGCCAAGGTCATTTTCAAAGGCATCCAGTGACTTATGTGCTCTAATAACGCTCTTATCATCAAGGTGCACCATGGAATATGCTCCATCGGCCTGAAACCGTATGATTCTGTTAATTCCAATATAGTTAAGCTTCTTATTAACATCTCTTATCTCATATCTGTCACCATCAAAGCGTTCTGTATTCACTGTGCTGTTAAGTGCTCCATGTAAAAGATTACCTGCTTCTCCCTCACGCTCAACAGAACCAACTGCATTGCTGGCAACCGATGCATGTATCTGCACAGCAAACCAGCCCTCTCTGTAATCTCCTGGCGCATACAAAAGCTTGTTATAATGCTGCCAGTTAACAACAATTCGCTGATTAACCTGACTTACTGTACCATCAGGAAATATTGCTCTTACATCCATCTGGGCAATATTATAACAGCTGTTAGGCTTTACCTTGTACATTCTGTTATTCATGTTAACTATTTCATAGCTTACCTTACGTTGTGTAACTGCGTCTTTGTCCCTTAGAACCATATCACGCAGATTATCTCTCCCCTCAATCAGCTGATTCCTGCCCACTGACAGGAAGGTTGCATTTGGATGCATTACTTTCAGCATAGCCTCATAATCATTGTTGTAATATGCAGATACAGCATCTACAAACATCTCCCCTGTAACCTTGTAATTCTCCATTTTATTTCCTTTCTATTAATAATCATCCCTTAACGTTGCGTTTAACCAGTCCAATAAGTGCAAACACAGCAAAAGCCGCAAGATTAACGCATACAATACTTGCACCTGTCGGTGTTGACCAGGCAAAGGATATGGTTATTCCCGCTATAAAGCATACTATTGACACTATCACGGAACAGATTATTACTGATTTATATTTTTTACATACTCTCATAGCTGTAAGTGCCGGAAAAATAATAAGGCTTGATATAAGCAGTGCGCCCATCATTCTCATTCCGATTACAACCGTAACCGCTGTCAGAATGGCAAGAACCATATTATATTCTCCTGCCCGTGTTCCAGTTGCCCGTGAAAAGGTCTCATCAAAGGTAACTGCAAAAATTCTATTATAGAATACCACAAACATAATGATAACTACAATAGAAAGAACTCTTGTAATTACAGCATCACTGCTGCTTAGGGATAAAATACTTCCAAACATATAATTATTAACATCTGTATTCATTCCTGAGGAAAGAGATATTACCATAACGCCAATGGCAAGTGCACCACTGCACACAATACCAACTGCCGCATCACCCTTTATTTTGCTGTTCTCGCTAAGTCTCAGCATAAGAAAGGCTGCAACTATACATACCGGAATCGCCACCTTAAGGGGCGCAATTCCTGCAGCTGCGGCTATAGCCATGGATGCAAAACCCACATGGGAAAGTCCATCGCCTATCATGGAATATCTTTTTAACACCATGCTTACGCCTAAGAGGGATGCACATAGGGATACAAGAATTCCAACAGTAATTGCTCTCACCATAAAGGAATATGAAAGCATCTCTTTAATAGTATCCAGCATGCTACTCATCTCCTTCCTGTGTACCTGCAAACAATCTACCCTCACGTGTTTTCAGATAATCTTCTCTTGTGCCAAAAAACAGCTGTCTGTGTGACAAATGCAGAATATGGGTGGCATATTTCATTGTTGCTTCCATATCATGGGATACCATAATAACTGTTATGCCAAGCTCCTTGTTAACCTTTTCAATAAGCTCATACATTTCTGCCGTAACAATTGGGTCAAGACCTGCAACAGGCTCATCAAGAAGAATCATTTTACCGGTGGCACAAAGTGCCCTTGCAAGAAGAACTCGCTGCTGCTGTCCCCCGGACAGGTCATGATAGCACTTGTTCTTCAGTTCCCTGATTCCCATCAGCTCCATATTACGAAGAGCTGCTTTTTTATCCTCCTTATTGTAAAAAGGGCGAATACCCAGACTGTTAAGTCTTCCCGATATTACCACCTCATACACGCTGGCCGGAAAATCCTTCTGTGCCATTGTCTGCTGTGGAAGATAGCCTATCTCATTAGCCTTCAAGCCCTCATCCGTTGCAATCACACCGGACATGGGCTTTTTAAGATGAAGCAGTCCCTTTATAAGTGTGCTTTTACCTGTACCATTCTCGCCTACAATGCACAGATATTCGCCACCCTGCAGTTCAAAATTAATATTTTCCAGGATAATTGTGCCCTCATATCCAAGGCACAAATCCTTACAGGTTAATAATGCCATTAGTTCAACGCCTCCCTAAGTGACTCCACGTTGCGCTCCATCAGGCTTAAATAGGTCTCACCTGCATCAAAGTCATCTGAGGATACGTTGTGGCAGGTATAAAAGGTCAGCACCTTAGCACCTGTATCCTCTGCTATTGTATCAGCAATGTTACCATTACTCAACTCTATTTTGAAAATAACCGGTATTTTATCTTCTTTTACCTTGTTAATAAGAAAAGCAATTGTAGCCGGGCTCGCCTCGTTGTCAGCCGCACAGCCTGGAAATGCAGCATAATATTTAATTCCATACTCCTCAGCAAAATATCTTAACGGGAATCTGTCACCAAAAATAAATTCCTGACGCTGTCCATTCTCAACCACCTGCTTAAATTCCTCATTCAATGCATTAAGCTTGTCCACATATGCATCCAGATTAGCCTTATATACCTGAGCATTATCTGTATCCAGCTCTGCCATGGTTTCCTCAAGCTTCTGGCTTATGGTTACTGCATTAACCGGTGATGTCCACACATGCTCGTCCCATTCAGGCTCTTCGCCCTCTTCTTCCTCTTCCTCAACCTCTTCCATACCCTCTATCAGCTCCTCCTCGTATACCTGAACACAGTCAAGAAGCTTAATAATCCTTGTATTGGAGGTATCTATAGAAGTAAGGATATCATCTACCCATGCGTCATTCTCCCCACCAACATATATGAATATGTCACTGTTATCAATTGTAATTATGTCCTGCGGTGTTGGCTCATAGGTATGTGCCTCTGCTCCCGGCTTAAGCAGCATTGTAACATCTGCCTTATCACCCGCAAGCTCCCTTGCAAAATCATATGGTGCAAAAATAGTTGTAACAATACTTAATCTGTCACTGTCCTTATTCTTCTCTGTCTGACAGCCACAAAGCATCACTGCCGCCATAATCATTACTATTATATATATTGAAGCTTTTCTCATTGTTCTGATTCCTTTCTGCACTCACTGCACATTCCATATAACACTGAGGACTCACATCTTAATTCAAAGCCATGGTGTTCCATTATGTGACTTTGTATTTCCTTCATAAATTCGCATTCCAAATGTATTATTTTGCCGCACCGGACACACTGTAGATGAAGATGATTCTTACAGTTTCTGGAGGTATCCCCAATATACTGAAAGGATGACATCTCCCCCTTGCTTGCAACATACTTCATTACCTCTCCGCTGTCGCTGAGCCTGTTTAGGAAACGATATATTGTGGAGACATTAACCTCAATACCCTCTTCCCGTAAAAAAGCTTCTATGTCATTAACAGTTATCAGCTTATCGCCGTTATCTGCCAGATATTTCATTATTTTGGTATGACTGATTGTTGTGTATCCCTTTGCCATAAGCTCGTCCTTTCAATTAATTGAACCTCGTCTGTCACATAAAGCAAAAATGCAACCTGTTTGCATTTTCATATATTAACACCCGTATTCTCCGGTGTCAATACCAATTTGCAAACAGATTGCATTTTATTAAAATAATTATATAACTGACAGGATTAATAGCCCGCTTTTTTAAGCTCGTCGGCTGCAAGTGCTGCGTCTGAGAATTTCACAATAATTGTGGCCTCATCGCTTCCTGTTGACAATACATACATATATTCTATGTTAAGCTTGCTGTCATTGCAGGCTCTCAAGAATTTCTGAAGTGAACCAACCTTATTACTGATTTTTACTGATGCCACATCTACAAGATTAGCTGAAAAGCCTCCTGCTTTAAGTACATCTCTGGCTTTCTCGGGCTCTGACACAAGAAGTCTAAGCATTCCGTACTCGCTTGTATCTGCAAGGCTTAAGGATAAAATATTGATGTTGTTCTGAACAAGCACCTCTGTTACATCATCAAGTCTGCCTTCTCTGTTCTCAAGAAAAATAGATAACTGTTTAATAAACATTTTTCGCACCTCTTTCTTTTACACAAGCTTACGCTTATCAATAACTCTTACTGCCTTGCCTTCGCTTCTCTCTATTGTCTTAGGTTCAACAAGCTTAACGTTAACAGAAAGACCAATTGCCTGCTGCAGTACATGAGCAATCTTTCTTGTAAGGTTCTCAAGACCACTTATCTCATCTGAGAAGAATTTTTCATCAACCTCAACCATAACATCAAGTGTATCTCTGTTATTAACACGGTCTACAATCATCATATAATGAGGACTTGCTTCACCCATTTCAAGAAGTGCAGATTCAATCTGTGATGGGAATACATTAACACCTCTGATAATAAGCATATCATCAGAACGTCCTTTAAATCTTGCGATTCTTGCAGTTGTACGTCCACATTCACACCTCTCATGGGTAATGCTTGTAAGGTCCTTGGTTCTGTATCTGAGAAGTGGTATCCCTTCCTTGGTAAGTGTTGTAATAACCAGCTCTCCAGTCTCTCCATCAGGAACAGGCTGTAATGTATCGCTGTTAATAATTTCAGGCAGGAAATGGTCTTCATGAATATGTAAGCCTGCATGGTACTGACAGTCAGCTGCAACACCAGGTCCCATAATCTCGCTGAGTCCATATATGTCGTGACAGTTAATATGAAGACGGGATTCAATCTCTTTTCTCATATTCTCAGTCCATGGCTCTGCTCCACAGATAGCTGTACGAAGCTTAAGCTGGTCAAGTATTCCGGCCTCCTCAATTGCCTCAGCAAGCGATAAAAGATATGATGGTGTACATGCTATTGCATTAACTCCGAAATCATTCATCATTGTAATCTGTTTTTTGGTATTGCCTGATGACATAGGAACAACTGTTGCTCCAAGATGCTCAACACCATAATGAAGTCCAAGACCACCTGTGAACATACCATAGCCATAGGATACCTGTACCTTATCGTTACGGGTTATTCCTACCATTGTGAGAATACGTGCAACACATTCAGCCCACACATCAAGGTCCTTTCTTGTGTAGCTTACAACTGTTGCCTTACCTGTGGTTCCACTTGATGCATGGATTCTTACTATCTGTGAATCAGGTACTGCATTAAGTCCAAATGGATAATTATCGCGAAGGTCTATTTTGGTTGTATAAGGAAGCTTGTTAATATCCTCTATTCCTCTGATATCCCCTGGTTCAATACCCATCTGCTGCATTTTGTTCCTGTAGAAAGGAACGTTGTGGTACACATTACTGACCTGCTTTACAAGTCTTGCGCTCTGCATGGCTGTCATTTCATCACGGCTCATGCACTCTTTTGTCTCATTCCAATACATTGTTCTACACTCCTGCCTTTAATATTTATAAATTATATCCTGCTTCAAATGCCTTCTTGTTAATCTCTACTGTCTTAGGAGGAACGGTTTCCTCAATTACCTTTATCCAGTCTTCCTTGGCAAAATCCATATGCTTGGCAGCGGCTCCAAGTACAACTACATTAAATGCTTTGGTATTACCAATCTTACGAGCCTCATCCATCGCCTTAACAGCAAGAACCTTATGTGTCTTCTCCAGTGTTTCAATAATGTTATCAGGATACTGAGCTGCTCCGATAACTACTGATATTGGGTCAATTCTTTCATCATTTACTACAAGTACACCATCTTTTTTAAGAAAATGAGCATATCTCATTGCTTCAAGTCTCTCAAATGCAATAAGAATATCTGCCTGTCCCTCTTCAACAATCGGTTCAGCCACTGTCTCTCCGTATCTTACGAAAGTTACAACGCTTCCACCTCTTTGTGCCATTCCATGAACCTCTGAAAGCTTAACGGTATAGCCTGCTTTTCTTGTAATTCCACCCAGGATTCTGCTGGTAAGAAGGGTTCCCTGTCCACCAACACCTACAATCATAATATTCTTAGTCTTCATATTAGATTTCCTCCTTGGTTATTGCATCAAATTTACATAATGACTTACAAAGACCACAGCCAGTACATAATGTATCATTAATAAATATTTTACCGTCTTCTCTCTTAGTAAGTGCAGGACATCCTGGCTTAAGACAGGCTCCACACTTCTTACAGTTATCAGGGACTGCCTTGCAAAGGTATTTAACCTTGTTAAGCTTTTTCTTATTCATCATGATAACACAAGGTGACTTGGCAATAATAACTGATACCTCATCCTTTGCAAGCTCTTCTTTAATTGTCTTCTCCAGAAGCTCAAGGTCAAAAGCGTCAACAGTAGCCACATTCTTAACACCAACTGCGCTGCAAAGTGTTGGAAGGTCTACTGCATTGGTAATCTCATCCTGAAGTGTTTTGCCTGTTGCAGCATGCTCCTGATGACCGGTCATACCAGTTGTTGAATTATCAAGTATGATTACAGTGCCGGTTCCCTTATTATATACCATGTTAATCAGTGAATTAATTCCTGTGTGCATAAAGGTTGAATCGCCAATTACTGCTACCCAGTCCTTAATATATTCCTTGCCCCGTGCTTTCTCCATTCCATGAAGTGAGCTTATGCTGGCTCCCATACAGATTGTTGTCTCAATTACATTAAGTGGAGCAACTGCACCAAGTGTATAGCAGCCTATATCACCTGCAGCATGTATTTTCATCTTATTAAGCACTGAAAATACACTTCTGTGAGGACATCCCGGACATAAAATAGGAGGTCTCATAGGCACATCTGCCGGTGCTGTCAAATCCAGTTCCTCATGCAGAACTGCCTTACGAAGCATATTGGCACTGTATTCTCCCTGAATTGTAAATATCTCCTTACCAATACACTTGATTCCCCAGGACTTAACCTGTTCTTCAATAACCGGCTCCAGCTCTTCTACTATATAAAGGGTCTCAACGTTAGCAGCAAATTCTTCAATCAGCTTACGAGGAAGTGGATTAACAATTCCAAGCTTAAGTACTGATACATCAGGCAATGCTTCCTTAACATACTGATATGGGATACCGCTTGTGATAACACCTATCTTACGGTCATTATATTCTATTCTGTTAATAGGAAAAGCTGGTCCATCCTCGATAAGCTTATTGTTCATCCTTTCAACATCAAGATGACGGAACTTGGCATTACCAGGCATCATAACATTCTTGCGAATATTCTTCTCATAAGGAATTACGTCTCTCTCAACACGTTCCTCAAGAGTAACAAGTCCCTGTGAATGTGCAAGTCTGGTAGTTGTTCTTACAATAACAGGTCTGTCATACTTTTCGCTCAAATCAAAAGCGAACTTAATATAATCCTTAGCCTCCTGACTGTCTGATGGTTCAAGTACAGGAACTCCTGCTGCTCTTGCAACCATTCTTGTATCCTGCTCGTTCTGTGAGCTGTACAGTCCCGGGTCATCAGCGGCTACCATAACAAGTCCACCTGTGGTGCCTATGTATGATACAGTATAAAGAGGGTCAGATGCCACATTAACACCTACATGCTTCATTGAAGCCAAAGCTCTGACACCACTGATTGACGCACCTATTGCAACCTCCATGGCAACCTTCTCATTAGGAGACCATTCTGCATATATTTCCGGATATTTAACAATATTCTCACTAATCTCTGTGCTTGGTGTACCAGGATATGCGGCCGATACCTTAACTCCTGCCTCATACGCTCCTCTGGCAATTGCTTCATTACCAAGTAAAATCTTTGTCTCTGCCAATTTGTTCTACTTCCTTTCGACAACATTTTCTATGTAATACTTTAACGCATTAAATTATAGCAAAAAGCACACAAATTAACAACCTGTTTTTCTAGATCCAGCTGCAAAAAGGACTGCTGCACCAACAAGCAGAATAACATATGCCGCTGCACGCGTTCTTTCTCCCACATTGGGTGATCCTGTTGAACCATTTACGCCATTATTAATGATAGTCTCTGTCTCAAACTCTGTTTTATTTTCATCCGTTGTTGGCTGCGCTGTTGTTGGCTGCGCTGTTGTTGGCTGCGCTGTTGTTGGCTGCTCCGTTGTTGGCTGTTCCGTTGTTGGCTGTTCCGTTGTTGGCTGCTCCGTTGTTGGCTGCTCCGTTGTTGGCTGTTCCGTTGTTGGCTCTGCATCATGCAGCTCCTGATTGTGCACAATTACACCATTGCCATCCCTAGTCCCTCCACACACCGGACACACATCATCAGTAGCATTAATAATAAAATTAACCATCTTTGAATCAGATAAATCAGATTGATTAGCCACATCTCCATCAAAAGTTATCTGCATTGTAAATTCATATGTAGTATCAGTATCGCAGGCTGGCACAGTGATAGTCTTTGCAACAGAAAAATCCCTAAAATTACTCTCTTTATTAAAATCAGTTATCAAATTACCTTCTATAAGCTGGACTGATTCAGTTGTAAAAACAAAATCAACGCTGTTAAGTGTTACATCGGCTGCCATTGTTTCGGTTGTACTCACACTGCCTGTTATCGGAAGCAATGTCTGCTCATTAAGAGGAACATTAATTGTAATATAAATATTATCCCCGTCAGAGCTTTCAACTGCAAGATAATCAAAATCATCTGCCATACAAATTTCGTAATCAGTATATTTTTCACTACTACAGTTTGTTGTCTCTCCTTTAAATCCACATATTACGCTTACTGCTGCAAGCAGGCACACAAGTACCATTACATTTGCTGTCCATTTTACTATTTTTTTCTTCATATTCACCTTTCCTTTTAAAAAATATGTATATATGAAATGCTATTATTCCGCCGGCACTCTTCTCTGTCTTTTCCATGCAAGGGTGAATTCCCAAGCCGTGATAAGACCGCACACCAGTGTCATAATAACAGACATATCAATTCCGCCAATTATCATCTGATTGGCACTTTTATCTTCAAATATGACAAACATATAGTATGTCATAGTATACAAAGTCATCATTCCAATTGTGATGGCTTTATCCACTGCTCTCATAAAAATAACTATACTTACAATTAAAATAATCACATAGCACACTACCTGCACCAGCTGAATTGGAAAAAGATCCTTTCCCTTTAATGGATTCAGGGTATTTGCACCATACACTACACTTAAGAATCCGCTATAGCTCTTACCATAGCAGCAGCCTGTCAAAAAACAGCCAAGCTTGGAAAATATTCCATAAATAAAATAAGACAATACTGACTGCATAAGTGCAAAGTTTCTATCCTTATGGAAAACCGCAGCAGAAGCATAATATATTATCATTATTACCACCCCCAAGCCTCCAAACAGAAAAGGATACAGAGCATCAGGTAATCTGTTAAAAAACAACACTCCAAGACTTGCCGGCACAAATACACATGTACTCATCCAAAAGGACCAGTTTACATCCATTTTCTTTCTATATGCAAAAATACATCCAGCTATCACTATTACTACTGCAGCAACAACAGGAAGAAATGCATACCAGGTCACCTGATGTCCCCAAAGAAAGAGATAGGAATTATCTATATTAATCATTTCATCTACTCCATTCCAGCATTATCTATTCTCACGCAAAATCAATACAAAATCAGTGTGAATAGTATCATTCTATTGCATATCGTACATTATAGACAAAATAAAAGCCAAGAGACCCTATAATAAAGTGTCTCCCGGCTTTATCTAAAATTAATTATTAATATTCTTTTGCTTTTTCCTCACCTGTCATAACTCTTAAACCACCCTGAGCAAGTGCAAGTAATTCATCTTCTCCAGGATATACAACAAATGGAGCAATCCATTCGCATCTTTCCTTAAGTCCATTAACAACATCCTTGTCATTGGCGATTCCGCCGGTAACAATTATTTTCTCAACCTTACCCTCAAGTACAGTTGCCATTGAACCAATGTTTTTGGACAGCTGGAAAATAAATGCTGAACGAAGCTCAAGTGCATGCTCGTCATTGTTATCATATATCATCTTTTCAACATCACGCATATCATTGGTTCCAAGGTATGCATTAAAGCCACCATTACCAACAATCTTTTTATAAACCTCTTTCTCAGTATACTGACCTGAGAAACACATTTTAACAAGTGCACCACTTGGAACAGCTCCTGCTCTCTCTGGTGAAAAAGCACCATCTCCATCAAGTGCGTTAAAGATATCAATTACCTTTCCATCCTTATGGGCACCAACGGATACTCCACCGCCAAGATGAACCACAATAAGATTCATTGATTCATAAGGCTTGCCGCATTCCTTTGCATAACGTCTGGCAACAGCCTTCTGATTAAGCGCATGGAAAATACTGATTCTTGGAAGCTCTGGTACTCCGGAATATCTTGCAATTGGCATCATCTCGTCTACAACAACAGGGTCAACAATGTATGATGGAACACCGATTGAATCTCCAATCTCTCTTGCAAGAATACCTCCAAGGTTGGATGCATGCTGTCCCTGTACTCCAATCTCAAGGTCATGAAGAAGCTCATCAGTTACTGCATATGTACCACTTGGAATTGGCTTTAAAAGACCGCCACGTCCTACAATAACATTAAGTGAATGTATATCAAAATTCTTTTCCTTAAGGAAATCCACGATAATATTCTTACGAAAATCCTTCTGGTCAATTATGCTTGCGTATTTGGTAATCTCCTCTGTTGGATGTCTTAGGGTCTCGTCAAAAAGAAGAGTCTCATCCTCAAAAACACCTATCTTGGTAGAGGTTGAACCAGGGTTAATTATTAAACTTTTAACTGACATGCAAAAATCCTCCTTATTGTCTGTTCTTCATGGCTTCTGCAACTACTGCGCCAAGAGCAAGTGAGTTAACCTTAACCTCAAAGCTGTCTGAACGTGATGTAAGAATAACAGGAGCCTTGGTTCCGGTAATCATGTTGCCGTTAACTGACTTAGCTGTGTGAACCAATGTCTTATATACAAGATTGCCTGCATGAATGTCTGGGAAAAGTAAAACATCAGCATCGCCAACAATCTTTCTTCCTGTAGCTCCCTTATGCTGTGCTGCCTCAGGACAGATAGCAAGGTCCATTGAAAGAGGTCCATCAACGATACAGCCTTTAATCTCACCTTCATCATTCATTCTTGTAAGCTCAGCTGCTTCAACTGTAACTGGCATCTTAGGATTAACTACCTCAACTGCTGCAAGAGGAGCTACCTTAGGGTTAGCCACACCACAAGCCTCACATATCTCTACTGTATTATTAATAATACTAACCTTGTCCTCAAGTGTTGGATATGTCATAAATGCAACATCTGTAAGGAAAAGAAGGTGGTCAATACCCTCAACGTCAAATACACATACATGTGACAATGGCTTGCCTGTACGAAGACCAACCTCTTTATCAAGAACGCTCTTTAAAAAGCCCTTAGTATCAATAAGTCCCTTCATGTACATATCTGCCTTGCCATCATGAACAAGCTTAACAGCTGTAAGTGCAGCCTCAGTAACATCCTTAACATCAATGATTTCATAACCAGCAAGGTCCATGTTAAGACCAGCTGCAATTTCATTAATCTTGTCTGCATCACCTACGAGAATTGAATCTGCAATACCTCTTTCCTTAGCTGCTTTTACAGCCTCGAGAACCGCATCATCCTGAGCAACTGCAACTGCAACCTTTTTCATGCTGCAGGATTTTACCATGGTTAAAATGTCATCAAAACTTTTTGTCATAATGTATCCTTCTCCTTGTTAATATTTTATCAAATTATTTTTTCAACAATAAAATAATAGCACTTTGAACAATAAAGGTCAATGTACATCTCCTGCTGCACTGATAACAACCTTACCATCAACAACCTCAACCTGTACCTTATTACTGTCAATGCCAGCCTTTTCAAGCATCTCCTCGCTAAGCTGCAGTCTATGAGCCTTATCAAGTACAGAATATTCCTCATGGCTTTTATCCTCATCGGCTTCACCATCAAAAAAGCCCACAATAGTGCTTGCCTCTGATTTTTTACGTACCTTCTCAGTACTTATCTTACCATCAGATATCATAACTGTTCTGTCTACCCTGTCTGCAAGACCAAGGTCATGGGTTACAATAATAATTGTAAGTCCAAGCTCTGAGTTAAGCTTATGAAAAAGCTCAAATATCGTATCAGAGGTCTTGGTATCTACTGCACCTGTAGGTTCATCTGCAAGAAGAATTGATGGATTGTTGGCAAGCGCAACAGCAATTGCTATACGCTGCTGTTCTCCACCTGAAAGCTGTCCCGGAAACTTATCAGCACTTGCAAGCATTCCTACAGATTCAAGAAGCATTCTTGCTCTTTCCCGTCTTTTCCTTCGGCTGCCTTTTATAAAATACATTGGAGATTCCACATTTTCCTGTGCAGTCATGTACGGAAGCAGATTTCTGGTACTGTTCTGCCATACAAAGCCTACTGTCTCACGTCTGTAGCCTACCATGTTTTTCTCTGTCATAACTGCAAGATTTTTGTCGTTAATATACAGCTGTCCGGCTGAAGGTGTTTCCAGTCCTCCAATCATATTCAGAAGAGTGGATTTACCACTACCGGATTTACCGATAATAGCCATCATTTCACCCTTTTTGACTGTAAGCTCAAGACCCTGCAGTGCCATAACCTTAAGCCCATCGGACATATATATTTTGGACAAATCATCACAATAGATGATTATATCCTCAGGTATAATTATTTCGCCATTTTTATTCACTATATTGTCCATTTACACACCTTCTTTTGCAATAACGCCATCTGAGATAGCATATAATTCGTCACCTAAATCCATAATTGCCGGATTATGTGTAGTCATAACAATTGTTGAATGCTCCTCCTCAACAAGCTCGCGGAAAAGCTTCATAACTGCCAGTCCTGATGCGGTATCAAGAGCAGCTGTAGGCTCATCTGCAAATACAACCTTTGGATGATGAGCAACTGCTCTTGCAATTGCAACACGCTGCTGTTCACCACCTGAGAGCTGTCCGGACATATGATTCATACGCTTTGTAAGTCCAACTCTCTCCATAACCTCGCATATTCTTTTATGCCTGTCACCTGTATAGCCTGCCAGACGAAGGGCAAAATCCACATTTTCATAAGCACTCATTACAGGTATAAGTGCTATGGACTGAAATACAAAACCAATTTCATATCTTCTAAGCTTCTCTTTTTCTCCACCGGACATTGTCTCCAGATGATGTCCCATAAAATCTACGGTGCCGCTTGTAGGGTCATCCAACGCACTTAGAATATTAAGAAGCGTTGTTTTGCCTGAGCCTGAACGTCCACGCAGTATTGTCAGCGCACTCGTTGGAATATCCATTGAGATATCCTTAAGTGCGTAGAATTTTCCACCATTTCCAAGAGGAAAATATTTCTCTATATTTTCAACATGAATCGCAGTTTCCATATATTAATCCTCCCCCAGCTTCAGTGCATGTGCTATGTTCATCCTGCCAAGTATTCTTCTGATTACAAGAATACATACAAGCATTACAACAAGAATAACTGCACACAGCTTAATCATATCTGAGCCGTAAACGTATATTCCAAGTCCAATATTATGTCTCTTTGGCAGATATACAAGTGTTATAAGCTGTACAAAAAGCACTGTACTTAGTACACCTGAACCAACGCCCACAATAAGTGAGATAAATGAGCTGAACAAGTGCTCGTTAATAAGCATCTGGTTAATCTCACCCATTCTCATACCCATTGCACGATATACACCGAATAGAAGCTCTCTCTTTTTAATGGACATTATCCAGTATATCAGGAAGCCCACTGAACATATAATAATTGATATCAAAAAGCTTAAGGTAAACATACCGTTAGTTATCTGAATCATTGCACTGCTTCTGCTCTTATTGATTTCATTTTCCTCTGAGGATATGGAAGCCCATTTAAGTCCTGCATCCTCCATATACTGCTGAGTCTTTGCCGGTGATACGCCGTCCGGTACATTCATCCATATATCGTATGGTGTAAGGGTAAATTCATTAATAACAGTAGCATAGTTGGCAACAATTAAATATGCTTCCTTCTCAACAATATTGCCATCCTCATCTGTTTCATAATAATACTGCTCAAATCCCGGGAAAGCATCAACAATTGCAGCAACATGTGCTGAAATCTTTTTAATTACTACCTTGCTTTTCTCTGAAATAGGGCTGTATCTTGTATAGTACAAGGAATCTCCAACAGAAACCCCCAGCTCATTAGCTGTATTTCTGGTAAGAATAACGCCCTCTGTATCTGCTGCAAGAGCATTTAGAGCATTATACCAGTGCTCACTGTTAACACCATCAGTTCCATCCTTTTTGATATACGCAGTCTCGCCAAATTCCTTGGTCTGTATTGCCATCATATGAGTATTATCAATGGATTTGCCACTTGATTCTACTAGCGTACTGTAATCATTAATTACCCTTGTACTGCTCTGGCTTACTCCTGCAGCCTCAAGGTCCTTATATTTCTGATAATCCTCAGGCTCACTGTAGCTCCATACAACCTCACCAGCCTTATTTTTGGAGGTATGAACACTCCAGTTCTCAGTCAATCTGATATCAGCACCTGAATTGTATGCAATACGGACTTCATTATTTTCATTCATTGTTCTTGCCATATTGGCATCAAAAATACCACTGGCAATAGTCAGAATTATAAATACTGAAATAAAGCCCTGCTTCCGATAGGAACGCCTGATTTGCAGGAAGGATGCATACATTGCCGGCTTCCAGTGTTTTTTACCAATTCTGTCAATCAGCATTATCAGATACTGGCTCAGTCTTAAAAATACCAGACCACAGGAGAATACAAACAGCGACGCATCCAGGAAAATAATTGGGTCAAGGCTTTCTCCCCTTATAATACTAAGTGCAAGCACTGAGCTCTGCTTATTGTAGTTATGTAAAAGATATATTGATATGGCAAGAAGAATCACATCAACAAAATATTTCTCCCAGAACGGTCTCGTTCTGTTATAACGCTTGGTACTCTTCTGTTCAACAATGGTCATGCCTGATTTAGAGCATACTGGAATAGTCATAACAATAATTGACACAATTCCTCCAATTAATGCATATACTATCATTCTCCAGTTAAAGGTATACAGACTTAAATCCTTTTTACTGAATACCAGAAAGGCATCCGTTGACGCTGCACCCTTGCAGGCTGCGTATCCAAGCAGCACACCCGGAATAATTGCAAGCAGCGCCAGCACAGCAAACTGCAGTGCATATAGAAGAATTACCTTCCACCTTGTTACACCTCTGCTTCGTAATACGGCAATCTCTGTCTCCTCAGAGCTTATTATCTGAGATGATACCATATATATAAAGAATAAAAGTAAAAGAATACATGGTAGCTCAAGAATCCATATAATCGTCTTAATTGAGGTCTGCTGTGTCTCATAGGATTTAAGTATATCAAGGAACTTAACCTCCAAGACGGAATCAGCCTTTAAAAATTCCTCAATATAATACATATAATCAATTGCGTTATCACAGTTAATCTTCGTATAATCAAGAAGCATATTTTCATCATAATTTATCTCCGGCTTCTCAGTAACGCTCATAAGCGCATCCATGGAATCCTTCTCAATAAACATACTTTTCTGAAACTCTTCGGTATTGTGATACCAGTAATTGCTTCCGTCTGCTTTTTCTTTAAAAACACCAATTACAACATATATTGGATTACCCTCTATAATTTCCTCATCATCAAGCATATAGAATTTTTCGCCTACAACAATGCCGTAATAATCCATTGTTGTCTCGCTTACCATACATGGATATGTATTGGCAGGATAGGTTGTGGTATCCTCGTCAAAGCTTATTCCATCCACAACCTCAACATGCTCCTCCATATCCTTCATATAGCATATATTAAAAAATCTGCCTCTTTCACCAAGGTCCGATTCCGTACTCATACCTCCAACAGTTATGCTCTGCTGTGATATAAGCTTATCAGCATCAACATACTCATTCCACTTGCTCTCATAAGCATCCAGTCTGTTAAGAACACTGTCCACCGTTGGATAGCTTGCTATGTCAAGGGTACTTACCCTTGTAAATACTGCCGGATATTCGTGGTTATCCTCTGCATAATCTGTACATGCCGTCTGGAGCAGCTGGTCACCGGAGCCACGTTCAAGCATCGGATGGCATGCAAAAAAAGTTACCAGCAGCATAATTCCTGCAAGAAGACACAGATTAAGCCATTTTTTATTCCATATTTTCTGTCTGACAAATTGCAGCATATAATGTTCCTCCTCTATTTTTCTTTTGCAAGTACGTCGCCGGCTTTAAGACCTGATATTACAACGACCTGACCATAATCATACTGCATGAGACTGGTATCAACTCCAACATACTGTTTGACAAGCTGGTCTTCTACAATCTTCCATACATAAAAATTGTTATCTCCTGCAGATTGGGTTGAATCTGTATTCACCATAGAAAGAGGAATTGCAATTGTATTCTCTCTGGCAACATAATCAAATGTAAATTTCTGTCCCTTTGGCAATACTGAATATAGACTGGTATCATCAAGCTCTGCATAAAATGATTCATTCTCAAGTCCTGATGTCTGGCAATAGGACAGATAGGTTTTGTCACCCTTCGTATATGGATACACAACATTGGCGCTTCCAAGTACATTAAAGCCTGTACACTTAGCTGTATAGGTTACGTCTCCGACCTCAACTGTCATTGTTTCACCAAGGTCTGCTATATTGTCAAGAAATACCTTGCCGCCATCATTATCAACAAGCTGGAATAAAAGCTTCTGGCTGCCCTTAACATCAATGGCAAGTATATTCTTGCCTATACTTACAGGTGTTCCCTCTGTAACGTATATACTGTCAATCTCTCCATCCTGCTGGGCATATACACTCATTTTACCGGTTCCATCATTATTTTTAACAACGTTGTCATAGCTTTCCTGCAGTTGCTTCAAAGAATTAACATGATTAAGCTTCGCTATTTCAAAACGGCTTGTAAGTATTATACGGTCATTGGCATCCTCTGTAGCTGCAAGCTGCTCGTTATAATCCTTCTCTGTCTGGGCAAAAGAAATATTCTCTCCGTCAATTGCGTACTGAGCCTCAGTCATTGCCGCCTTTCCCTCACCTGTATCTATAACATAGAGAAGGTCGCCCTTTTTTACCTCTGCTTTTTTGGTTACTGCAATCTCACTGACAGTACCCTCATATTCTGATGCATATTTAAAGGTAAATGCATTGGCAAGTGTGTAGTTAAAGCAGTGATTTTCAATGGAATAATCTGATAATTCCACTGTGTATTCCTCATAATCCACAGGCATTATTGAACTGGATTCATAATATACCAGGTCACCCTCCTCAAGCCCAGACTTAACCTGGGTGTAATTTTTATCCTTACTGCCTGCTTCAATTATCCTTTTCTCTTTATCGCTCTTATCAGTCTTAACATATACAAACTTTTCGCCATTTTCTTCATATACTGAATCATTGCCTACAATAAGAACGTTACTTATATCTGACTGAATGAACACAAGCTGATAGCTGTTTCCAATAGTAAGTGTTCCTGCATCAGGACATGTAAAACGCAGTCTTGGATATTTGGATAATGCCTTACTTAATATAAGCTCCTCCGGTGTGTACTCAAGCTGTTCAATATCATAATGCTGTCCATCCTTTACAAGATACTGTACCTCGTAATCCTTGTATTTGTATTCATTAACGTTAATGGCCGCCTCAAGGTATGTATCATTCATATCAGCTACCATAACAATACATTCTGAAGCTCCTGCATTGGGATTAGAACCAATATCCTTAATGTAGCATACATAGCCTGAATGATTAGCAACAAGTGAACCCTCGGTAATAACCTTCTGAAGTGCTGCTATATCCTCATTAAGCTTTCCGACTCTGTAATCATGAAGCTTAAGGTCATAGGATGCATTTTCTTTTTCCGTATTAATTGCTACTGTATTATCCTCGTCTGAGCTCTCCAGCTTGGCAAGTGTTGCATCTGATATCTTCTTATTAAGTGCATAGGTCTGGTTCTCATAATCAAGGGATTCCTTAGCTCCATCAAGCTGCTGCTGTGTACGTTCAAGGTCTGCATATGCCAGCACATCACCTTCATTCACGTACTGTCCAACCTCAACAGCCACTGATGCCACATATACACTTGTATTATAAAAATTGCAGTATTTCATTGGTACTACATTGACAGACAATGTCTGTACATTACCTATATTGCCATATTCCACGGGACGATATGCGCTGTTTACAGCTGCCGGTTCCACCAGCTCCGGTACAGTCTGTCCACTTTGTCTGCTGCAGCCACATATTAATGCAGCCCCAAGAACTAACGTAACTCCCATTCTGATTATCTGTTTTAATCTTCTATTCATCAAAATACAGCCACCTTCTCTCCCAGCTTAAGACCATCTGTTATTACTGTATATTCTCCTACAGTCTCGCCTATCGTAACCCATACGGCCTCTCTGTAGCCGCTTTCATTAACTGTATATACATAGTTACCGCTTTCATCCTCCTGTATCGCATCCGACTCCACATAGAGAACGTCCTTGAGTATTGGCTGTACCACTGTTACCTCAAGTGTATCCGCATCAGAAACGCTTGACATATCAGATACCGGTTCAAAGGTAAGGGTCTGCGTAACCTTGCCATCATCCCCTGTATTCTGTTCAACATTAGACAGTCTTACCTGGTAGCTTACAACACCTGATACAGCACTGAATTCATCTCCTACATTAAATTCATAATTCTTCTGAATAGCAGATGTATAATTACCGGTTCCTGAAACCTCAGTCATCAGAGTCTCTCCCGGGTTATAGTAGCCATTAAGAAGATATTCACTTATATATGTAATTGTTCCATCCGCTTCTGCCATTACCTGACAGCCTGCCAGCTTATTCTGTGCCTCTTCCATATAAAGCTTATCAACTGTAATGTCCTGCTGCAGCATCTTAATATCCCCTGAATAATCTGCATCAGGGTCAATCTTCATAAGGTTAGTATAATGAGCAATGAGAAGCTCCTTCTGTGAGCACTGCTCCTGATAGTCCTCAATTGTTTCCTGAATCTCTTTGGACATAAAAGAAATGAGGAGTTCACCCTTGGTAACCTTCTCACCTACGGATACATAGACCTTGTCAATCTCAAGGGTCTCATTGCTAAGGGAATAATTGGTCTTTTTGTAGCCCTCAGCCTGGAGGCGAAGTGTAAACTGGGGATTTAAATCCCCCTGCATAACCTCCACAGTCGCGTAATCCTTTTTTTGATACGTATCATTTTCGATATGTATCACGTCATTCTTTTTCTTTCCGCAGCCTGTGAGGATTACCACCACAGACAGCAAAGCAATTCCAATAGTTCTGCTACGTTTGTTCATGTCTCTTCTCCTGAGTTATTTCATGTATTTTGCAAAAGATTATTCCTATCAATATTGGTTCCATCTATGGCATTAATATACACATCATATATATCATTGATGTAATCGAGGCTGTCAGTATATGTCACCAGATGCCACACAGGAACATATGCAAGCGCTATTCCATCGTCTCTGTTAACCTGCATATATTCAAGTCTGAGGAACTTATATTCCAGAATGTTTCCCTGACATAGAAGCTTCCTATCATATAATTCACTTCTGCTTTCAATCACATCCTTTATTATACCCTTTATTGAGTCAAAAGAAAGCATTTTTGCATCACCTGACATAGTTATTTTCATTGCATTATCAACACATACGCCTGATATCCCATTATCCGTAACAACAACTGCAAGCTGCTGTGTACCGGACCGGTTCGGATATTCCAGCAAACCATTTATAGATATATCGACTGAATTGAAATTATCCGGATATATCTGATTGCTATTATCTATTGGCTGCCCATATATGAATACATATCCATTATTTTCTATTTTTTCAGGACTTGGATTATCGTAGATATTGCTGTACCACTCGAGATTATAAGTATCGCACAAGGTGTACCCTGAATACCCCATATTCTCTATGCATCTGTCGGCAAGCTGCACTGCATCGTCACTGGAATACCTGCAGGCGTTGTCATCTATTTCTGTTGCCGGCAGGATATCTGTACTGTAAAAATCTCCGCTGCTATATATGCTATCAATATTTCCGTTTCTATTTTTGGGATAAAACTTTACAACTCTGTCAATCCCAGGCTGAAAATCCACAAATTTATAGTTGTCAAGGAATTCAAGAAGATATTGTTCTCCATTAATTTCTCCAATATATTGACTGCCATCATATTCTGTTACCAGTTTATATGAGTTATCCGCATTTGGCAATGCAGCTTTGCATTCCTTTATAAGACTTAAAAATTCTTCCTTTTTCTGTGTCCAGTAAGGTACTTCAAAATTGGAATCAATAAGTCTGTCACACTCTTCAACTTTAAATTGCAGTATTTTAATTGATGCTTCAAGCTCATCTTTAGGTCTTCTTACTTCATCATAATAATATATATCTTCATCTCCAAAAAGTGTTCTGGCTATTTTCTCTTTGGATTCCATATCATACTGGAAATATTCTGCTTCCACATATGTCATCTGTTCAATATCAGGTACTACAACACTTGCATTCATATTAACAGTTATTGTGGTTCCGTCATTAATGTTAATGCCCCAGCTGTCCCTCCATCCACTTATATCCTTATACTGGGAAATTCCCTGTGCATTAAGATTATCATCATCAGAATTTTCTATGTCAATATTGTAATTCACGCTTTTTGTGGAACCACACCCTGTCAGCTGAAACGATATCAGCATAATAATTCCAATACGTGCAATATTTTTTACAGTTATCCTCATAAGGTTTCCCCCCTGTCATTCAAGAAGATATTCATTAATAGGTTCTTCAATACATTTGCCATCTATCGCATTAATATAGATATCCAGCGTAAAATTCATATCACGAAGATACCATACAGGAATATAAGATAAGCCTTCTCCTCCAACCTTGTTGTCAACCCGCTTATATTGCAGCGTCATTGAAGTATAGTCTATAGATTTAAGCTCATATATATCCTTTGAGTACAATTTTTTTCTAAATTCAATAGTATCTTTTATAACGCCTTTTACTGAATCGAAGGTAATCATATTAACATTATCTGTTGTTCCGGTTACGGTATATGCATTGGCAATATCTGCCATTATTACACCATTGTCACCTATAACAACTACCGTATGCTGTTCATTATCAGTTATGGAATCAATCCTGGCACCATCAAATTCTACATGCATACTGTTAATATCATCTGGGAAAATTTTATTAGCGGCATCAACCGGTCTTCCAAGATATACTACATACCCGTTAAGCCCCTCCTTGTCTACCCGGTAATTTTCATCATCAAGGGCCTCGCCGCCATTCCACATCAGATTATAACAGCCCATCAATTCCTGATTATCAATTCCAAGGTCAGCTATATATTTTTCTGCCATATCAGTTGCCTCGTCAGGTGACAGACTGCATCCGTTTTTGCTATTTCCGTCCCCTGAGCATTCACTGTCACTGGATACCTGAAGCCATGAATATTCCCTGAAATCTCCTGCTGCAACAGTATTAAGGCTTTCTGGATATACAGCAATCTGTCTGTTAATATTCTCATATCCTGAGCGGCCTCTTATCTCGTGAATAAAATCCACAACTGTCATGTGTCCATTAACAAGTCCAATATATGTACTGCAGTCATAATCTGTTATTGGAATGTAATCCTCAATCGGATTATTCAGGCTCTCATTACACAGCTTCAGCTCGTTTTGGTATTCCTCTGCCTGCGCCTGTACAGGTTCAATCCATTCACCAATAATATAACCGTTATCCAAATCGTTGGTTATACTCTCAAGCTTCTCATTAAGCTCCTCTATAGCTGCCTGAACCTTTTCCCTGGGTCTTCTGTGGGCATCATAATAATATACCTGCTCATCCCCATATATCTGCTTAAGTATTTTTTCCTTAAAGCTGTCATTAAATTGGATATATTCTGCCTCCACAACCGACATTTCTTCAGCCTCAGGAAGTCTGATTCCGGCGTTAACATTAATTGTCACTACAGAATTATCATCCAGCGTAACCTCCCATTTTTCACTCCATTTATCAATATCCTTATATTGCGCAATTCCCTCGCCCTCAACCACAGCTGCCTTATTATCATCTGCTGATTCGTCTGTTTCAATTGCATAATCAACGGTCCTTCGCGATGTTTTACAGCCTGTTAAAAGAACTGCTGCCATTGTGCCTGCTGCCAATACGCTGTACATTAATCTCTTCATCCTAACACCATTCCTTCCCCTTCGTGAGCCTTCATGTATTCAATTAAGTAATCCATGTTAAATTCATCAACTCCGGTTCCATCTATAGCATTAATGTATATATCAAATGCAACATTCAATCTGTCCTTAAGCCTCCATACAGGCACAAAGCTAAAGCTGCTGCTGTTATTTTCATCCTGTATTTTCTTATATAAAAGCTCAAGCCTTATATACTCCAATGCCTTATCCGGAAGTAAATCACTGTTATACAGCTCTTTTCTTGATTCGATTTTATCCTTTAAGACACCTTTTAAAGAATCATAGGATATCATGCTGGCATCCTCGGTAATTCCATTAATAATATAAGGCTTTACAAGGTCGCACATTATTACACCATTGTCATTAACAATAACCACGTAGTGTAATTCGTCAGAGGATGGGGACATTAGCCGGTCTTCATCCCACAGTATAAGGTCTGTATTAAGATTTTCCGGATATAACTGAGCAGTTTCATCTATAGCCTGTCCAAAAAATATAATCCAGCCGTCCGTTCCTTCTACATCCGTTCTTGTTGTATATTCATCTATCTCCTCGCCGCCATAAAGCTCCATATTATAGCAGCTTATATTCTCATATTTATCAAAACCCAGCCTCGTCATATATTCCGTTGCCATTTTAACTGCATCCTCTGAGGTATACTTACACATATTTTCCACCTTGGAGGTAGGGGAATACTTACTTCCCTGAGATGTATATACCCAGCTGTAGCCACTATAGGTATTTGGAATAACCTCCTTGTAATTCTGGGGATATATTGCTATCTGTCTGTTATAATTCTCCCAGCCGGAATCACCTTCAATATTATTGTTAAATTCCAATATATAATTAAATCCATTAATCTCCCCAATATAGGTTGTACTGTTATATTCAGCAACCGGTATATAATTCTCAGTTGCAGTAGCAAGATTGGTTTTACACTGGGCCAGTATCTCCTCATTCTGCTGAATCTGCTGGTTCATTTTATCTTCCCATTCTTCATAGTAATAGCCATTATCAACATTATCCCTGTCAACAGCTATCTTATCTGTCAGCTCCTGTATTGCAGCCTCAAGCATGGTTTTGGGTCTGCGGGGTGCATCATAATAATATACCGCAGCATCTCCATAAAGGCTTTTAACTGTCTGCTCAATGAATTTCTCATCAAATTCCACATAGGTACACTCAAGCACTGACATCTGTGCGGCATCCGGAATTGTAACCTCGGCTACTGCCTTAACGCTTATATCAGAGTCATCGGCTCCCTTTACAGTCCATGAATCTTCCCATTTGGCAGCATCCTTAAACTGGATAAGCCCCTTTCCTCCCAGTGCTACATTATCACCTGCACCGGATTCATCATTTCCGTCTGTGATATTATAGTCCACCACCCTGCGCTCTTTGTTGCAGCCTGTTAAAATAACAGCCACTATACACAGCAGCGCCGCTATTTTAATCCTTCTCATTTCTCCACCCCTTCAAGCTGCTTATCAATACCCGTAACATCAATAATGCTTCCATCAATTGCATTAACATACAGGTCATAATCTGAGAATCTGAATGCAGTCATATGCCATACCGGAATATAGCTGAAATCCAGGCTGTCTGCACTTTTCTGAAGCTTCATATACTGCAGCTCTGTGCTGACATACTTAAGATTATTATCATCAAAATTACCATCCTTATATAACGGACCTCTTTTTGTAATCTCATCCCTGCATATATTTTTCAATGAATCAAAGGATATTAAACCGGTATCCTTAGTCTGGCTGTTAAGCTTGTAATAATTGCCGATATTAGCTATTACTGCTCCCTGGTCAGTCACAATTACAGCTGTATGCTGTTCATCGTCTCCATAATCCTCTTCTCCTGAATCATTCCAAAGATTGGTAGTATTCAGTCCTGTAGGATATATATTATTATCTCCATCAATTGCTCTTCCAAAATATAATATGTATCCATTGTTTTCCTCTTTATCTGTTGAAGAGGAATAATCATTCACATTTGTACCGCCAAACCATCCAAGATGATAGCAGGACATATAATCCAAGTCATCCATTCCCAGCTTTGTAAGAAAATCCTCGGCAAGCTTAATCGACTCATCTACAGTGTATTTACAGCTGTTGGAAAGTGTACTGGTCTCTGAATACTGGCTTCTCTGATTGGCTCCAACCCACTCACATCCACCAAAATCCGATGGCATGATATCAATTAGATTAATTGGTGTTATTGCAATGTTACGATAATATCTCTGCTGTCCTACTATCTGAGGAATATATTCCTCAAAGTCCACCTCATACATAATTCCATCAATCTCACCTGCAAAGGAATAGCTGTCATAATCCTCAATTGCTATATAACTGTCAGATGCTGTATTAAGATTGGTCTGACACTGCTCAAGCTCCTTCTGATAATCATCAATCTGCTGCTGTACCTTAGGAGCCCAGTAATCATCATACCTGTCCATATTATCCTTAAACTGCTCTATTGTGTCAGTAAGTGATTCAATCGAATACTCCAGCATGCTCTTTGGCCTTCTTGGTGCATCAAAATAATATATCTGTTCATCTCCAAAAAATGATTCAAGGAATTTTTCTTTGAATTCTGATGTAAATTCCACATATGAACATTCCACTGTATTCATTTGAGACACGTCAGGTATTTTTACCTTGGAATCAATCTGGATACTTATAGTTGCACCATCCTTACCCTCTACTGTCCAATTATCATTCCATTTTTCAATATCCTTATACTGGGAAATTCCTTCTCCTGTAGTTGTATTATCGTTGCCGCTTCCTGTTCCGTAATCATCAATGTTATAATTCACACTTTTACGTGATGAGCCACAACCGGTCACCATCATACCTGCCACACATACTGCAACAACCCCTGCTGCAATTATTCTTTTCCTCTTCATGAACTGCCTCCTACGCTTCATACTAACCATATTTTAGCATCAGGATGTATCCGAAATGTATCAATTACTCATATTTATTTACTTAATTCTGGAATAAGCGCATAGACATATCTGTTGCCATTATATGCCTGCACATATTCATATATATCCGGAGTCTCTGCATCTGCGTCCGTGTCTGCCACCGTCTGTGTTCTGTCCAGCCATTCCAGTCCTGTCAGGTCTATTCCGGGATATGTAAGCAGCTCATTAATTGTCGTGCCTGTTACAGGTACGCTCTCTGCCTCTATATTCTGATTCTGCAGATACATATACTCAGGTGTAATAAGCTCCGTCTCAATATTGCTTACCAAATCTGCTTCTGCGTAGAATACCAGTCCATCCTCAAGCACATAGACCTTATGAGTCTCCTCAGAATCATATTTATAAAAATCAATCTCCCAGTAATATGCCGTATAAGTATGAAAGGTGGTATCAACTGCCTTATGGGCAGCACCTCTCCAGTTGTACCAGTTGGCATAATCCGAGAAAATACTTTCCGGATAAATACCCTCCTCATTAAGCTTACCCAATGCGTCTCTTATGATTTTAACTGCCTCATAGTCCTGAAGCTCCATTTCATATGCGCTTACATCAGATATTTTGCTCTCCCACCTTCCGCTTATAAGCTGAAGTCTCTGGTAATCATTAAGATTGGCAGAAGCATTTCTTGCCATTGCAGCACTTACAGAGGAATAATACTCCTCTGGAACATTCTTAATAATTCCGTAATCACTACTGCCCTGAGCCTTAAGAATTACACCTGGAAGAATAATTCCTGCCACAGCTGCAATCACTGTAAGAACTATTACAAATATTGATAATTTTCTAAAGGATATTCTAACAATTCTTTTCATCTATAATTCCTCCTGACAAAAAAGGATATGCATTGTGGTTCCTGCCCCCAGTTCACTTTCAACAGAAAGAACCGCATTATGCTTTTGCAGAACAAGCGCAACCAGTGACATACCAATTCCTGCCCCGCCCTCTTTTCTTGAACGCGACTTGTCAACCATATAGAACTCATCACATATTTTCGCTGCATCCTCCCTGGTCATTCCTATTCCATGGTCTGCAATCGTAATTTCATAGCTATACTTATCATTTCGCTTTACACCTGTAAGCTCAATACTGTCATTCTCCTTAGAGGCCTTTCTGGCGTTATCTATAATATTAACTAAGGAGGTAATCAAAAGCTCCATATTGCCATTAAGGATGGTGTCTTCGCTTGTTGTATTAAGCGTGATACCTTTAGCTGCAAGCATAGGTGTAACTGTCTGGCACACCTCTTTTATCATATCATCAGTATGAAACTGTCTTTTCTCTATATCATTCTGACGCAGATATATCAGCTCAAAAAGTTTACCGGAAAGATTCTCAAGTCTTCGGCCCTCTGAAAAAATATAATTCAGTGCCATAATTTCATCCTCTCTGGACAGTTCCATTGAACGCATGGTATCTGCATAGCCTATTATCGTTGTCATAGGTGTTTTAATCTCATGGGTAAAATCCGCAACAAACTGGTCACGTCGATGAATCATATCATTGAGTTCGTCCACATGATGGGCTACTGCATGAGCCATATCGTTGAATTTACCTGCAAGAATCCCGACCTCATCATTAGAGCTTACCTCTGCCTTAATATCATAATTGCCGCCACTTATCTCATCCGTTGCCGTATTAAGCTGCTCCAGCGGTCTGGTAAGATATCTGCTGAAAAAATACATTACTGCAGAGGCCGCCGCTATAATTACAATAAGCATTATTCTAAAATAGCCTATCTGCTCGTTCATCATATCATATGCATCAGAAATACTGCTCTTGCTTACAATATACAGATTGCTCTCATCAACTGTATTACAGGAGGTAACATATGTATAGTATTCTTTTCCTTCATGGCTTATTACGTAATTTTTGCCGCCCATTGCTATATTTTCATAAAGTGAATCCGATATCGCATTCTCCCCATTATCACTGGAAAATACATAGCGGTCACCATATTTGATATAAAAAAAGGAGTTAGTCACCTGCATATTGCTTTCAACGCGGTGACCTATCTCCTGTAATTCCTCATTAAGATTGTATCCGCTTGTATTAATAACCTGCAGCAGCTCGTATTCCACCGAGGCCTGAACAAGATTATTCTCCATAATATTTTTCTGCAGCTGGGCATTTCTTGCCAGTACAAAATTCTTATGAATCATCAGATATCCTGCGATACCAAGACTTAATGATAACATTATTAAATTAGCTATTAACACTTTATACCTGAATTTCATTATCAGCTCTCCAGACGGTATCCTACCTTGAAGACCGTTTTCAGTAAATCTCCAAGCCCCAGTTTTTTTCTCAGTCTCTGCACATGCAAATCAAGCGTCCTTGACTCTACCGAGCACTCGCTTCCCCATATTTCCTCATACAGCTTCTCACGAAACAGCGTTATATTCTGATTGCGCATAAAAAGAACCAGCAGCTCCAACTCTTTAGGCGTAAGCTCAATCTCCTGACCTGCCTTTGTCACAATCTGATTCTCCACGTCAACAATAACATCTCCCGCTTTAAGCAGCTGCTCAGTCTTGTTGTATCTTCTCAGCACAATATTAACTCTTGCCAGCAGCTCAACAATCTCAAAGGGCTTAATCATGTAGTCCTCAGCCCCAGATGTAAGTCCCTTAAGTCTGTCATCCAGGGAATTTTTGGCTGTAAGAAAAATAACAGGTATGCCAAGCGGTCTTATGTACTCCATAAGCTCAAATCCATTAAGCTTTGGGAGCATAACATCCAGAATAATCAGGTCGAAATTCTGATTCTCCAGAATATCAGCTGCTTCCATTCCATCATATGCCGTTGTACATTCATAGCCAGCCTTTCTCATATTAAGTCTGATAAGGTCAGAGATTGCTCTCTCATCTTCAACTATCAGTATCTGTATCATCTGTCTCACCGCCTGCATCCTTTAGTTCTGTTTCTGTATTATCCTCTATGTGCACAGCCACCTGCTGCGTCTCCCTGCCATTAACATTTTCCCTTATAAGGTCATAGGCTGTTGCCATAATCGGCACTCCCAAAAGCATTCCGCCTACACCTGCAATACCGCCGCCAATAATTACAGCTGTAAAAACCCATATTCCCGGAAGTCCAATTGAGGTGCCAACAACCTTGGGATAGATTATGTTGCTTTCAATCTGCTGCAAAATAACAAGAAAAACAAGGAATATCAATGCCTTAACAGGTGATACCGTAAGACACAGCAAAAATCCCAGTACTCCTCCAATATACGCTCCTGCAACCGGAATAAGTGCAGTAAATCCAATTAATACACCTACAACTGCTGCATATGGAAGCCTGAGAATCAGCATACCAATAGCACACAGTGAGCCCAGTATCACAGCCTCTGTAAACTGTCCCACAACAAAGGCTGAAAAGCGGCCCTTGGCAACATGGTACACATTGGCAATCCCTGTTTTTTTCTTCGGAATATATGCTCCAATCAGTCTTTTCACCTGATTCATAAGCTTCTCCTTGGAGGCCAGCAGATATATGGCAAAAATAACCGCCATAAACACATCAATAACCATTCCGAAAAAGCCTGTTATAAATGTAAAGGTTGAGCCAAATACAGCGCCAATTCCACCCTTGAGGAAATTAACAAGCTGCTGTCCTACATTACCCCAGTCAATATCAATCTTTTTCACATACTCTGCAACTGTCGGCATAAGTTCTCTATGGTCAAGTATCCATTGTTCCAGTCTGCTATACAACGCCCCCACATTAGATGCAAGCAGTGTGATTGCACTTGCAACTGCCGGAATAACCAGCAAAAGAACCAGCGCAATCAACGCCAGAACAATAACAAAGGAAATCACCATGCACACCGGTCTTCTTGTTGCCTTAACAGCCTTTTTAACCGACCTTGGCGCATATATCCTCTCCAGCTGTCTCATTATAAGGTTAATCACAAATGCCATTACCATTCCAATAATCAGTGGCTTGGCAATACCTATAATAATCTTGATTAATCCAATTATATTGCCAAAATATATTACAGCCAGCGCAAAAGCTGCCACAATCGCTGCATATATGGCAAATGATTTATATCTTTTTTTATCCATAATCTACTCATTTCTCCCTATACTATTTTCACTTCGTTTTATCATATCATAAAATCTTTTTTTGCACTAGGTTTTATACATAAATCAGTTTGTTAAAATATTGACAATATACTCTTTTGCTAGTACAATTATATGGAAGTATAAATAAAATATAAGTATACTAACAGAAAGGAAAATACTATGTTTGCTGATGAAAATATTATCAAAATTAAACATGAAGTTCTGTACCAGGTAGCTAAGCTTGCTTTTACAGGTGAGCTTGAAGAGAAAAGAGACGATATCCCTTTTATGATTATTCCTGGTCCCAACCCTCAGTTCCGCTGCTGCATATATAAAGAAAGAGAAATAATCAGGCAGAGAGTCAGACTTGCCGAAGGCAAAGCTCCCGGAACCCATGATGATGGCAACATTATTCAGGTTATCTCCTCCGCATGTGAGGACTGCCCTATCTCCAGCTACACTGTAACTGAGAACTGTCAGAATTGTGCCGGCAAAGCCTGTATTAATGCCTGTAAGTTTGGTGCTATCTCAGCTGGTGAGAAGCATTCCCATATTGATGCAAGCAAATGTAAGGAATGTGGTATGTGTGCCAAAGCCTGTCCATACAATGCTATTGCCCACTTAAAGCGTCCATGTAAATTCAGCTGTCCGGTAAATGCCATTACCTATGACGAGAATGGAATCTCAGTAATTGATGAGAAGAAATGTATCCGCTGCGGACAGTGTATCCATAAATGTCCATTCGGTGCAATCGGTTCAAGAACCTACATAGTTAACGTTATTGAAGCAATTACCTCTGGTAAGAAGGTATACGCAATGGTAGCTCCTGCTACAGAGGGTCAGTTCGGTCAGACCGTCACTATGGCAAGCTGGAAGAAGGCAATGAAGGAAGTTGGCTTTGCAGACATGATTGAGGTTGGTCTCGGTGGAGATATGACAACCCAGAGTGAAGCTGAGGAATGGCTTGAAGCATACAGAGAAGGTGAGAAAAAGACTACCTCCTGCTGTCCTGGATTTGTTAACATGATTCGTAAGCATTATCCAGAGCTTGCTGACAAAATATCCACAACCATTTCACCAATGTGTGCTGTATCACGTATGATTAAGGCAAAAGAGCCTGATGCTGTTACAGTATTTATCGGACCATGTATTGCCAAGAAGTCCGAGGTCAAAGACCAGCAGATTGAAGGCAATGCAGATTATGTTCTTACCTTTAGTGAAATTCGTGCCATCATGAAGGCCAAAGAGGTTAAATTCGAAGAGGTTGCCGAGCAGTATCAGGAAGCTTCCTCATATGGTAAGCGTTACGGTAACTCAGGGGGTGTTACTGCTTCTGTTCTTGAATACATGAAGGAGACTGACCAGGAGGTTGACGCTAAGGTATGCAAGGCCAACGGAGCACAGGAATGTAAGAAAGCTCTTCTTCTTATGAAGGCTGGCAAGCTCCCTGAGGACTTTATTGAAGGTATGGCATGTGAAGGCGGATGTGTTGGCGGACCAAGTTCATTTACAGAAGAGCTCAGAGCCAAAAAAGACCGTGATGCATTAATTGGCTGTGCTGACTGCCGTTCAATTGTTGAGAATCTTAAGAATTATGATATGGATTCCTTCTCAATGCATAGGGACTAATTAATAAAGTGCCTGAATTAACACCTTGCTATTAATCTAAGCATAAGTGATATGATGAATGGCTAATTAGTTAATTCAAAAACTCACATAAAAATGGAATCGGTTTTCCGATTCCATTTTTTATGTTCAAACAGTTTGAATTAACTAATTATTCATCCTCTTACTTATGCTTGATTAATCACGCAATTCGTTAAAAAAGGCACTTTATTAATTAGCTCCCTTGGCTTGCTCACAAAAATACAAGGGTATAGTTCTTCCGAGGTCGGCTTTAACTATTTTAGCCATTTTGAAAAAAATATTGATTTTGGCTAATAGACAATCAGTTGTAACACAATTTTCTTGGCTTGATGCTATAATAGCTCCTGAACAAGTCTTATAAAAGAAGCTCTGAATTTATCATCATCCTCACGTGTTCTTTTGGCTGGTCCTTTCCCATGATGATGGGAGGAGGCTCTTCTGGCCTTGGCAGCATTATGCCGTTCCATTAGCAATCCGTCAATGTTGTCATTAGTGTACCACATTCCGGACTGATGAATCGCATAGGCACCCCGTCCAAGTGCCATTGCCGCCACGCCATAATCCTGACTTACAACAATATCGCCAGGATGACAGGTATTAATTAAAGCATAATCAACCGCATCCGCTCCTGCACCAATTACTCTTACCTGACTGTAATCCGAAAAAAGTACATGATTGGTGTCACATAGCAGCACAACCTCTATTCCATTATCTCGCGCCACCTGTTCAACAATTGACACAACAGGGCAGGCATCAGCATCTACAAGTATCTGCATATTATCCTATCTCTGAATCAGGGCCATCAGCATAACAAGACCTGAATTCCAATATATTGTAACCTCATTGGTTGAATAGCTGCCTGTCATGTCAAGAAGACACTTTGCAGGTGGTACTCCAGGAAGCAGCTCCTTGGCAAGCTCGTCCACTCCCCAGTCACATGGACCACCGGAAAGCATACCTGGCATTACCCTTCCAAGGAAGCCCGAAGGTCTGTGATGAGGGTGCATAATCGGTGTTGTTCCACATCCGGAGATATAGCATAAACCCATTGGGTTGCGTCCAAGAATATAATGGAGCTGGTCATGGGCAGCCTCAAGATACTCTCTGCGTCCGGTAAGCTTATAGGCATCCATAAGATGAATACCATTATTGCATACACTTAAATTGCTTCCCCATATATATTCATCCTTTTTAAGAGCGACACCATAGCCATCATTATTAGCTGCAGCTAAAAGCCCGTCTGCCAGTTCTACCATTGAAGCCTTAATTGCCTTTGCAATATCATCATCTATATCATCACATTCCAGATAAGCAATATTGCCATAGCTGCCCATATCGGTCCAGCCATAGCCATGACATATATTCTCCGAAGCCATTTTTTCAAAGTCTTCTCTGTATACAACGTCACCAAAGGTCCTGTACATCTCGGCAGCTGCCCAGTAACGCTCGTCCTGGTCACTTTCATCCCCATATTCTCCGGTAAGAATATTCTCCGGATTGTGGAACCCTCCCGGCTGTGAAAAACCCTTAAGCGCTGTATATGCCTTAACTGCTGCCTCCTTAAGTCTGTCTGCATACCTGTCATTGTATTTCTCGTAATATCTGGCAGCCATTGCCATTACCGCAGCATAATCAGCAGTTGCCGTTCCTGACACAGGACACACAACAAGCTCCTTAGTCTCCTCCTGTGGCATTACAAAGCCGCAGAAATTCTCACAGGTAACCTTATGATATACAAGCCCATCCTCTCTTTGCATTTTAAGCATCCAGTCAAGCTCATATTTGATTTCACTAAGGTATGATGGAAGCTCCGTGCCGTCCTCCGGATTCTTACATATCTTAACAATCCCCGGATAGCTTTCATAGGCAAGCAAAAGCTGTGCTACAGCCATAGCAGCAGCAACAACATATCTTCCATAATCTCCTGCATCATGCCATCCACCGGTTACGTCAATTCTGTCTCCACCATGAAGTACCCTGGCAAGAGTTGTGTGACACTCAGGGTGTGCATATATTCCTGCATATTTTTCCGGAAGCTGCATACCGCATCTTTGAAGGTAGAAAAAATATATTGCCTTCTTAAGAGTCTCATCATATACATCCTCTCCAATCGGAAAATAATCCGACTCTCCAACGCCCTTAGCATATATATAGTACATTCCCGGTTCCGATACATCGGAGAAATCCCCAATATAGGTATTCTCCTGTGAACTGTCATTATATAGATTTCTGATTGTTGAGCTGCTGTATGCAACAGTATTGTCACTTTTACGAACCTCAAAATCAATATTATCCTTTTCCTCTTCTGTCCTGATTGTGACAAGCTTTTTCCCTGCAGAATAATAGCCACACTGGTCAATTAAAATATTTTTATTCATTGCAATACCTCTATTCCTTTACAAAAGATTTGAGAACCTCAATTTCACGATTACAATTCTCTATTAATTCACGAACATCACTAAGTCTTTCAAAGCTTGTTGAACAATTATCCTCAGTAAGTCTTGCTCCTGCCGTTACCTCCTCAGTAATTGCAGAAACTGTTTCAGCACTTGATACAACCCCTTCGTTAGCTGCCTTCAGGTTATCGGTAAGCTGCACCATTTCCTCTGCATGACTTGCAATGGCACCAATCTCCGTTTCAATAGCCTCAAACTTTCCTGAGGTATCCATAATTGAGTTATTCTGAACCTGCATATTATTAATCAGCTCATTAATGGAATTCATAACCAGCTCAACACTTCCTGTAATTCCCGCAATAATAGCAGTAACCTTAACAGTTGCGGCGCTTGTCTCATTGGCAAGCTTGCTTATCTCAGCTGCAACAACTGCAAAGCCCTTGCCCTGCTCCCCTGCTCTTGCTGCTTCAATACTTGCATTAAGGCTCAAAAGATTGGTCTGGTTGGTAATCTCACTGATTGCCGCAACAATTGACGCCATCTCCCTGGTGTTTTCCTTAAGTCCGTCAATCTCCTTAATTGCCTCTGCGGATACATGCTCTGTAGAGCTTATACTTTCCTTCATATCAGATATAACTGCTTTACCGGTAGTAACTGCACGGCTGGTATTCTCAACCTTCTCATTAATATTATGTGCACAGCCAACTGCTGATTCAACCTCAATGCTTATCTGCTCCGTCTTAGACATCTGTTCCGTTGTTGCCTCTGCGGAATGCTCAGTTCCCTGACTAACCTCCTTCATTGAATCCAGGACATTTTTCATTGAATCTGTTACCTCTGTTACGTCAGCAGATATTCTTCCAAAATAATCAATGATTTTTCCTGAGGACTCAATAAGTCCGGTAAGGATTTTTTCCATACCATCCTTCTGGTCATTAATTTTATCTATTTTGTTCTGGTTAAGCTTCATAAGTACATTACTTGATACTATAAGCAGTGCTCCTGCAACCGCTGCCAGTGCTCCCTGAATCTCATACTGGGATATATACTCGTCCGATACCATTCCGCCTAAAATATCCTTAACAATAATTACACCCTCAACTGCAAACATCTCCACAGTAAGTACAATTGCAAACTTAAAGTCGGAATATACTGTTGAAGTAATCATAATCGGAACAATATACACATAGGTTGCAAGACTCTTGGTAGTAAACATTATATAGCCATAGAATACAATAAAAAATATGGACAACACATACCTCAATGACACCTTGTCCTTAAGCCGAAAATATGCCAGACTTGATAATGCAATTATTACTGCACCACATATCATAACCGAAATTACATAACCTACATCATAGGTCGACTTAACAAATTCTGGCAGATACCCAATCATTATTACCGCCTCAACAATAATAACTGTTCTCCAGTAAAATAAGTTTTTCTTAAGTAAATCCTCTCTACTCTCTTGTACCATACTGCCTTGTTCCCCTTTCATAGATATAACGTATACTTATAACACCATTTTACACTTAATATATGTTATTGTAAATAATTTACAATAATGTTACAAATCTGTTATAATGTAATGTATGTCTTAAATGCATATATTGTAAAAGTATTATACTGGAGGAAGAAATGAGAATAATTATAGTAGGCTGCGGCAAGATAGGCATGACCATCACCGAACAGTTAAGCCTTGAAGGACATGATATTGCCGTAATCGACGTAAGCAGTGATGTCATTCATGATGTAACCAATAATTATGATGTTATGGGTGTAGTAGGTAATGGTGCCAGCTACACAGTACAGATGGAAGCAGGTATTGAAGATACTGACGTGCTTATTGCCGTTACTGATTCTGATGAGCTTAATCTTTTATGCTGTCTTATAGCCAAGAAGGCTGGTAACTGCAGCACAATCGCCAGAGTACGTAACCCTATGTACAATAATGAGATAAGCTTTATTAAAGAAGAGCTGGGTCTGTCAATGACTATTAACCCTGAGTATGCTGCTGCAACTGAGATTTCCAGAATTTTACGTTTCCCATCAGCTATCAAGATTGATACCTTTGCCAAGGGCCGTGTGGAGCTTCTTAAGTTCATTATTAACGAAGGCTCAGTCCTTAATAACTGCAGTCTTATTGATGTTGCCCGAAAGATTCAGTCCGATGTACTGGTGTGTGCTGTTGAACGTAAGGACGAGGTTATTATTCCTAACGGAAGCTTTATACTTCGGGAGCATGATACCATAAGCTTTGTAGCATCTCCAGGTGCTGCCAGAGATTTTTTCAAAAAAATAGGTGTTGAAACCCATCAGGTTAAAAATACAATTATTGTTGGCGGTGGAACAATTGCATTCTACCTTGCCAAACAGCTTATAAGTGCAGGTGTTGATGTTAAAATAATCGAAAAGGATAAAGAGCGCTGTGAATATTTAAGTGAGATGATTCCTAAGGCTGTTATTATTAATGGTGATGCCACTAATCAGGATGTTCTTATTGAAGAGGGCATCTCTCACTGCGATTCCTTTGTATCACTTACAGGAATTGATGAAGGTAATATTTTCCTGTCACTTTTTGCAAGAAGCACCGGCAATGCCAAAATAATTACCAAAATCAACCGAATATCCTTTGATGATATAATTAACAACTTTAATCTGGGAAGCCTTATATATCCCAAATTCATCACTGCTGAGTACATTGTCAGATATGTCAGGGCAATGCAGAACTCAATTGGCAGTAATGTCGAGACACTGTATAAGCTTATTGAGAACAAGGTTGAAGCAATGGAATTTAGAATTAAAGAGGTCACACGTATTATTGGTGTTCCACTTGAAGACCTTAATATCAAAGACAACCTTCTCATTGCTTGTATCAACCGTGGTGGAAAGATTATTCTGCCAAACGGACGTACTCAGATACAGGTTCATGATACCGTAATCATAGTTACTACACAGAAAGGACTTCAGGATATTAACGATATTCTGAAGAACTGATGGAGGCTGTCAGATGAATTACTCAATTATACGATTTATTCTTGGCTGGGTACTCAAGCTGGAAGGGGCATTTATGCTTCTTCCCTGTATTGTAGCCGCAATATATCAGGAAAAAAGCGGCTTTGCATTTCTTATTGTAGCTGTAGTATGTGCTTTAGCCGGATTTATTATGTCAACCAAAAAGCCTCATAATCAGGTATATTTTGCACGAGAAGGCTTTGTAATTGTGGCCCTGTGCTGGATTGTAATGAGTATCTTTGGTGCTCTCCCATTCGTAATCAGTCAGGAGATTCCAAGCTTTACCGACGCACTTTTTGAGACCATATCAGGCTTTACAACTACCGGTGCCAGTATTCTTACAAATGTTGAGGCTCTCAGTCACTGCAGTCTGTTCTGGCGAAGCTTTACCCATTGGATTGGAGGCATGGGAGTATTTGTATTCCTGCTTGCAGTCCTTCCACTTGCAGGCGGCTACAATATGCACCTTATGCGTGCAGAAAGCCCCGGTCCCTCTGTTGGAAAGCTTGTTCCTAAGGTTCGTGAGACAGCCAAAATACTCTACATTATATATTTTGTGCTTACAACAACCGAGATACTGTTTCTTCTCCTTGCCGGAATGCCTTTATTTGATGCACTTACTACAGGCTTTGGTACTGCCGGTACCGGTGGCTTTGGAATTAAGAATTCCAGTATGGGTGACTACTCAGTTCCAATTCAGGCAATTGTAACTGTATTTATGATACTGTTTGGTGTTAATTTCAACGCCTACTATTTTCTTATCAGTAAAAACAACAAAAAATCAGCCTTTAAAATTGAAGAGGTTCGATGGTATTTTGCCATAATCGCTGTAACAATACTTATTATAACCATTAATATTTCAGGTATATATAAGAGCATACCTATGGCATTTCACCAGGCCTCCTTCCAGGTTGCATCAATTATTACAACCACCGGATTTTCAACGGTTGATTTTAACCTGTGGCCGCAGCTTTCAAAAACCTTGCTTGTAATTATTATGTTTGTGGGGGCCTGCGCCGGAAGCACCGGCGGCGGAATAAAGGTCTCAAGAATTGTTATCCTGTTCAAGACAGTTAAGCAGGAAATGAGTTATTTTATTCATCCAAGAAGTGTTAAGACAATTAAGATGGATGATAAGGCATTAAGTAAAGAAATTGTACGAGATGTCAGTGCCTTTCTGGTTACCTACGTAATTATTTTTGGATTATCCATGGTTATTCTTGCCTTTGATAATCTTGACATGGTTACTAATTTTACAGCAGTTACAGCCACAATCAACAACATCGGTCCAGGACTTGAGCTTGTAGGACCTACCGGCAATTTCAGTGTATTCTCACCACTTGCCAAATACGTCCTTATGTTTGACATGCTTGCCGGACGACTTGAGCTGTATCCTATTCTTCTGCTGTTCAATTACAGAGTATGGAAACGTAATTAATTATCAGAGATAATCCTTCAGCTGTTCATTAAGCCATTCAACGGCCTCCTCCTTACCCTCCTCAGAGTAAGGAAACAGTCTGGAGGTTATCTCTTCTTTAGTTGCCTCAATGCTATATGGTCCCTTCCACAGCCTTACCTCCAGCTGTGCTTCGCCCTTATCCTTCTTGCCAAATACCCTCTCAAGAGGATTTCTGGCAATCCAGAATCTCATTATTCCACGGCTTCCCGTATAGGGAACGCCATATTCATAATGATTCAGGCTGTATATATCCTTGCTTTCTATTTTCACAATACTTCCTCCGGTTATTTCTTAGGATTAAATACTCCATCCAGGGTTTTATATAATATCTCTGTCTCAATTGGCTTGGCAATGTGTCCATTCATTCCTGCATTCATGGCAGCCGTTACATCATCAAGAAAAGCATTAGCTGTCATTGCATATATTGGAATAGTTTTAGCATCTGACTGCAGACTTGACCTGATTGCATGTGTTGCTTCATAGCCATCCATAACAGGCATATTAATATCCATAAGAATTGCATCATAATATCCCGGTCCATGCTTTTCAAACAGCTTAACGGCAATTGCACCATCCTCTGCACATTCCGCCTCAACTCCAACAAGATTAAGAAGCTTAACGGCAATTTCCATATTAAGTGCAACATCCTCGGCAACCAGAACCCTGTGACCCTTAAAGTCATAATCAGATGCAGCCTGCGGACTCTCTTCAATTCTTACATAATCACCATGAGTTATTCTCATAAGGATGTTAAATACACTGGACTGGAATAATGGCTTAGGAATAAAATAATCCGCTCCGGCCTTAATTCCATCTGCCTCCACCTCGTTAACATCATAGGCTGACATAATAATTACAATTGTGTCCCTGCCAAAAATATTACGAATATTCTCTGTAACCTCAATGCCATCCATATCAGGCATTTTCCAGTCAACAATACACAGCTTGTATGAGTCGCCCTCATCCTCCGCCTCGCCAAGCAGCTCAAGCGCTTTTTCACCACTTGTTACAGCGTTATTTCTAACACCCAGTCTGTCAAGTAAAATCGTGGTATAATCACAGCTTTCCTTATCATCATCAATTACAATTGTTCTGATATCTTTAAAATCCGATGGTGCTGTCGTACTTCTGTCTGACGGGAAGCCAAATGGCAGGTCCACAGTAAATACTGTTCCCTCATCCTTTTTGCTCTTAACTCCAATATTGCCGCCCATCATTTCTACAAGGTTTTTGGCAATGGATAAGCCCAGACCACTTCCGCCATGCTTTCTGGCAGTAGTTGCAGATTCCTGTTCAAATGGTTTAAACAATCTGTTCTGCATCTCCTCACTCATACCACAGCCTGTATCAGCCACGCTAAATCTTATATGCACCTTATCAGCCTGTTTATTAGTCTGAACAATCAAAAGACTGACCTCTCCGCCTGCGGGTGTGAATTTGATAGCATTAGACAACAGATTCATAAGTATCTGGTTAACTCTCAGCTGGTCGCCAATTAAGGTTTCTTCCGTTACGGCAGTCATTCTAACCTGAAAATCAATATTTTTCTGCTTGGCCTGCTGGTAGAAAACATTGGTAAGTGTAGAAAGCGTCTGTTTAAAGTCAAATTCTGAATGGTCAAGCTTGAGCTTGTTGCTCTCAATTGCCGACATATCCAAAACATCATTAATTATACCCAGCAAAAGCTTGGAGCTGCCATCTATTTTTGAAAGATAATCATTCATCTTTTCCGGATTATTAATATCATTTCTGGCAATTGTGGTAAGTCCAATAATGGCATTCATCGGAGTTCGTATCTCATGGCTCATCTGGGCAAGGAACTGTCCCTTGGCACCATTGGCCTTTTCTGCCGCCGCAACAGCCTTCTCAAGCTGCACATTCTTATGTGATATTACCGCTGTCTGTCTTCCATTTCTTATAAGAAATACTGCCATAAGTGCAATAATCACTGCTGTAAGTGCCATAAGCAGCCAGTATTTGTATAGAAAATCTCCAATCGTATACCTGTAGGCATGATGTGTAGTATTGGAAATAATTATTGAATCCAGTTCCTTTTCAGTAATCTGGTTAATGGATTTATCAATAATAGAAATGAATCTGGTATCGTTTATAATACCGTTCATTTCTGAATCATCCATCATATTCATAGCAGCAATACACTGTCCATCAGACAGACTTAGAATAGGAATAATCTTATATTCCTCATACTTTGGTTTATATAGGAATTGTTCTGCAACATATCTGCTCTGCATAAGCATGTCTGCATCCCCTGAGGCAACAGCCTGAAAGCATTTCTCTACCGAATCATAATTCTTAATCTGAAGCTTGGGATACTCATCAAGTACAGCTCTTTCAAGTGAGGTTGAGCCTGTACATACTGCCAGTACCGCCTCAGTATCACTGGTAATATCAATTACATTCTTAGACACCAGAACACTGTTGGTAGACAAATATGGCATAGACATTTTCATATATTTCATTGTTGTATTTTCTTTATTATATTCAACCCCTGATACAACATATATGCCATTATCGCTAAGGTAGCTCTGGTCAACATTGTTAACAGGAAGCTTCACATATTCAAATTGTAATCCACTCTTAATGGCCACCATGTCCAGAATATCCCTTGTTATTCCGGCAAACTCTCCATTATCATCAGTATATGATACCGGCTCTGTACCCTCAACATAGCCTATTTTTATTACAGGAGCACTGGCAATATATTCTTTTTCTGCTGCCGTATACTGTGAATTATTGTATATTGGAAAATACTGTCCTAGCAAATCCGTCTGAAAGTTGGCATCCCCAATCATTATCTGGGTCATAGCATCATTAAGTTCATCTAACAGCTCATCATTGCCCTTTTGTGATATGTAGTATACAGGCATAATATGATAATTACCAACAAGCTTAAAATCGTCTGCTGCAAACATAATATTGGTTATGGCAATATCTACCTCTTTATTACGTAATCCGTCAATAAGTGCCGTCATATTGTCGTAAATATGTATACTGGGATTGTCAATACCATTATCTACTGAATAGCTGTTTAAAAAAACCTTGTAAAATGTAGAATCCTTAACTGCGCCAAAGGTTGCATTATCCATGGCATCAAAATCTTCATATTCAATATCATCTCTGTCAGAAAGCATATATAGTGCCGCGCACTCAATTCCCATCTGACACGCTCCATATGAGAATCTTGAATACAAATCATCTGTTCTTTGAGCCGGAGCAATAAGGTCTATCTCACCTGATTCAAGCATCTGAAGTCCATCAAACCAGTTATTACATTGTACATATTCTACCTTCCAATGGGTAATCTCCGCTATTTTATTAAGGTAATCAATATTATATCCGCAAGCATTACCATCCTCATCAAAATACTGAAACTGTCCTAATGGGAATACTCCTACACGAACAACACGTCCAACAGTATCCTCAGCAGCTGCCTTAATTGGAGACATCATGCCTGCTGCCATAATAAATGCAATAATTATTACTAATGCCTTTTTCACCCTTTGTATCATAATACTCTACCCCTTTAATGTTATTTGTCTTGCCAGTTCTGCATACAGCTTGGCCGGTTCTACTGGCTTCGCAATATGTGCGTTCATTCCCGCCTTTTTGGTTGCCTCAATATCGTCACTAAGTGCATTGGCAGTCATTGCAATAACAGGAATAGTCCCTGAATCACTTCGTTTAAGTCCACGTATATATCCGGCAGCCTCAAGTCCATCCATTACAGGCATTCTTATATCCATAAGAATTGCATCATAATATCCCGGAACAGACTGCTCATACATTTTAACACCTATTCTGCCATTTTCTGCTGTATCAACAATTATCCCCTGCTTATTAAGAAGTCTTACTGCAATCTGTGTATTAAGCGGATGGTCTTCACATAAAAGAACTCTTTTTCCTTTAAGAACCTCCAGATTAACATGCTCACTTTTATTGCTTCTATAATTATCTATCTGCTGCTGTGTTGCCTTCTGCATATGAATTACAATAGTAAACCTGGTGCCCCTGCCCTTTTCACTTTCAACCTCTATCGTACCATTCATCAGTTCAACAATCTGCTTGGATATTGTCATACCCAATCCGGTTCCACGATACTGACTTGTCCTGTCTGTATCCTCCTGACTAAACGGCTCAAAAAGATGAGGCAGAAATTCCTTACTTATTCCTATACCATTATCCTGAATAATTATTTCATCCACAAGCTCGCTGTCACTTTCAGAAATATTACTCATATACAGGTCAATGTTGCCACCCTCCTGAGTAAATTTAATGGCATTGCTGAGAATGTTCATTACGAGCTGTTCAACACGCCCAGCATCTATATACAGCATGGTAAAAGGCAGGTTGTCAGCATGTATGGACAGATTAATATGTTTACTCTCAATATTCGGCTTTAACAATGACAGCGTTGTATTAAATACAGTTCTGCCATCACATACTACCGGATGAAGCTCCAGCTGATTATGCTCTATTTTGGATACGTCAAGAGTATCATTAATGAGATTGAGCAGATATTCACCTGACGTTTCAAGCTGCTCCAAATCCTTTTGAATATCACTCCAGTCACTTTTATCCTTCATTAATGCTGTAAGTCCAAGAATTCCATTAAGAGGTGTACGCATATCATGGCTTACTCTGGACAGGAACGCACTCTTGGAACGACTGGCCTCCTGAGCCCTGCCAAGTGCCTCCTTAAGCTGGGCTGAACGAGCCTGCTCTTCCTCATACATATCTGTAATATCCCGCCGTTCAACAACAATATCCTTGCGACTATCATCCAGATAAAATACAGTTGTTCTCTTACGGTGCAGCTTACCATCAGGCTCCTTACATCCATACTCATATGAGGAAGCAGAATGTTCATTAATTTCATCAAGTACTCGTATTTTATCAAGTGCATAATCCAGACCCTTTTTCTCATCTATTTGTGCATTTTGAGTAATAAACTCACTAAGATACTCTGCAAAGTCGTAATCCTCACTGTCAGGTGCATAAACACAATCCGAGCTGCGTCTTATTACATGGGCCATTCCATTTTTAAGATTCAGTATAGATATAAACTCTGTCTCTTCATCCACAATTCCTGCAAAAGCAAGCTGTTTCTTTCTGCTTGTATCTATATCCCTTACATATATCATGGCAATAATATCGCCTGTCTGTGGTCTTTTAATAATTGAGGCAACAGCATTACACCAGTGGTCTGTCAATAACTCATTAAGATGAAAATACGGCATTTCAACGGAGGCAATTCCATTGTTAAAAGCCTCTTTAAGCCTTTCCATGCTGAATTTATCAATACATTCCTGCTGATAATCCTTACCTATATACTTATCAACTGCTCCAAGCCAGAACTCCTGGGAAAAAGATAGTGGTGACTCATATTTTTCAATTGTCTGAGTCATAAATCGTCTCTCTTCTAACTGCATTCTGCTTACATTAACCTGATAATATATTATTGTATCACTAAGCAGCCTGCTTCTAAGCTGCATCTCATACTCATATCTTTGCTGACTGAGGCGCTGCTCTGCAACAAGCTTTTTCTGTGTATCCATTACCTCATTGAAATTAGAAAAGCAGGCATACATAATTGCCTTGTCTGCGCGACGCTCAACAACAGAACCTATCATACGAATCCAGGCAAACTTGCCGGACTGTGTGCAGGCTCTATAATGAATATCAACATAATTTTCACCATCTCTGATTCTTTGTGCTGCTTCCTCAATAATATGAAGGTCCTTTTTATACACAGCACTTACAGTCACATCTCCCGTATATTGAAGAGTCTCGTGGCTGCCCTGCTCAACAATATTAACATACGCATCATTCATATAATCCAGGCTTATAGAATCCCTGGTTATCTCATATATTCCAATACCACCCGGTACCTTGTCAAGAAGCTGCTGGAGATGCTGTCTGTTAGTCTGAACCTCAGTCTCATCATTAATATAGCATATATAGGACGGAATCTGATTCCACATAATCGCTCTTGCCACAATATATACATATCTTCCAGAATTACTTATTTTGTGGTATTCACAATAAGAGTCCTCTGTAAGCTGCTCAATTTCATCATCTGTAAGCAGATGTCCGTTATCTGTAACAATATCCGATAAAAGCCGTCCTGTAACAACGCTGTCAGTATCTATATTAACCAATAGTTTCCATTCTTTATTAGCATATAGAATCTTTCTTGTATCCTTTTGGGCAATAAATACTGCTGAATTGGAATCCTCTACAACATTCTCATATAATGCAGTCTCCTCAGATGGAATTGTATATATTGCGTAATATATCTGACAGCCATCCTCCTCACGAATCTTGTTAGCGGTAAGCTGCACCCACACCAGACTTCCATTCTTATGACGCAGTCTGTACAGAACATTAATTGGTCTGCCCTGAGGTACACATTCATTAATCTGTGCCATCAGCTTATTAACATCATCTTCATATACAGTATTACCAATCAGGTCATCCTGAATCCATTCCTGGTATTCCGCCATTGTTCTTCCACTTAATTTAGGAACACCCTCACTTGAATATATGGTCTCAATACTGCTGCCAATCTTATATATTGCAACACCACCAGGCAATGCATTAACAAGCTGTCTGGTAACAATTGAATTCTCCAGCTCTGAATTAACATCTGTAAAAACACCGTACAGTCTTATCCCCTCTGCAGTACTTACCGCGGACAGACTTAGTGATACCCACCTATAGCTGCCGTTCTTACACTTTATTCTAAAGGTCTCCACAATACAGCCCTGTTCTTCATGTCTTTCAGGAAAGTGTCTCAATCTTTCCCTGTCGTCAGGATAAACTGCTCCGATTAAATCTTCTCTGCATTGAATGAGAGTCTCCTCTGCCGTATAGCCTGTTACGTTAATGCACCCATCAGATATATAAGAAAGCTGCAGTCCATCCTCGTCAATGTCAAAAATAGCAGCTGCTCCGGGCAGATTATCAAACACCATCTGCATCTTGGTCTTTTCAGCCCTGGAAAGTCTTGACCTGTTAACAGTGTTGGAAACTCTTTTTCTTACAATGGCAGGCTTGAATGGCTTAATAAGATAATCCTCTGCACCTATATCAAGAGCAAGCACCTCTGTATCCTCATTATCATCAGCAGTACATACTATAACTGGAATGTCACAGAGATTTCTGTCTGTCTTAAGCTCTTTAAGGAAATCCAGACCATTCTTACCCGGCAGCATAAGGTCAAGAAGAACTATATCCGGCACACCATTATGATATATGTAATCTCTTGCACAATCGCAATTATCAAGCTCCCAGAAAGCATACTCCTCCCCCAGAGCCGCCATTATAGCCGCCCTGCTGCTTTCATCATCATCAATTACTAACACCCTTACTGCATTCTTCATGATGTCGCTCCCATCGTTGTACTTATATCTATAATTACTTACTGTATTTTACCGTATCTACTGCCCTGGATATATCCTTAACAAAGCATACCATATAGCTGTTATTATCAATTACAATTCTTCTGTTCTTAATCAGATGCTTCTTATATGTAAGCAGCTCCTGGTCATTGCTGTTAGTGGCAATATAGCAAAGAGTCACAACCTCTTTTTGTGCAATGTCAGTGTAGAGCCTGTCTGTATCTACAATCCTCTCACCAACAATCTTACACAGCTTTCGGTTCTCGCAATTAATAATATATACCTTATCCCACATATCCTCAACCCATGGATTGCTAATAAGACTGTTCAGATTCCATATCTCCATATTATCAAGCTTGTTGTAGCATCTTAGCAAATCAACAACCTTTTGGGTTATCTCAGCTGCTGAAAAAGGCTTGGCAATAAATGCATCCGCTCCGGCCGAATACACCTGCTCTACTTCCTTATGCGGCACCTTAGAAGACATTGCAAGTATTGGTATACCATCATAATCACGGCTGCTTCTCATGCTGCGGATAACCTGAAAGCCATCCATCTCCGGCATGTACATATCCAGGAGAATAATATCATAGTTCTTATTCTCCTTAAGAATATCAAGTGCCTTCTGTCCGTTATCCGCCTCGTCTATGTTAAACAAATCATCAAAATAATTATGTAATATAGTTCTGTTCAGCTGTAAATCCTCAACAAGGAGCATATTCATTGTCTTGCCAAAATACCGTTCTCTATGCTCTGTCTTATTACCACTGTCTGCTTCTCTTTTGCGGGAATTATCCAGCATATTAAGAAAAATATCCTCCGGAATTGGCTTGGAAAAAAGAAAGCCCTGAACATAGGAATAGCCATAATGCTGCAACGCCTCCATCTGCTCCTGTGTCTCAATGCCTTCAGCAACAATAGGGATATTCATCCAGTTAGCAAGCTTAATTGTATACTCAATAATTGAGCTTGCATTAGAATTATTCCTACGGTCAAGTGACTGAATAATCTTCATATCCAGCTTAATAACATCAATTGGCAGACTGGCAAGCATATTAAGTGAGGAATATCCACTTCCAAAATCATCCAGTTCAATCCTGAAGCCATGATTTCTTAAATCCTCAATTACTGAAAGAATCTTTTCCGTATCTTCCATATATGCAGTCTCAGTAATCTCAAGATGTATATATTCCGGTCTGATATTGTGTCTGTTAACAATTTGACACAGCTCCTCTACAATATCCATATTCTCTATATCCTTGCGTGACACGTTAACAGATATTGGCACACAGCTTCCATCGGTTCTGCATATTTTCTCAATTATTCCGGCTGCCCTGTCCCACATATACCTGTCTAACTCGGATATAAATCCATTCTTCTCAAATATAGGAATAAACTCTCCTGGTGATATCATCCCCTCAACAGGATGAATCCATCTTACGAGGGCTTCAGCGCCAACAATTATATTCCTGTTAACATCATACTTAGGCTGCAAATACACACAGAATTGTTCAGTCTCAAGTGCACTTACCATCTCACTGTTAATCATGTCCTCACGAACAATCTTATTATGCAGCTCATCATCATAATACACGGTTCTGTTGCCATACTGCTCCTTAATTGTATTAAGGGCGGCAAAGGCTCTGCCACATATCTGTGCAATATTCATTGACTTATCAGTTATCTCATATATGCCAAATTTACAATGAATTGCCATCGATGCTGAATCCTTCTTAATCAGCTCATTGGTATGCTTAATAAGCCTGTCCAGATACCCAGGTCTTCTCATAAAAAGAAACACAAATCTGTCTCCATACACTCTTGCGCACAAAAACTTCACCTGAGACATTACCTTATGTACTCTCTCAGACATTGCTTTAATAATATATGCTGCTCCGTCAGCCTCTTCCTCCAGCTCAAAGTGTTCAATGTCTTCTGCTACAACATCGAATTCACTGTCCGGATATTCTGACATCCATCTCTGGGATTCATAATAGAACATGTTAAGAGTTAACATTCCTGTAGGCTCATCAGACGCAAGCCTTTTAATCTGATTAAGAGTACGTTTGGTCTCAATAGTCTTGCGAAGCCTTTCTCTTATAAGCTCTGCATTATAAGGCTTATGCACAAAATCTGATGCTCCCATCTTAAGTGCATTAACCTCAAAAACCTCCTCTGTACTTTCAGTCTGTATAATTATTGGAATATCCACAAGCTCCATATCGTTGCGAATCTTTCCAAGCACATCATATCCATCCATTCCAGGCATAACCAAATCAAGAATAACTGCACTGATACTTTCATAATCACTGCTAATCAGCTCGACAGCCTCCTCTCCAGAGGCTGCCTCAACTATACAGTAATCTCTCCCAAGTATCTCCCGAAGGCTGTCCCGGCTGTCCTTCTGGTCATCAACAATCAGTATTTTATCCATACGCATATGCTCCCATAAAAATATAACTTATCACGCCTAATCTCTACTCTCTATTATACCTTTGAGCATATCAAAAATCAATTATTATATCTCCTTTTTGGATTTCTCAAGTACCGCTATAACCCTGTCTGTCCACTCGTCAAATTCAGGGTCCTCAACCTGACATTCCTTATGAATAAGGATATACTCAAGTGCACGTCTTATTCCTTCCTCTGCCCTTACAACTGCTTTGAAGCCAGGAACTGTTCTCTTAAGCTTAGTGTTATCAAACACAACTGTATTGGCTTTATCTCCAATAAGTCCTCCTTCAAAATCATAATTACTTACCGCTGCAAGATATTCAGACGATACATGGTATGGATGCAGGGTCACACCAAGAGTATCTGCAATTATCTGATATATCTGGTTCCATGTAAGTGATTCATCTCCTGTAATCTGAAACGCCTCGCCAATTGCATGAGGATTACCCATTAGTCCCACAAAGCCTTTGGCAAAATCTGTGTTAAATGTAACTGTCCAAAGTGAAGTTCCGTCTCCCGGTACAATAACAGGCTTGCCCTCCATTATTCTTTTAACAACCTGCCAGCTTCCATTATTGCCGTGAACACCTACAGGAACGGATTTCTCGCCGTAGGTATGACTTGGCCTAATAATAGTGACAGGAAATCCATTTTCTCTATATACCTTCATCAAAAATTCTTCACATGCTATCTTATTACGTGAATAGCCCCAGTATGGATTTGCCAGTGTTGTTCCTTCCGTAATCACATAATCTCTGACTGGCTTGTTATAGGCAGACGCTGAGCTTATATACATAAACTGTCTGGTTCTTCCATTAAAAAGGCGATAATCTCTCTCCACCTGTTCAGGAACGAATCCAATAAAATCACATACAACATCAAACTGCATGTTCCCAAGGGCTTCTTTTGCCATAGCCTCATCATTAATATCGCACACTATACAATGTACATTATCTGGAAGCTCATCATTATGAGTACCACGATTCAAAAGCCATACCTCATTATTCTCCTTAGCAAGCAGCTTTGTAATTGCACTGCTTATCGTACCTGTTCCACCAATAAATAACACCTTCATTGTCCATACCTCGCTTTCGCATAGAATATTTCATTATTAAATTCCTATAAATTATACCATCCTTAACAGCAATTCGGTGTAAAAATACTGTAAGAAATTTGTATAAATCTATTATTAGTTGCAAAATAAATTAATTGACACCTTTTCGGCTGTGTGGTATATATTAACTAATATCAGGGAGTAGTTAGCATTCATTAATCAGAATGTTATATTGTTCGTCATCACGCCTTAGGGCCGGGCAGTATACTTACGACTATCGTATGTAACAAGACTTTTATTGCATTATTTGTGTGCAGTAAGGGTCTTTTTTTATTCTGCACATACAACAAGTATACGCGTATATACGCAGAATGGAGTATAAGCTATGATGTATTTTTTACTAATCCTTGGATTCCTCCTTCTCATCAAAGGAGCTGATTTCTTCGTGGAGGGTTCCTCTTCAGTTGCACGAATCCTTAAAATCCCCTCAATTGTTATAGGTCTTACAATTGTAGCCATGGGAACAAGTGCACCGGAAACTGCGGTAAGTATAACTGCAGGTCTTGCCGGCAACAGTGATATCTCACTGGGTAACATTGTTGGCTCCAATATTTTCAACCTGTTAATGGTAATTGGAATAAGTGCAATTATTCACCCCGTAGTCTCGCCAAAGGACATAACAGGACGTGACCTGTGGTGGAACATCGGTGTATCTGTTGCTCTCCTCCTTACTCTTATTGACCGCAGAATAAGCCGTATTGAAGGAATTCTGCTCATTGTGGGCATGGCAGCATATCTTTTTGTTGTAGTAAGAAGCGCACTTAAGAACCGTACATCAGCATCAGAGGAAAAGCCTCATTCTGTTCCTGTTAGTCTCCTTATGATTGCCGGTGGTCTTGCAGCAATCATTATAGGCGGTAACCTTGTGGTTAATAATGCTAGTCTTATAGCCAAATCACTTGGAATGAGTGATACTCTTGTAGGATTAACTATTGTTGCTATTGGTACCTCCCTTCCAGAGCTTGTAACCTCGATTGCAGCAACACGTAAGGGTGAATATGGAATTGCCCTTGGCAACGCTGTAGGCTCCTGTATATTTAATATCATGTTCATACTTGGAGTTGCCTCTGCAATAACACCAATTCATGGTTCAACAGAGCTGATTATTGACACAATTGTTCTTATCGGTGTAACCATTTTGATTATGATATTTGCCAGAACCAAAAAACAGACGAACCGTGTTGAGGGTATCGTCTGTGTTCTTGCATATATTGCATACAGCGCCTACATCATTATCAGGTAATTTTATTCCATCGGATATCTGATTCCCCATTGGGCTCTCAGCCTGTCCATCCAGTCCATCATTCTAATTGTCTCCTGGTGAGGCATCTGTGGACACTCAATCCAGCCTGCCTGCATTGCCTCAATGCAGGCCTGGACCTGATATTCATAGCCTGTTATCTGTTTTGGTGCATCATATGTATATATTCTCTGTCTGTTATTATCGTATACGTCAATGTGTTTACAGTTATTGATATTATCTACTACCAGTCTGCCCTTGCTGCCATACACAATTCCATTAAGGTCAGTATTGGCATTCATTGTGGAATTAAGTACGGCAAGCTGCCCACTCCTATATCTGATAATAATACCCTCCTGAGCATCAACACCATACTCATTAAGTACTGCACTTCCGCTTATATCCTCTATATCATCACCAAGCACCATTGCTGCAAAATTAATGGTATACACACCAACATCCAAAAGTGCACCCCCTGCAAGCTCTGGCTTGCGAAGTCTTTCAACCATATTAATAAGATATCCAAGATTGGCCGTAACCATCTCCACCTGACCAATCATTCCCTCATTAATAATCCTTGTTATTTCTGACCTCGATGGCATATATCTTGTCCATATAGCCTCAGTTACCAACACTCGCTTAGCCCTCGCGGCATTAAATACCTCCTGTGCCTGCTCCTTGTTAACAGTAAATGCCTTTTCACAAAGCACATTACGTCCATGTTCAATGCACAGCATCATATGAGCATAATGATGGGAATGCGGCGTTGCAACATACACAAGGTCAACCTTATCATCCTTTAACATATCCTCATACGAACCATACGCACGTTCAAATCCATGTTCGCTGGCGAATGCTTTAGCTCTGTCAAGGTCTCTTGAGGCCACCGCATAAGGGTTAACCTCAGACATGCCGGCTATTGTAGCAGCCATTGCCCTGGCTATATTCCCAGCCCCTAAAATCGCAAGATTAATCACGTTATTACCTCCTGATGTTTTTAATATATTCATTTTATCACAAATACTATTTTTATGCAGATTGTTCTATTATGAATGCAGTTTTTACGTAAAAAAATCCCCGAAATAACTTATCAAAAGTTATCTCGGGGATAAATTCAGTGTCATCTGGGTCTTAAAACACCTATACTTTGTTGTGAGCCCGGTGTTTAATTCGTAAATTTACATTCCCATCTGTGCAGCAACTTCTGCTGCAAAATCCTCGTTCTTCTTCTCAAGACCTTCACCAGTCTCAAAACGAACGAATCTCTCAACAGTAACGTCTCCGCCAACTGCCTTGGAAACCTCTTTAAGGTAAGCTGCAACTGACTGCTTGCCATCCTCTGCCTTAACATATACCTGGTCAAGGAGACAGATTTCTTTAAGCTCTTTGTTGATTCTTCCCATTACCATTCCATCAATAATCTTATCGTTAGCATCTGGCTTCTCAATCTTAGCCTGAGCTGTAAGAGTAGCCTTCTCAGACTCAATATAATCCTGATCAACCTCTGCACGGCTTGTATATTTAGGGTTAAGAGCTGCAACCTGCATTGCAACATTCTTAAGAGCTTCCTTAACCTCATCATTAACAACAGAAGCCTTGGCTGCTACAAGAACACCAATCTTTCCACCGCCATGAATGTATGATACTACACAGCCATCAGCTGCTGTAAGCTTTTCAAATCTTCTAATCTTAAGATTCTCACCGATAACTGCAATCTCTGCTGCAAGTGCTGTCTCAACAGTCTTAGTTGTATCTGAGTTCCATGTTTCCTGCATAAATGCATCAATATCTGCTGCATCTGTTGCAAGAGCCTGAGCTGCAACCTCTTCAACATAAGCATTGAAATCTGCATTCTTAGCTACGAAATCAGTCTCACTGTTAACTTCTACGATTGCTGCTTTCTTGTCATCAGAAGCTACGAGTGTCTTAACAATACCCTCTGCTGCAATTCTTCCAGCCTTCTTAGCTGCCTTAGCAAGTCCGTTCTCTCTTAAGAACTCAACTGCCTTGTCCATATCGCCATCTGTGTTGGTAAGTGCTTTCTTGCAATCCATCATTCCGGCTCCGGTCATTTCTCTTAATTCTTTTACCATAGATGCTGTAATAGCTGCCATTATATATAATCCTCCTTGTTATGTTGTATTAACCGTAATTAAGCTTCTACTGCTTCTTCAACAGCTTCATCTTCTGCTGCGATATCTGCATATTCCTCAGCGGTCTCACCCTGGTTAGCTGCAATAACTGCATCAGCCATCTTAGATACAATAAGCTTAACAGCTCTGATTGCATCATCATTACCTGGGATAACATAATCAAGTTCTTCTGGATCACAGTTAGTATCAACGATACCAATAAGTGGAATTCCAAGGATATGTGCTTCCTGGATACAAATGTTCTCCTTCTTAGGGTCAACTACGAAGATTGCATCTGGAATTCTCTTCATGTTCTTAATACCACCAAGGTTCTTCTGAAGCTTCTCATGCTCTTTCTTAAGGTTGATAACTTCTTTCTTAGGAAGAACATCAAATGTTCCATCCTCAGCCATCTTCTCGATGTCTTTAAGTCTGTTGATTCTGCTCTGAATTGTCTTGAAGTTAGTAAGCATTCCGCCTAACCATCTTTCATTAACATAGAACA
>CAYTWF010000012.1:0-16699 GCA_964441705.1 uncultured Butyrivibrio sp.
TTAAAGCGCCTTTAACTCTTGCCATTTTTTGTCTTCCTCCTTACAATACCACTTAAATGTATGGTAATATCTTCTTCATATTCTTTACATTTGTACTATCAACAAGAGCTGATTTTCTAAGATTTCTTTTTCTCTTTGTTGTCTTCTTGGTTAAGATGTGGCTCTTGTAAGCCTTCATTCTCTTTAATGAGCCTGTTCCAGTCTTTTTAAAACGCTTTGCAGCGGCTCTGCTTGTCTTCATTTTTGGCATGATATTAATCCTCCTTAAAAGTGTTCAAAATAATATTTTAACGTTTCTCAGCTAAAACCATAGACATGTTTCTGCCCTCAACCTTGGAAGGTTTCTCAACAGATGCGCAGTCAGCAAGCTTCTCAGCAAAATCATCAAGTATATGTCTGCTTGCCTGCATATGAGCCATCTCACGTCCTCTGAATCTTAATGTAACCTTTACCTTGTTACCCTTCTCCAGGAACTTTCTTGCAGCTCCTACCTTAGTGTTAAGGTCGTTGGCCTCAATATTCGGAGATAATCGCACTTCTTTGATATCAACGATTTTCTGTTTCTTCTTAGCTTCTTTTTCCTTGCGGGCAAGTTCATATCTGTACTTACCATAATCCGCAATCTTACATACAGGTGGCTGGGCTGTTGGAGCAATCTTGATTAAATCAAGCTCTGCTTCTCTTGCAATATTCATTGCATCCTTAGTTGGCATAACGCCAAGCATCTCACCATTCTCACCAACTACTCGAACTTCTCTGTCTCTGATCTGTTCATTAATCATTAACTCGCTAATTGTAGTGCACCTCCAAAATATTCTGTCTTATTGCATAAAAAATACGGATAGAAAACTATCCGCACCAAAATAATGTCTAAGACACATAATTCTGTATAATAACCAGGGTCATTCGTAATGCCGAGGTGAGAGCGGATACTCTTCTTCGTTTCACAACTTCTATAATATATCATCCCATTCAATGTATGTCAAGGAATTTTTTTGGCAAAAATACAATATAACACGTTTGCGTTTGTTTGATATTTCAGTTGTTGTATGGTATTATAATACATAACTAATAAGGAGGTCAATACATTGCGTGATTTTATTATAACCAGTGATACAACCTGTGACCTGCCGCAGGATTACTGTGCAGCCCACAGCATTGATATCCATCCATTATATTACAGATTTGGTGACGAAGAGATATATGGCGGAGATAATTCTCTAGACCCTGCTGTATTTTATTCAAGAATGCGTGGCGGTGAGATGCCGACAACGATGGCAACCAATCCTGAAGATTCCAAGGAACTTTTTCAGTCCAGAATCAGCCAGGGCTACGATATTCTCCACATTGCATTTTCATCTGCACTCAGCAGCTCATGCCAGAATGCAGCATTGGCTGCAGCCGAGCTTATGGATGAGAACCCGGAGGCTTCTATCAGGGTAGTTGATTCACTATGTGCCTCCATGGGAGAAGGACTTCTGGTATACAAAGCTATTGAATACAAACAGGCTGGTCATACCCTTGAAGAGACAATACAGTATGTGGAATCGATTAAGCTTAAGATTTCACATCAATTTACCGTAGATGACCTTTTTCATCTTCATAGAGGCGGACGTGTATCAAAGGCTACCGCAATTGTTGGTACAATTGTTGGAATCAAGCCATTGCTTCATGTTAATGACTTAGGTGAGCTTAAGTCAATTGGCAAAACCAGAGGTCGTAAGAAGTCGCTTGTAGCGTTAGTCGATAAGATGGCTGCTACCATGGACCATGGAAGCAATGAGACAATCATGATAAGTCATGGTGACTGCCTTGAGGACGCTCAGTTTGTAGCTGATAGAATCAAATCCCAGCTGCCTGAGGTTCACAATGTTTTAATTAATCTTGTGTGTCCTACAATTGGTGCACATTCAGGCCCCGGAACAATTGCATTATTTTTTGAAGGTTCTCCAAGATAGAACAAGGCCTGCAAGTTATATTCTTGCAGGCCTTAATTATTACACTAATTATAATCCGGCGTTTTAAATGCTGAAAATCCTTTATAATACTTGAACACTGCTTTCGCAAGTATTTTCTTGCGTTCCACACTGCCCCAGTAACGTGAATCATCTGAATGATTACGATTATCACCCATCATAAAATATTCATCATCACCAAGTGTATAGGTTGCATTATTTACCGCTGAATCTGCATCAGGCACCTCATTCAGATATGATGACTCCTCCAATCTAAATGTATCCCCATCCACGGTAGTAATCCACACCTCACCGGCCTTTATCTGTACAGTTTCTCCAGGCAGGCCAATAACACGTTTAACATACAGGTCATTTAGATGCTGCGGGTCAGGGGTCTTAAATATGGCAACATCTCCACGCTTAGGGTCTGAGAAATAATATGTCAGTCTCAGACCTATAAGTCTGTCTTCAAGCTGAATTGCCGGAATCATCGAACCGGTTGGTACAACTGCATTAATTATTACGAATCTGCATAAAAGGAAGGCAATAAGTGCACCAATTGCTATAACGCGCACATATTCCAGAAAAATCTGGAAAGGAGTTTTCTGCTCCTCTATTGCGGCCTTAAGTGCGCGTTTATCTTCTTTTGCTTTCTTTCTGGCAGCCTTAGTATCTGTCACCTCAAGCTCATCGCCCTCATCCGAATATCTCTCAGATGCCAGAATGATACGATCCTCTTTATCGAAATTATCTTCCATTTATGTAATCCTTTCAAGTTACTTAAAATACTTTACACCTGACTCAAATACCTTCAGGTCCTGCTCACCGTAAATATTGATTGCAACAGAATCTCCTCTACGTTCAACATGTGCCATCTTACCAAGAATACGTCCATCAGGACTTGTAATTCCTTCAATAGACATGTATGAGCCATTAGGATTCCACTCTTCATCCATGGTTGGATTGCCTTCAAGGTCAACATACTGTGTAGCAACCATTCCATCTGCAAAAAGCTTTTTAATCCATTCATCATTGGCAACAAATCTTCCTTCACCATGTGAAGCAGGTGTTGTATATACACCACCAAGCTCTGCACCTGCAAGCCATGGTGATTTGTTAGAAACAACCTTAGTATATACCATCTTAGATACATGACGTCCAATTGTATTCATTGTAAGAGTAGGAGAATCATTCTTCTGCTCTGTAATTTTACCATATGGAACAAGTCCAAGCTTAATAAGAGCCTGGAAGCCATTGCAGATACCAAGTGCAAGTCCATCTCTCTCATTAAGAAGTTTTTCAACAGCCTCTTTGATTCTTGCATTTCTAAATGCTGTAGCAAAGAACTTAGCTGATCCATCAGGCTCATCACCAGCGGAAAATCCACCTGGAAACATGATAATCTGTGACTGGTTAATTGCTGCTTCAAATTCTTCAACTGAATCTCTGATATCTTCTGCTGTAAGATTCTTAAATACCTTTGTAATTACATTAGCACCCGCGTTCTCAAACGCCCTGGTGCTGTCATATTCACAGTTAGTACCTGGGAATACAGGAATAAATACTGTTGGTTTAGCAACCTTATTCTTACATACATAAATACTGTCTGCTGTATAGACAGGTGTATCAATCTTTGTTCCACCCTTAACTGCTACAGTAGGAAATACCTTCTCAAGTGGTTTCTTCCATGTGTTAAGTGCTTCCACAGCATCAATTGTTACATCACCATATGTGAAGCTGCCATTGTCTGTTACCTTACCCAATACTGTATATGCACCAGTAAGCTTATCAAGCTTGTCTGCTGCAACCTCTGCTACGATGCATCCATACATTGGAGCAAATAGCTTATCTGCTTCAACACTGCTGTCGATAGTAACACCCATCATATTACCAAATGCCATCTTGCTCACTGCCTCAACAATTCCTTTGGCATTAAGTGTATATGCACTGATGATTGCCTTATCAGCAATAGCCTTACTTACATTGTCGTAAAGAGCAGCAACCTGTGAATATACAGGAAGGTCATACTGATTCTTCTCAATCTCAAACAGAACGATTGAGCTGCCTGCTTTTTTGAACTCTGGTGTAATAATATCCTTATCACTTGCTGTATCAACTGCAAACGATACAAGCGTATTAGGCACATCCATGTCATTGAAGGTACCTGACATACTGTCCTTGCCACCAATTGATGGAAGCCCAAAGCCCATCTGTGCATCAAAGGCACCAAGAAGAGCTTTCATTGGCTCACCCCATCTTGTTGGGTCTGAGGTCATTCTTCTGAAATATTCCTGGAATGTAAATCTTATCTTCTTATAATCACCGCCGGCACAGACAATCTTGGCCATTGATTCAATTACTGCATATATAGAGCCATGATAAGCACTCCATGATGAAAGGTATGGATCAAAGCCATAGCTCATCATTGTTACCATATCAGTCTTACCCTTAAGCACTGGAAGCTTGGCTACCATTGTTTGAACCTCTGTAAGCTGATATTTACCGCCATAAGGCATGAATACGGAACCAGCACCAATTGAACCGTCGAACATCTCCACAAGACCCTTCTGTGAGCATACATTAAGGTCTTTCAAAGTATTAAGCCATTCTGTCTTAACATCAGTTACCTTCCTGGCTGCAAAAAGGCTTTCCTTCTCATCAGGCATTGTAACCTCAACATCTGTCTCCTGATGTGCACCATTAGTATCAAGGAAGGCTCTGCTAAGGTTAACAATCTCCTTACCTCTCCACTCGAGAATAAGTCTCTTTTCTTCTGTAACAACAGCAACCTCAACAGCCTCAAGGTTCTCTTCGTTAGCATAATTTAAGAAGGCTTTAACGTCCTTAGGGTCAACAACAACTGCCATTCTCTCCTGAGATTCTGAAATTGCAAGCTCAGTTCCATCAAGTCCTGCATATTTTTTTGGTACCTTATCAAGTGATATTCTAAGGCCATCTGCAAGCTCACCGATTGCAACTGAAACTCCGCCTGCACCAAAGTCATTACATTTCTTAATAATGCTGCTAACCTCAGGTCTTCTGAAAAGTCTCTGTATCTTTCTCTCTGTAGGAGCATTACCCTTCTGTACCTCGGCACCACAGGTATCAATTGATTTCTCAGTATGTGCCTTGGAGGAACCTGTTGCTCCACCACAGCCATCACGTCCTGTACGTCCGCCAAGTAAAATTATGATATCTCCCGGGTCAGATGTCTCTCTGATAACATCCTTACGAGGAGCCGCACCCATTACAGCACCAATTTCCATTCTTTTGGCTGCATAATTAGGATGATATACCTCTTTAACATAGCCTGTTGCAAGTCCAATCTGATTACCATATGAGCTGTAGCCATGAGCCGCCTCACGAACAATTTTTTTCTGTGGGAGCTTACCATTCATCGTCTCATCCAGTGAACGGGTTGGGTCTGCTGCACCTGTTACACGCATCGCCTGATATACATAAGTACGACCTGAAAGTGGATCTCTGATAGCTCCACCAAGACATGTAGCAGCACCACCAAAAGGCTCGATTTCAGTTGGGTGGTTATGTGTTTCATTCTTGAAATTAACCAGCCATTCCTCCTGCACTCCATCAATTGTCACCGGAACAACAATACTGCAGGCATTAATCTCATCAGATACCTCCATATCCTGAAGCTTACCCTCTTTCTTAAGCTTCTTCATTGCAAGAAGGGCTATGTCCATAAGACATACGAATTTATCATCACGTCCTGCATAAAGTTCTTTAAAAGTATCCTGATATTTATTAAAAGTATCCTCAATTGGCTTCTTATAAAAGCCATCGTCAAATTTAACATTCTTAAGCTCAGTAGAAAATGTAGTATGACGACAGTGGTCTGACCAGTAAGTGTCAAGAACCCTTATCTCTGTCATTGATGGGTTTCTGTGCTCTTCATTCTTATAATAGTTCTGAATGTGCATAAAATCCTTAAAAGTCATAGCAAGACCAAGTGAACCATAAAGCTCCTGTAATGCAGTCTCATCCATATCCTTAAACCCGTCAAATACAATTACATCTGCCGGTTCAGGAAATACTGTAACAAGTGTATCAGGAGTAGCCATATCAGCCTCTCTTGAATCAACAGGATTAATACAGAACTCCTTAATACTCTCAACCTCTTTATCTGAGAGAGTTCCCTCAATAACGTAAATTACTGCAGTCTTGATTACCGGATTTTCATCCTCGTTGAGAAGCTTAATGCACTGAACGGCACTGTCGGCTCTCTGGTCGAACTGTCCAGGTAAAAATTCGACTCCAAATACATGCTCATTAGCATTATGCTTAAAATCACCTTCATAAAGAATATCTACCGGCGGCTCTGAAAAAACTGTTACCAAAGCCTTCTTATATGTTGCCTCTGAAATGTTCTCAACATCATATCTTATCAGTACACGAACATTAGACACCGTGCTGATATTAAGATAGCTGCTGATTTCTTCACTAAGCTCCTTTGCCTTAACTGCAAATGCAGGCATTTTTTCTGAATAAACTCTTTTTACGTTACTCATGTGGGTCTCCTTTACGTTTCTTATTATGCCGAATGGCTTATTCATGCAGTCTTCTGATTACCTTAAAAACAACTGCATCCTCCATTACGGTTGGTGCTGTATGTGCAAAAAATACCAGCCCTTCTGTGGGTGATATAATCTGACTTGCTATCTCTCCACTATACGGATTAATAATCTCTCCTATAACATCTCCTCTGTATACAGGATTGCCCGGTTCAACCAGACCTCTATGCAGACCGGCTGCGTCGGAAAGAACTGGCATAAGGTCATCCTCATTAATGACTTCTGCAATGTATCCGCTGTGATTGTTATATTTTATGATTCCCATTCTTGTTAAGAATCTTAAAATCGATGCAACTGCCTGTCTTGATGACGCATCATCAATATAATCCGTACAGTTGGTATAGATTGAAAAAGCACTGGTACCATTCATCTGCCAGTTATAATTAAGCGTTGCCGTATCCATTGGCTTGGGCTTTCTGATTACAACAAATGGTAGCCCAAAAAGATTGGCCAGACTTGGATTCTGAAAGCCTGTCTCCATCATTCTTACATGCGGAACAAACTTTCCTGGCATATAAAAGCTGGTAAGCTGTATTCCATAGCTGTAGCCCTTAATTATCTCCATAATCTCCGCAGCAATCTGCTGCGTAGTATCTCCATGAAGATGCCCAGGGAACTTTCTGTTAATGTCAGAATCGTCCAACGGCCAGAACCTTCTGTCTATATTAGTAGCATACTGGTTCAGGCACGGAATTACAAGTATCTCTTTATTGTTAGCGATTTGTCCGTGTTCCTCCAGCTTTTTAAGCTCCTTAATTAGCTGGGAGCATATATACGTCTGCTGATATTCATTGCCTCTTAATGAGCCAACTATACATGCTGAGCTGTCGCCCTGTCCGAATTTAAAGCCTGTAATCTTAAACTCTTCTCTATATATACCTTCAAGTGAATACAAAGTCTCCTGCCGCATTATTCATTACCTCCTGTACCGCATACTCTGGCCATTATGGCACCCTTATATACTACAGGATGTTCCCTTAGCGTAAGTAAAAAACCTGACTTAGGAGATATAATCTCCTCCAGAACGTCGCCCGTCAGTGGGCTTACAATTTTACCTATATGAGTACCCTTCTCAATGTGAACACCAAGGTCCTCAACCTCAAGGATAAAAAGTCCCGACCGCTCTGCATGAATTGCAGACACAGCTCCCGGTTCTGCGACAATTGGCTCCTTTACATTTTCCACTGGGCCACTCCATATTCCCAGTTCCTTCATAAGCCTGAAAATACCTTCAAGGGTCTGTCTTGCATAGTTCCTTGTAATTCTTGATCCTGCTCCCATTTCCACTACTATTGATGGAACTCCAAACATATTAAGGCAATTGGCAAGCGAGGACTCAAGATATGCAGCTGATGATAATGCCCATATAATATCTGCATTCATAAGCTTTGCATACGGAAGCAGCTTATCATATTCCTCCGTACTTAGCCTTACCTGAGGAACCTCTTTAATGAAAATATTGGAGGAATGTACATCCACACACATATCGCTTCCAATAATGTCTTGTGTAATCTTATATGCAACATGTTCTGCCATTGCACCTGTATCGGTTCCCGGAAATACCCTGTTCATATCCAAATCATTCATAGGAATGCTTCTGCTTCCCGTATCAACACCAAGCGGATTAATTGAAGGATACACATCCACAATTCCAGTCAGGTACTGTGGCTCTGATTTAATTCTCTCTATAAGCTTATAGCACACATACTGTCCGTTAAGCTCATCGCCATGTGTGCCTGTTACTATTGATATTCTTTTGGTATGTCTGTCTGTATTAGCAGGTTCAAGCCGATTCTTTCTAACGACCATCTTCTCTTCAACAGGCATCTGTAAAGAAACTATTTCTTCAATCATATTGATTCATACCCCATATTCTGTGGTTATCTGATTACATTCTCTGCAACATTATAAAGCATATCATTCCAAAAATCCAGTATTTCTTCCTGTGCATTTTCTACTGTAGTAACTCTGTAATTACTCCATTCCACAGGAAAAAGTGTCTGATACTGCACACTTAAAAATCTGTCATCCAAAAGCGCAATAACTCCCTTATCATCATCTGTCCTGATAACTCTGCCTGCTGCCTGTAAAACCTTGTTCATCCCCGGATAGATATATGCATATTCATATCCACAGTTCTCCCGGTCATCAAAGTACTGTCTTAGCACCTGCTGACTGGTACACAATGACGGCAGACCGGTTCCAACAATTATTGAGCCAATAAGCTGTTCATTCTTAAGGTCAATTCCCTCTGAGAAAATACCTCCCATGACACACATTCCAATAAGAGTCCTGTTTCCTCCTGTATTGGCAAATTTTTCAAGAAATTGTTCCTTGTCCTCCTCAGTCATACCCGAATATTGAACAGCGTACTCTATATTGACATCATCATTATTATCAATACAGCACTGATATACATCGTTCATATATTTGTAGGATGGAAAAAACACAATATAATTCCCAGGTCTGGCACTTGCAATATTATTAATATAGGACCTTATTTTCATAAATTCCGACCTGTTTCGCCTTGTATATCTGCTTGTTACATCCCTGCCCACAATAAGAAGTCTGTTGTTAACATCAAATGGTGAATGGGCATATATTGCGTAATCCTCTCTGTCACCGCTAAGCAAATCCTTGTAGTAGTTAATTGGAAGAAGCGTTGCAGAGAAAAAAATACCGCACCTTCCACATGCAAGTCTGCTCTTCAGATTAACTGAGGGATTAACACAATACAGTCTAAGCATAAATCCATTATCTGTATGCTCCGTATAAATTACATAATTCTCATCAAGCGCCTCATGCATATCATTATAATGCATTACCTTGAAAAAGAAATCCGACAGCTCCTTCATGAACTGAAAATCTCTGTTCTGCTCCATGAACTTGGTTATCTCCTCACCAAGTCTTTGCATATTTAGTGCAAACATATCCTCCGATGGAATAATCTTATATTCCGAATCGCATTCATGCTTGTATGTCAGTAGATTACGATTACATCTGTCAAGGGCCGATGCCAGTCTTTTGCTTACACCTGCTACAAGCTTCTTAACCGACAGAAATTCCTCCTTATATACCTGTGCACTATACATCTCCCTTGCCCTGTCCACAAGATTATGGGCCTCATCAACAAGGAAAATATAATTACGTTCCTTCCCCTCAGCAAAAAATCTTTTCAGAAAGACATGTGGGTCAAATACATAATTGTAATCACATATTATCCCATCCATCCAATAGGTTACATCCAGACAAAATTCAAAAGGACAAACATTATGTCTGCGTGCATATTCCTCAATAACCTGCCTTGTAATTACATCCTCATTATTAATTAGGTCATATACAGCATCATTAACTCTGTCAAAATGTCCCTTTGCATAAGGACATACAGTAGGATTGCACTCTGGACCAGAATCAGACTCAAGAGCACATATCTTATCCTTTGCTGTTATTGTCACTGTCTTGAATTTAAGTCCATCTCTTCGAAGAACAGCAAATGCCTCCTCTGCTGCGGTTCTGGTAATTGTCTTCGCAGTAAGATAGAATATTTTATCTGCTATGCCTTCTCCTATAGCCTTTACAGACGGATACACCGTAGATATTGTCTTTCCAACCCCCGTGGGTGCCTGAATAAACAGATTTTTCTTACGGTTTACAGCCTTATACACACTTACAGCCAGTTCTCTCTGTCCGTCTCTATAATCAAAAGGGAAATCCAGTCCTTTAATGCTCAGATTACGCTCCTGATTATGTATATATACATAATCCCCCCATCTTACAAGCTCTTCAATTAATCCATCAAACCATTGTTCCAGCTGTACTCTTGTCATCAGCTCTTCAAAATATCTTGTATCCTCAGTATCGAGATTAACATATGTCATTCTGATTCCAATTCTATCAAGATTCTTGTCAACGGAATAAAAAAGTGCGTAACACATTGCCTGAGCCTTATGAACATACACTGCCTGAGTAAATCTTCTCACATCTGCATATGTACCCTTAATCTCATCAATCGTTACAACACCATCCTGATTAGTAAATATTCCGTCTGCTCTTCCCTCTATTACAATATTATAATTCTCTTTCTGTAGCTCTGTCCTTAATGGAACCTCTGCACTATAATCAGGACCCATAGAATGTTGAATCTTCTTATGAGCCCTGCTTCCTGCCTCCATAGCATTCTTATCAGATATCCCACCAAACCGGTTGTCTATATCTCCCTGCCTGCATAGAAACTCCACCAGGTTGCGCACTGATAATTTAATTGTTCCATCAATAATCTCAATCATAGCTGTTACTGTGTTACCGCCGTTTTACTTATATATATTACAGGTCTGACAGCCATTCCTGTTGCATTAACCATTGCTCCGTCTGCTGATGCTCCACCAAATTCGCCAACGAACAATGCTGTTCTAAGGTCATATCCATTGGTTCGTACCCACCACAGACAGCTTTCACTCTGAGTTATATATGTTCCAACAGCCTGAGCATATTCAGTAGCATGACATACTCTAAGCTCCGACTTTCTAAGAGGGTCCAAGTCAAAATAGCCAAATTCTCCACCATTTACCTCAGTTATTGACAAAAGACCAACCTTATTCTCAGTATCAACGTCTATCATCTCAACATTGGGATAATATACATTATATGATGCTGTCAGCTTTAATGTAAGAATGTTATCCTGCTCCTTGTCCACAAATGCCTGTGAATAGAAATCCTCATTAAGCCATTGTCTAAGTGAGCACTCTGCCCATGAAATATCCGTATATCTTTCATTATACTGCCTTGTATCAAGTCCATATTCAGACATTACAAGATACCCATTATCATCCTCTTTAAGGATTCTCCACTCAATCGGTTCACACTGAAAATATCTGTAATCTGTATTGATTTCAGTTCTTACATATATATTACCATCAACTATAGCTCTGTTATCGGTATACACAGCTCCTGTAATGGCTTCTGTTAAAGAATCACCACTAACCTCTGTCTGTGGATATCTTCCAAACATAAGATGTCCATTCTCATTCATCTGAGCTTCACCTGTAACTGCAATCAATGGGTCATTCTTAAAGGTCTCATTATCATACTTATCGATAATATCATTAATCATATCGCTGGCCGACTCAAGCATATCATAAGCTTCCTGTATGCTGCCTGATTCAACAAGAATATCTGCGTATGTATAATATATATCTCTTGTCTCCTCTGACACAGTTTTATCTGCACTATATCTGTCCCTGGCAATATTGACAGCTCCATCAAGAAGCTCCTTTGCCTTATCATTATTACCAAGTAATCTGTAGGCACATGCCTCTCCGTATAGAGCCTTAAGATTCTCCGGTTCAAGCTCTAACGCTTTAATATATGCACTTGCTGCCTTAGAGTAGTCCTCTGATTCCATAAACTCCTCTGCATTAGCAATATGCTCTGAGGCTGTCAGCTCCTTAGGGGAATTCATTATTATCATGGTAACAATCAACGCTGCGGCTGCTGCTGCAAGCACTACAGCGGCAATGATTGTCTTAATATTCCAAAAACTCTTACCTGTATCTCTCATACGTTAAAATATCCTCCAATATTCAGATGGTCTGTCTGAATATTATCATAAAGCTTTTGACCAACTGCGTCAATGACCGTTTCACATAATTAGTTCAGGACTCCTCCCACCTTGGGTGGGTCCCTCCTCATATCAATTACTTTCTAATATCCATATAGCCTCTGAATCTCAACGGCATATTCTGCTGCTGCAGTCTGATATTACGTCTGGGTTCAATAGCAATACTTTTCTCAAATACCTCCCACAGCTGGCGAATCTCCTCTTCCTCATCATTATACTTAAGCGCTTCTATAACCTTCGGCTCCACATCCGTCACATAATAGGAATTACCATCATTAGGCACAGCTCTTATATTGGCTGGAAGATTATCTGCATTATATGCTCTGTGAATCGCAGCTCTGCCTCTGTTCATATCAATAATAGCAAAATTCTCCTGCATTAGCCTGTCTGTAAAATGGTCTGCCATTAAAGTAAGAAGGTCATTCTTAGGCTCAAATCTTCCAAGCAGGTATTCCCCCTGCTGTCTGAATCGTAAAAATCCCCTGTAATGACAAAGTTCAAAATTAACATTCCGGCTTAATTCAAATACTCTTGTAACATTATGGTCATGCATATCCTCTGTAACCGCCGAACCTATTGTAAATCCCTTTCGGATAAATTGAAGAACTACATCTCCTCTGTCAGGTGCCGTTGAGATACATGCATCATATACCATCTCATAAGCGTATGCCGATATCTTCTTAACCACTGCTGCAGCAACTCTTGCTGCTTTATCAGCCTGTGTCTCCACATCAGTGTATTCTGCAAACCACTCCAGATTGCCCTCATGTCCTATATTAATTCTGGTATCAGACGGATTAATTCTCCATGCTTCAAATACAGCTGTAAGAATTCCATCAACTGTTCCATCACAACAGCACACTACCATATTCTGCACCTCCTATATCTGACCGGTCACAATTCCATATACTGTCTGTTCTTTAATACTTTCAGGAATCATATCTGCATACTGTCTGTCGTCCAGAAATGACAGCTGCTTATATGACACATCTCCCAATCTCCTGCTTATGTTCCTGTCTGAATCCACAAGATTCCTGACTATATAATCCTCATCCAGTCTGGTGTTATACATCATTCTTCCTGTACAGGTAATAAAATACAATGCTCTCTTGAGAACCACTCCCATCCTCTTCAGGTCCTCAAAATTCAGTCTTGCACTTCGTCTTGCACCGATTATTCTTCTTGCAGACTTTGTTCCTATTCCCGGGACCTTAAGCAATGTATAATAATCTGCTCTGTTAATCTCCACAGGGAACATTTCAAGATGCCTTAGTGCCCAATCACACTTGGGATCTATAAGCACATTGAAATTGGGCTTATCCGGAGTAAGCAAATCAGCCGCCTTAAAGCCATAGAATCTTAAAAGCCAGTCTGCCTGATACAATCTATGCTCTCTCATAAGAGGAGGTCCACCCTCTACTGCCGGAAGTGTATTGTCCTTGTTCACATTCACAAATGCAGAATAGAATACTCTCTTAAGTCGGAAATTCTTATATAATGCTTCTGCTACCGACACAATCTCATAATCATTCTCTCTTGTTGCTCCTACAATCATCTGAGTACTTTGTCCCGCCGGTACATATCGCCTCGAATTATCAGAAAGTATTAAATCCTTTCTGCTGTACGCCTCTGGAATATAAGTCTCTGTCGGTGCATTTCCTATTCTTCTAGCATTTCCACCAAGCATCAATCTGTTACTGGTAATACCTGTCTGAATCTGCTTCATAGGACCCAGAATATTCTTTCTGGACTTATGGGGACACAGTTCTTTAAGTCCCTCAGTAGTTGGCAGTTCCAGATTAACGCTCATTCTGTCAGCATACCAGCCTGTCTTCTCAATTACTGACGGATCAGCCCCCGGTATACCCTTAACGTGAATATATCCGCCGAAATTATATACCTCTCTAAGCATCATAACAGTAGTACACAGCTGTTCCATGGTATATGTTGGATTACGGATAATACCGGAGCTTAGAAATAAACCTTCTATATAATTACGTCTGTAAAATTCCATTGTAAGTGAGCATACCTCCTCAGGGGTAAAAGAGGTTCTTACCACATCATTAGATGACCTGTTGATACAATACCTGCAGTCATATACGCACTCATTGGAATAAAGTATCTTAAGGAGCGATATACACCTTCCATCAGCAGCAAAGCTATGACAGATTCCACCCTGAATCGCGTTGCCTATTCCTTTGCCATTATTCTTCTTCTCCACACCGCTTGAGGTACATGCTACATCATACTTGGCTGCATCAGTTAATATCTCAAGCTTCTCCATGACACTTAGATTCTCACATATATGCATAACAGCCTCCTGTTAATATTCATCCAAACATATGTTCTTATTTAATTATAGCACATATGTTCGATTTGTAAAGAAGATATTTTTGACAATCAGTGGCTGTTCTACTATACTCTAATTATTAAAATATGGAGGATTACCATATGAATACAGCATTAATTACAGGAACCACCTCAGGCATCGGAGAATGCACTGCCAGAAAGCTAATCAGTCAGGGCTGGTCGGTATATGGAATATCCAGGTCAGACCCGGTTATCAGCTCAGACAGCTATCATCATATAACCGCCAATTTAACAGATGGGGCTGGTCTGGAACAGATAATTCGCAGCCTTAACGCAGACATTTCTTTTAATCTGCTTGTCAACAATGCCGGCTGTGGATACTATGGTCTCCACGAGGAGCTTTCCCCTGCCAAAATACATGAGATGGTAGCCGTTAATATAGAGGCTCCCATGATTATTACAGCTCTTATGCTCAGGGGTTTTAAGGCTAATAAGGGAACAATTGTTAATATTTCCAGCGTTACAGCCAACAAGGTTAATACCCACGGAGCTGCTTACGGTGCCACCAAGGCAGCATTGTCCAGCTTTGGTCACAGTATTTTTGATGAAGCACGCAAAAGTGGTGTACGAGTAATTAACATATATCCTGACATGACAGCTACAAAGCTCTACCGCAATGCTGATTTTGAAGCAAGTGGAGAATATGGCTGCAGTCTGAATCCAGAGGATGTTGCCGATGCAGTAATTAGCGCAGTTAATATGAATCCCGGACTGGTAATCAATGATATTACCATTAAGCCCCAATTTCACAGACTTAAAAGAAAATAACGAGGTTATTTATGAAGGATATATATATCAGAATATTACCGTCCCAATCTAATTATGTAGTGAATGGTATACAGGGTCACGATGGTTGCTGCTACCCAGACATTCTTTACAGGCATAGGCTTGCCGAACAGTTCATAGAATCGGAGGAGCTGTATGCCGAAGCCATTAATGCCCAGCAGGAGTGTGGAACCTCACGATGTATGTTTATTGCTGTGGCACAATGGGATGATGATGTGGAGACTGCTGTTACTAATTTCATTCATTCCTGTTCCTTTTCTAATCCGCCTCTTAATGATACAGAGCACTCCTGCTATGAGCGGCTTAGTAATGGACTTATGCTGTCACAGACCATGCGAAGCTCATTCATGCAGCTATTAATATATTACAAAGCCTGTCAGGGCAGTATTGAGGGACTTATTACGCCTTTTTTTGAAGAATATGCTCTTCCAGTTACGACTAAGAATGAAGGGAAGGTAATCTATGAGCTTATCAGAAACACAATACTTGGCTGACCGTTATTCTCATATATATGTGGAAAAAGGAGCTCTGTCCTATCCGCTTACTGCCAGAATACTGTCACATTTTCCAACCGCCTCGGTTATTACAATTAATCACTACAAGGATATTTTTAACAGAGGACATCAGGACTTTACTGCGCAGAAATATTCTCAGGCATTAATTCTTGCGGTTAACCATGGTCAGCTGCTGTACCCCGGAGCACGCTTTTGTCAGAGCTTCGGAAACACTAATTTTTACTACACCTCAGGAATTATGAACTGCATATATGACTGTGAATACTGTTACCTGCAGGGAATGTATCCCTCTGGCAATATGGTTTTATTTGTTAATTTAGAGGATTATTTTGCTCATATTGACACACTGCTTAAGCAGCAGTCAATGTATATTTGTATATCTTATGATACTGATATGCTGGCAATAGAAGGAATCACCGGTATGGTGGAGCAATGGGTTGATTTTACTGCAGCAAGAGACAATTTGCGCATTGAGATTCGTACCAAATCAGCATACACTCATGGATTTTCTGTTTTTAAAAGCTGTGACAGGGTTATTTTTGCCTGGACACTGTCACCTGAGGAGCTAATACAAGAATGTGAACATATGGCTCCGTCTCTGGATGCCAGACTCCATGCGGTAGAGCTGGCCATTGAATCGGGCTACACTGTAAGACTATGTTTTGACCCAATGATATATACACCTGATTATAAGAATCGCTATAGTAAGCTGTATTCCCATGTTTTTGACGTTATTGATTCGGAGAAAGTGCTTGATGTCAGCATCGGTCTGTTTAGAATCTCGTCTGAATATATTAAAAGCATGCGGCGTAAGCGAACCTGCCGCATTACCGCATATCCATATACCAACACTGATGGTATGTG
>CAYTWF010000012.1:16727-53503 GCA_964441705.1 uncultured Butyrivibrio sp.
CCAAAAAAATCCGGCGAAATGCTTGATTTCGCCAGATTAGAATTATCCCGATATATTGCTTCTTCACAAATATATGATATTTAGCCATTCCACTCCGCATACTGTCTGTCAATATTTATAACGCCCAGACAGTTGCCGGGAAGGCTCTTTACTATATTCTCAATAGTTGTTCTTACTTCATTCTCGTTTTTCTTAGAATCCATTGGTATTACAGCATCAAAAATAATATTGGTATGAGTTGTTCCGTCAACAACTCTAAAATCGTGAATTGTTATTTTGCTGTCGTACTCTGAAATACGTTTCTTAATCTCTGCCTTCAATTCATCTACCTTGGCATTATTTACTGATACAGGATCCATATGTATTGTTGCCTCACAGCCAAGCTGCGAATGAAGCTCCCTTTCACAGTTGTCTATTACATCATGCAGCACATTAATATTACCATCCTCCGATACCTCACCATGTAGAGATATCATACATCTTCCCGGACCATAATCGTGTACCACCAAATCATGAATTCCAATTATCTCCTCATGTGCCATTACAATCTCAAATATTCGTTTCACATATTCAGGGTCAGGTGCCTGGCCTAAAAGGGGGTCAATTGTCTCCTTAATAGACTTAACTCCGGCAAAAAGAATGAACAGTGAAACTGCTGCTCCAGTATATCCATCTACATTTACATGCGTAAATCTTGTAAAAAGAATTGACAGAAGTACAACTGTTGTGGCAATTGAGTCACTTAGTGAATCCATAGAGGTTGCCCTCATTGAAGCTGAATTAATTTTCCTGCCGTATATCCGGTTATATATGTACATGTATATTTTAACAACAATGGCTGCTATAAGGATAATAACCGCCAGAATACTGTCATCTACAGCCGTTGGATGAATTATTTTGTTAATAGAAGTTTTGGCAAGCTCAAAACCCATCAATATTATCAATATTGATACAAGTAATCCTGTTACATACTCCATTCTCCCATGTCCAAATGGATGGTCTGGGTCAGGCTTCTTGTCAGCCATCTGAAATCCCATAAGAGATATAAGTGATGACCCTGCATCTGAAAGGTTGTTAAAGGCATCTGCTGTAATTGATATTGCTCCGCTTATTGTTCCGGCAATGAATTTGCCGGTAAAAAGCATAATGTTAAGCACTATTCCAACTATTCCTGTTAGTGTTCCGTATTTTCTCCTTACAGTGGTATCTCCATAATTATCTCTGTCTTTAATAAATATACGTGTTAATAAAGCAATCATGTCTCTGTCCTTATTCTATATATTCTACTGCTTCAATCGCTGCTACCGCTCCATCTGCTACTGCGGTTGTAAGCTGCTTGACTCTTCTGTTTCTGCAGTCTCCTGCAGCATATATTCCTCTGATATCACAGCTGCAGTCTTCGCCGGCGACAATATATCCATTATTATCCAATCTGACCACGTTGTCAAACTGTTTCGTATCTGGCACATTACCAACTGCAACAAATACACCCTCTACAGGTTGCTGCTGCAGGCTGTTGTCCTTAAGATTTCTTATTGTAATTCCCGTAACACTGTCCTGTCCATTAATTGTTTCTACAACAGAATCATATAATATCTTTACATTATCACATGATAGCAGCTGATTTACTACTGCTTTTTCAGCACGAAAGCTGTCTCTTCTGTGAATAACATACACCTTACTGCAGATACCTGACAGATACACTGCATCTGATATCGCAGTATTGCCTCCACCAATTACAGCTACTGTCTTATTCCGGTAAAAAGCTCCATCACACAATGCACAATAGGACACCCCTCTGCCTTTAAACCGGGTTTCTCCCTCTGCGCCTGATTCCCGTGGGCGGGCTCCAGCTGCAATTATTACCGCACGACACTGATATTCTCCTCCAAGCGTCCGAACTGTATGGCTATCGCCATTATTAATTATTTCCACTGCCTCATCATATTCTATATCTGCTCCAAGGCTCATTACCTGTTCTACAAGCTTCTCTGCCAGCTGGCTTCCGCTTATCTTAATATAACCCGGATAATTCTCAACCTCCTGGGCATACACAATCTGACCACCACAGCCTGATTTTTCCAGCACAAGTATTTTTTTACCTGCTCTTGCTCCATATATGGCTGCCGTAAGTCCGCTTGGACCTCCTCCAATAATTACAATATCATACATTGACTGTACTCCTGCTGTTCTCTATATATTTCTTAATATCTGACACTCCGGTATACACTGTTCCCTGATCATTATCATTAACAATCAGTGAAGGCGCCTGCTTTATTTTGTATGCCTTTGCAAGCTCCTCGCACTCCTCAGCATATACTCTTGTATATTGTATCCCTGCCCTGTCAAGATATCCTGCTGCAACCTTGCAGTTAGGACAGGTTCTTGTGGTTACAAGTACAGGCTCCTTCGGTGCATCAGCTGTTACCGGCTGTTCTTTATCCTCAGTATATGTATTATTCAGATTATTATGCGCGTTAAATGATGCGGGAATATCATAGGATTTTCTCTCCTTGTATTCCTGAGCCTTGCCATCATTCCAGTTCTGTACAGGTCTGTAATACCCTGTAATTCTGCTGTATACCTCTGCTTTGGCTCCGCATACCGGACAGGTAAAATGCTCTCCTGCAATATATCCATGACTGCTGCATACAGAATATACCGGAGACAGCGTATAATATGGCATTCTGTAATTCTCTGCAATCTTACGCACAAGTGTTGCTGCAGCTCTCCAGTCAGGCAGCTTTTCTCCAAGAAAGGCATGAAATACCGTTCCCGAGGTATACAGTGTCTGCAGCTCGTCCTGTATATCAAGTGCTTCAAATATATCCTCTGTAAAGCCCACCGGAAGATTAGAGCTGTTGGTATAATATGGTGTATTGCCATGCTCTGTAGCCGTTATAATATCCGGATACTGGGCAACATCATGTTTGGCAAGTCTGTAGGCGGTGGATTCTGCCGGAGTTGCCTCCAGATTATAAAGGTCACCGTACTGCTCCTGATAATCCGATAGTCTTTCTCTCATATGATTAAGAACTCTCTTGGAGAATTCCTGTGTCTCCTTATGAGTCATATCCTTTTTAATCCATGCAGCATTAAGTCCAGCCTCATTCATTCCAATAAGACCTATTGTTGAAAAATGATTATCGAAGCTTCCCAGGTATCTTTTAGTATATGGATACAGGCCTTCCTTAAGAAGTCCGGTAATAATTGTTCTCTTTATCTTAAGAGACCTTGCACTAATATCCATCAGTCTGTCCAGTCTCTTCATAAAATCATTCTCATTAGCTGAAAGGTAAGCAATTCTAGGCATGTTAATAGTTACCACACCTATGGAGCCTGTACTTTCCCCGCTTCCGAAAAAGCCTCCGGATTTCTTACGAAGCTCACGCAGGTCAAGTCTCAGCCTGCAACACATACTTCTCACATCACCCGGTTCCATATCGCTATTAATATAATTGGAAAAATAAGGGGTTCCATATTTGGAGGTCATCTCAAACAGCAGCCTGTTATTCTCTGTCTCAGACCAGTCAAAATCTCTTGTAATAGAATATGTAGGAATCGGGTATTGAAATCCTCTTCCATTGGCATCTCCACCTATCATAACCTCAATAAAGGCCTTGTTAACCATATCCATTTCAGCCTTGCAGTCCTTGTACTTGAAATCCATTTCCCTGCCACCGACAATTGCAGGAAGCTCTGCCAGGTCATCCGGTACAACCCAGTCCAGTGTAATATTGGAAAAAGGAGCCTGAGTTCCCCATCTGCTTGGAGTATTAACGCCATATATAAATGATTCAATTGACTTCTTAACCTGCTTATAAGAAAGGTTGTCCACCTTTACAAAGGGAGCAAGGTATGTATCAAAGGATGAAAAAGCCTGCGCTCCCGCCCATTCATTTTGCATAATTCCAAGAAAATTCACCATTTGATTACATAAGGTAGCCAGGTGGGCTGCCGGTGCAGAGGTTATTTTGCCTGTAATCCCTCCAAGTCCCTCTTTTATCAGCTGTTTAAGTGACCAGCCGGCGCAGTAGCCTGTAAGCATTGATAAATCATGTATATGAATATCCGCATTTCTGTGGGCATTGGCAATCTCCTCGTCATATACCTCTGACAGCCAGTAATTAGCAGTTATTGCACCGGAGTTGCTTAGAATCAGTCCTCCAACGGAATATGTAACTGTAGAATTCTCCTTAACTCTCCAGTCACTTACATTAACATAGTTATCAACTATCTCCTTGTAATCCAGAATAGTGGACTTCATATTACGCAGCTTTTCTCTCTGCTTTCTATATAAAATATAGGATTTGGCCACATCAGGGTATCCGGCATGTACCAAAACAGCCTCAACGCTGTCCTGTATATCCTCTACCGCAATCAGCTCATCCTTAATCTTTGGTTCAAAATCAGCAGTTACCTTAAGTGCAAGAAAATCAATTAAATCATCGTTATAATTCCTTTCACACGCCTCAAAAGCATGGGTAATCGCTGCACTTATTGTTGACAACTGAAATTTCACTATCCTGTTATCTCTCTTTTTTACCTGATACATTATAATCCACCTTTCCACAACTGTTTCACGCTCCAGACAAAAGTCCATGTATCATAAGAATAACACCGTTATTTTCCAGTGTCAACTGTGCAGCACAATATATTGTGTTTATTAATTGTATTTAATTCTATATATAGTATCATCCACGAATTTCTGCCTGAGTAACATATTCACTCATTATCATTCTGTAGCTCTCAAGCTGACTGGCTGATGGAGAAGTAAACGGGTCAGCCTCTCCCTTTTCCATTATGGCAATTACACTGTCCGTTGCTTTATAGGGCTGAATATAATGTCTTTTTCCGCCGTTAATCAGCTCTCCAATACGCCTGATATCCTCACAGGTATGCAGCTCATTCATAACTGTAGTCCTGAATTCATAATCCACCCTGCCATGAATAAGGTAGTCTATGCTCTCAGTTATTTTATCCATATCCACCTTAACACCACAGGTGCGGCTGTACTTATTCGGAGAATTCTTAATATCCATTGCCACATAGTCGATAAGCCCCTGTCCGCACAAAAGCTTAAGATAATCAGGACTGCTGCCGTTAGTGTCTAACTTGATACTTAATTCTCTCTGCCGTATCTTCTTAATAAAATCCTCAATATCCTGATGAATAAGCGGCTCTCCTCCAGTTATGCACACACCCTCAAGCATATTTTTACGTTTATCAAGATAGCCGAAAAATTCCTGCTCCTCCATTCTGATTTCAGGATTAATTACCAGCTGTGAGTTATGGCAAAACGGACATCTGTAATTACATCCTGCCGTAAAAACAATACAGGCCACCTTTCCCGGGTAGTCAAGAAGGGTCATTTTCTGAATTCCACCAATAGTCATATAATTAGCCTCCTGCCAAACTGCATATAAAAAAGCCCCTCAAAGCAATGTCTGAGGGGCATGTGTATTATTGTGTTAATCCTTCAGGTCCCGCACTCTCAGGAGCAGCATTACCAAATCTTGGATTAGGAATCTTAATAGGGGTACCAACAATGGCACTTACTGAACGTATCTTCTCATTGGCTGACATAAGAATAACCGGAAGATATCTTTCCTTAATGTATTGGTCCAGATTGTCAACAAAAGTACTTACTGTAACACCTGTTATTGTCTCTATCTCCATCTGAATACACTTGTCAGGGTCCTCAACTGTAACCTTAACACCAACGATTGCAATAACCGGATTAGTGGGATTAAGCTTAATTGACGCCTCAGACTTAACTGAAAGCTGTATTCTCTCTCCCGGCTTCTTTGAAAAAGCATTGTTGTACTGCAGACTTCTTATCTCTGTAGGATTAATTGTAACCTGTATATCTTTCAAAATAATTCCTCCTGGTATATATATTACTGCCTTCACGTTAGGTTGGCATCTGCTATAAGTGTACCGCAAAACAGCCTGCCCGTCCAGCAAAATTAATTTTACGCAGTAACCTCTTCAAACTGTGAATTGTACAGCTGTGCATAAAATCCATTGGCTGTCATAAGCTCATTATGACTGCCCTGCTCAATAATATCTCCATCCTTCATAACAAGAATTAAATCAGCATTCTTAATGGTTGAAAGTCTGTGGGCAATTACAAAGCTTGTTCTGCCCTTCATAAGATTATCCATGGCTCTTTGTATTCTATGCTCAGTTCTTGTATCAACAGATGAGGTTGCCTCATCAAGAATAAGAACCGGATTATCAGCAAGAATAGCTCTTGCAATTGTCAAAAGCTGCTTCTGACCCTGTGATACGTTGGATGCATCCTCATTAAGCTCCATGTTATAGCCGCCTGGAAGTGTCTCAATAAAATGATGGGCATGAGCAGATTTGGCAGCCGCAATAACCTCTTCATCAGTTGCATCAAGTCTTCCATATCTGATATTTTCCATGATTGTTCCCTTGAAAAGCCATGTATCCTGCAAAACCATTCCAAAGGCTTCTCGTAGATTACTTCTGTTAAAATCTTTGATATTATGTCCATCCAGTCGAATTTCACCGGAATTGACGTCATAGAATCTCATAAGCAGTTTAACCATTGTAGTCTTGCCTGCTCCGGTAGGTCCAACTATGGCTATCTGTCTGCCCGGTGTAACCTCAGCATTAAAATCGTTAATAATTATCTGGTCTTCCTTGTATCCAAATCTTACATCCTTGAATTCAACATGGCCCTCTATACGCTCAGGAATATAAGGATTCTGGGCTACCTGGTCCTCTTCCTCCTCATCAAGAAGCGCAAATACTCTTTCGGCAGCTGCTGCCATTGACTGCATCATTGTAGTAACCTGGGCAATCTGCTGAATTGGCTGCGTAAACTGCTTAACGTAGGATATAAATGCCTGAATATTACCTACTGTAATAACGCCATTAGCAGCAAGGAACGCTCCTGAAATTGCAACAGCCACGTATCCAAGATTACCAATAAACATCATAATAGGCATCATCATTCCTGAAAAGAACTGTGACTTCCATGCTGACTCATAAAGCACGTCATTAGTATCATTAAAGGTTTTCTGTATGGCTTTTTCTCTGCCAAAGGCCTTAACAACATTTTGTCCGCCATAAATTTCTTCAACCTGACCATTGATATGTCCAACATATTCCTGCTGCGTACGGAAATGCTTTTGGGATTTTTTCATTACAAAGCCTATAAGTGCCATACTTATTGGTACAATAAGCAATGCAATAAGCGTCATTATCGGGCTGATTGTCATCATCATTATGAACACACCTATAAGTGTGGAAATTGACGTTACAAGCGTTGTTACAGACTGATTAAGTCCATTGCCAAGTGTATCTACATCATTAGTAATTCTTGAAAGCACCTCTCCATAGGTTCTGCTCTCAAAATATTTCATTGGCATTCTGTTAATCTTCTGTGATATCTCTTTTCTCATTCTATAGCAAAGCTTCTGGGTAATCCCGGTCATAATAAAGCCCTGAATAAAATTGAAAAGCGATGCAACAACATACAATCCCAATACAATAAGGAGAATTCTGCCTATTTTCCCAAAGTCAATACCGCCTGTACCTGATATCTTGGCTGTAAAGCCTGTAAACAGCTCTGTTGTTGCCTTACCAAGCGTCTTAGGTGCTATTACATTGAATGCTGTACTTCCTATTGCAAATATTGAAAAAACAATAATTGCGTATTTGTAGCTTCCTATATATCTGAAAAGCTTGCCAATTGTTCCTTTAAAGTCCTTAGCCTTCTCTCCTGCTCCCATTCTTCCGTGTCCCATAGGTCCACGCGCTCCTGCAGGTCTTGTATTAGCTGTCTTATTCTCTTCCATTACTGCACCTCCTTCAGACTGTTCTCTAATTCTTTTTCTGAAAGCTGTGAGGTAGCTATCTGTTCATATACTTCACAGGTCTTCATAAGCTCTTTATGAGTTCCCTTGCCAACGAGCCTGCCATCATCCAGTACCAGTATCTGGTCTGCATAAAGAATTGTGCTTATTCGCTGCGCTACAATAAATACTGTTTTGTCTTTGACCTTTGGTCCAAGTGCCTTACGAAGAGTTATATCTGTCTTGAAATCCAATGCAGAAAAGCTGTCATCGAAAATATATATCTGTGGATTTCTGGCAATTGCTCTGGCGATTGAAAGTCTCTGCTTCTGTCCACCAGATACATTATTACCGCCCTGGGCAATAGCACTTTCATAGCCATCAGGCTTCTCCTCTATAAAGTCAGTGGCCTGGGCAATACCTGCTGCCTCATACATTGCCTCATCAGACTCTGTACTCTGTCCATACTTAATATTATCTGCAATTGTTCCTGAGAAAAGTACTCCCTTCTGAGGCACATATCCAATATGTCCTCTAAGGCTTTCAAGAGATATGTCTCTTACATCGGTTCCATCAATTGTAATTGCACCCTCTGTTACATCAAAGAATCTTGGAATCAGGTTAATAAGCGTTGATTTACCACAGCCTGTGCTGCCGATAATAGCAGTTGTTGTTCCGGGACGTGCCTCAAAATCAATGTTCTCAAGAGCATAGCCCTCTGCATCAGGGAATTTGAAATTAACATGATCGTATCTGACCACACCCTTCATATCCTTCATGTCTACTGCAGTTTCTTTATCATTAATTGTGGATTCTGTCTTTAATACCTCATCTATACGGTCAGCAGCAACGCCTGCTCTTGGAAGCATTACAGACACCATTGTAAGCATAAGAAATGCCATTACAATCATCATTGTGTATGTAATAAAGGCAGTCATTGTTCCGACCTCCATTACACCTGAATCAATTCTATGTCCCGCAGTCCATACTATGAATACTGACATCGCATTCATAATTATCATAAGAACCGGCATCATAAAGGTCATTACTCTGTTAGTAAATAACATTACTCCTGTAAGCTCTTTATTAGCATCATCGAATCTCTTCTCTTCATGCTTCTCCCTGCTGAATGCCCTGATTACAGGAAGTCCGGTAAGAATCTCTCTTGATATAAGGTTAACCTTATCTACCAGCTTCTGCATAATCTTGAATCTTGGCATTGCAATAGCCATAAGAACTGCCATGAGACAAGCGATAGCCGCAACACCAATTACAATAATGTAGCCCATTCCGGCACCTGTTCCTACAACCTTAACTATTCCGAATATCGCCATAATTGGTGCATACATAATCATTCTAAGTAAAAGAACGGTTACCTGCTGAATCTGCTGAACATCATTAGTTGTTCTCGTAATAAGAGATGCTGTGGAGAATTTGCCAATCTCTGCGTCTGAGAAATTAACAACCTTGGCAAAAATCTTCTTACGAAGGTCACGTCCTACCCCCGCTGCCACCTTTGATGCAAGATATCCTACTGCAACTGATATCGCAGCCATTCCCAGGGCGAACAGAATCATAAATCCACCCATCTTCCACAAATATGCTGTACGCATCTTATCAAGATTTATACCTACTGCTGTATATTCCTGCTTGGTAAAAGCAATTGCATAGGATGATACCATTGAGTCTCCCAGCTTATCCAGCTGTTCATCAATAGCTGTTCTCATAGCAAGAACAGAATCCCTGTCAGTTGGCATTGTGCCTGTATCAAAAGCTTTGTCTCCTCCCTGCTGGCTCATCATCTGCATCATCATATAATATGCTGCAATGGGCTTAACAAAGGTCTCATCTAACTTTTCCTGGCTCATACCATCCTTAAGATAGTAATCACCATTATCCCCTGTTTCATATGCATCCTTCCACAGGCTCTGCTCCTCATCTGTCATAATCATTGCTACCGACAGATATGTGGTGGCAGTCATCTGCGTAGGTGTGGCATAGGCTACACCGTCATTGGTGATACCTGTGTCTATCAGGTCTGAGGTGTAGGTAGGCAGTGCAAAATCACAGAAAGCCTGTGCTATAAGCAAGCCCAGAATAATCACAACCGAAACCCAGTATTTCTTCATATTGCCAAATATATGTTTCATTGAATCCTCCTGTCTGAATTTAAACGTTAAACATGATACTATCACACACAAATCACTAATTCAATTAAGATTCTATAAACTTTCTAATATTTTTATGCATGCATTATTGTCATGAGGTGTTCTGTGTCCATAATCAAACCACACCGCCGTCTCCTTAACAGATATCGTATGTTCATTCTCGTATAATACAACATCAATATCAAAAATCTCTATATGTTCTGCCTTTGTAAGCTTTCTGTCCCCTGAAAAAGAACGTGCTCTGGCTGCTTTTTCTGCATTAAACTCCAGAAAATCAGGCAGCGCTTTAACATTGTCTCTTTTAAGCATATCGTATTTAATAATATCCTTAAAATATCCTATTGCCTTTTTATCCTTAATAAGCTCCTGGGCAAAGGCATACAAAAGCTCGTATTTTCCGTTCCTTGATGGTAGGCTGCCCTGTGGATAATGCCTGTCATAATAACGTCCCAGCTCAAGATACAATTCAAATGGAGCTTCAACATAATCCATAAGAAATGACAGTGAACAGCCAAACATTCCACTGTTATAAAACATATCCACTACATTTTCTACTAATTTAAGTGTTATTATATCTCCAAAGCTTAGCCAGTTCGTGTACAGCACCTCGTATGGCGGCTGCTCACGTCCTACAATTCCATACTTTTGTGCCTCATCCTTCATAAGTGAACCGTACAACAGCTTTAAAAATCCCAGCTGAAGCTGGTCCGGTCTCATTGCGTATATATCATCAAAGGAATGCCCAAAGGATTCCAGATTCTCATATGGCAATCCGGCAATCAGGTCAAGATGCATATGGATATTATGCCCGTTTCTAATCTTTTCAACATTATCTGCAAGCTTTTTAATATTCATGCTTCTGTGAATTGCCTTAACCGTATCCGGATTAGTTGACTGAACTCCTATCTCAAGCTGCACCAGACCCGGGCGCATGGAATTAAGCACCTCTATCTCCTCATCATCAAGAATATCTGCTGCAATCTCAAAATGAAACTCAGTTATTCCCCTGTCATGCTCCTTAATATATCTCCATATTGTGAGTGCGTGCTCCTTCTGGCAGTTAAAGGTTCTGTCCACAAACTTTACAAGTGAAACCTCATTATCAATAAAAAACTGTAAATCTGCTAAAACCATGCTGGTACTGCGAAATCTAAGGCGTTTATCCACTGAGGAGAGGCAGTAGCTGCAGGAAAAAGGACATCCTCTGGAGCTTTCATAATAGATTATTTTGTTCCTGTAGCTGTCTTTATTATAGTCTGACACATCATACGGCATCTTCATATTGCTCATATCTATTGGCGGTGGACATGGATTATTAATTATTCCATGTGGTGTATTCATTGTAATTCCCTGTATCAGTTCAATATCACGGATTCTGTCCTCCTCATAGCAGGCTGTAAGACTGGCAAAAATCTCCTCACCCTCACCGCGCATTACACCTGCTACATTATCATAATTAGCCACATACCATTCTGCATTATAGGATACCTCAGGTCCCCCAAGCCATATAGGAACACCTGGCAGCACCTTTGCAAGCTCAACAATAAGCTCTTTAATTATTGTAATATTCCATATATAGCAGGAAAGACCGATGACATCCGGTCTGCATTCGTATATGCCTCTGAGGATGTCATCAGTCTGATTATTAATTGTATATTCTTTTATATCAACATTGTCTGAATACTGCCCGGCGGCTGCCTTAAGGCAGTATACAGCAAGATTGGAATGTATGTACTTGGAATTAACTGCAACAAGTAATATTTTCTTCATATGTCTCCTTTGGATTGGTACTAATCTGATACCACGTATTAAAAGCTCCTTATTGTATCGTCTCCATCATCAGTTGATTTATCAATTGAACGAATTACCACATAGTAGCCATTGCCCGGTGTTACCTCTACAAGTACTCTGTCACCAATTTTGTGTCCCAGAACCGCCATGCCAATTGGAGATTCATTACTTACATATCCATTAAGTGAATTACCTCTGACTGTTGTTACTATCTTGAATTTCTCCGTTTCGTCATCATCCTCAAAATACAGCTCAACAGTATTATTAAGCCCAACCTCGTCCTCAGCTGAGGAATCACTTATCACCTGAGCCGTTCTAATCATTCTCTCAAGATATCTGATTCGGCTCTCATTACGATTCTTCTCCTTCTTGGCTGCGTGATACTCAAAATTCTCACTTAGGTCTCCATGTGCCCTTGCTTCCTTAACACACTCAATAAGCTCCTTTCTGACTACAAGCTTACGGTGCTGTATCTCCTCTTCCATCTTCTTAATATCATTTTGTGTTAGCTGGTCATACATAATTCATTCCTCCAATTACTTTACTGCATAATAATCTGACAATGTTATATCCTTATCCGTATGTGGAACCTCAAGCTGTACCATATTGGAGCCATTACACACGTACAGCTGGAACAGGCCTGATTTATCAGAGCAGACTATATATTTGGTATCTGTTACAGGTGTAATAACAATACTGTTAAAACTTTCCGTTTCAAACGGCATTTTATTAAGGGTGTCTCTTGACTTACTAACATACATTAATGTCCCTTTCTCATCAATGCTTTGGGTTACATATATGTATTTGGCGCTGGAGCTTACATAACCCATTTCGTCTGTTGATTCCAGTAGCTTTCTTGATACCCCGTCATCCGGATTAAGTGACATAAGCATATACTTATCGTTAAAATAGGTTGTGTAATATATTTTACTATCCTCTACGGAATAGCTTAAGGAAAATACCGGGTCTTCAATATCTGCAATAATTGTCTCCGACCCGTCTGCCTCCATATATCCTATTGAATAGCTATTCTCCCTCTGCTGACGCAGGAAAACAACTCTCTGGCTGTTCTTATCATAATCGATTGCCAGATATGCACCGGACATACCAAGTGGAGTTACTGACTTAAGCTCACTGTTATAGGAATATATGCATCCATTCATATACTCGTCATGAGCAATAAAATACAGCTGCTTCTCATCTGCAAATACGCCATCAAAGCATTCCATATTCTCGGCAGCTTCCACAACGCTTTCGCTCTTCTCTCCGCAATCATATATATGTATCTGTCCTTCAACAGAATAGGCAACCAGACCTGTAAGTGTATCTGCCACATGTCTGTTAACATTGGCGGCAGCCACGGCAATGGCAATAATTGCCACGCCAACGGCCACGCTCAATATTATCGCAGGCTTAAGGTGCCCTTTTTTATCATTAGGTTTAATCATTCATCTGCTTCCTTCCAACATATTATGCTTATGATTATAGCGTATCCAAGCTAAAATATCTATCAAAAGATATTTTCTTCTATTCTTAACAGCTCATTATACTTGCTTACCCGCTCACTTCTGCTTGGCGCACCACTTTTAATCTGCCCGGCGTTGGTTCCAACTGCAAGATGAGCTATGGTGGTATCCTCTGTTTCTCCTGAGCGGTGGGACACAATAACGTTGTAGCCTGCCTTTTGAGCCATTCTTATTGCCTCCATTGTCTCTGACACTGAACCTATCTGATTAAGCTTAATTAATATGGCATTGCCACAGCCCATATCTATACCCTTTTCAAGTCTTTCTGTATTAGTTACAAAAAGGTCATCTCCTACAAGCTGTATTCTGTCACCAAGCAAAGCCGTTATCTTTTTCCAGCCCTCCCAGTCCTCCTCATCCAAAGGGTCCTCAATTGATGCAACCGGATATTGGTCGCATATATTTTTCCAGTGTTCAATCAGCTCAACAGTTGAGTAGTCCTTTCCGCTCTTTGGCATATGATATCTTCCTGCTTCCTCACTCTTCCACTCACTCGCTGCTGCATCAATTGCAATAACCACATCCTCACCAGGCTTATATCCTGCTTTCACAACAGCCTCAAGAATTGTCTCAATAGCCTCCTCATCTCCGCTTAGGTCTGGTGCAAATCCGCCCTCATCTCCAACAGAGGTTGCAAGTCCACGAGACTTAAGAATGCCAGCCAGGGCATGAAATATCTCACTGCACCACCTAAGCCTTTCTGCAAAGGATTGAGCACCAATTGGCATTATCATAAATTCCTGAGTATCAATTGTGTTGGCTGCATGTGCTCCTCCATTAAGAATATTCATCATTGGAACAGGCATTACCCTGGCCTGCGTTCCGCCATAATACTGGTACAACGAAATGTCAAGAGAATTAGCTGCTGCTCTTGATACTGCTATAGATACAGCCAGAACTGCATTGGCACCCAGCACATGCTTATCCCTGGAGCCATCCAGCTCAATCATGGCATTATCAACTGCATAGATGTCCATAGCATCCATCCCCTCCAGTTTTTTGGCAATAACCGTATTAATATTGTATACTGCCTTTCTGACTCCCAATCCGTTGTACCTTGTGTCTCCATCTCTAAGCTCCAGCGCCTCAAATACACCTGTTGAGGCTCCACTTGGCGCGCTGCCTCTGCCTCTTGTGCCATCGCACAGTGTTATCTCTGCTTCTACAGTTGGATTACCACGAGAATCCATTATCTCTCTTCCGTATACATTACTTATTATTAATTTGCGCAAAAAAAGACCTCCTTTATGTTACACATATACATAATTGTGTCCCATAAAAGAGGTCTTTATGCTGTCTTTTCTATCTTCCGCTGTTCTGGGTCTGGCAGTGTCCACTGCAGCCAGGACAATTACAACCACAGGAGGACTTTCCTGCACGCTTATCCTTAACCATCTTAATTATTACAAATGCAACAATAGCAGCAAGTATAACTGCAACAACTATCGTACCAATATATTTTTCCATGATATTCGCCTTTCTTTCTGCTTATATTGGTTAGTATATGCTAACTTATGTAAGATGTCAATAACCTTTTTAGATGTTTATGTCATTGTTTTGGTACAAAAAATATGATATAATTCTGGATATCTACAGTAGAAAGAGGGATTGCAATTGAAATCTAATGAATCGTCAGAAAATTATCTTGAAACAATATTAGTATTAAGTCAGCGTCTCCCTGTTGTACGTTCCATTGACATTGCAGTTGAACTTGGATTTACCAAGCCAAGTGTCAGTGTTGCAATGAAGGGACTTCGCGAAAATGGACATATAATTGTATCAGACGCAGGTTATATCACTCTTACACCATCCGGACGTGAGATTGCGGAGATGATATATGAGCGACACACAGTACTTACAAGCTGGCTTATCAGCCTTGGTGTTGATTCCAAGATTGCCGCCGAAGATGCGTGCCGCATCGAACATGTGATAAGTAAGGAGAGCTTTACAGCTATCAAGAAAGCCTTAGTTTAATTGTAATTATATTAGAACAATGGTGAGAACAGTCTCAGTATCGGAAGAAGTATTCTTTTGAGAAGGGACTGTTTTTTGCATCTCTCAAGAGGATACAGCTCACATTTATCAAGGGTATTCATGTAATCCTTCTTAATATCTGCTACTGCAGAGGTCTTATACATCCATATTGCATTCTCAAAATGGTGGGTAAGACTTCTATAATCAAGATTAATGGTTCCAACCACTGCTGTTTCATCATCTGACACAAATATTTTGGCGTGTACAAAGCCCGGTGTATATTCATATATCTTTACACCCTGCCTGATAAGTACCTCATAATATGACCTTGTAAGCATGTAAGCCAGTTTTTTATCTGGAATACCAGGTGTGATAATTCGTACATCAATGCCATTTCTGGCTGCATTTTCAAGTGCCGTAACCATTACATTATCAATAATAAGGTACGGGGTCATGATATATACATACCGTCTTGCACGGTTAATAATATTCAGATATACATTTTTGCCCACGGCCTCATCATCCAGCGGATAATCAGTATACGGAACAACATAACCATTGTCATAATCAAATTTCTCTGTGGGCTCATATTTTCCAAAATCGTCTGTGGCATACGTGCTCGTATCCCACAGAGATAAAAACATGGTGGTAAGACTCCATACAGCTTCGCCCTTAACCATAATTGCCGTATCCTTCCAGTGTCCGAACTTTACCGTCTGATTAATATACTCATCTGCAAGATTAATTCCACCTGTAAAGCCTACGTTACCATCAATTACACATATTTTACGATGGTCCCTGTTATTGTATCTGGAATCAATAATTGTTCTAAAGCTGTTAAATTCAAATACCTTAATTCCCTTGCTTTGAAGACGTTTGATAATCCCAACATGAATCTTGGTCATGCTGCCAAAGCTGTCATACATAAATCGAACATCCAGCCCCTGCCCCGCCTTTCTTTCAAGGATTTCAAGAATCGGGTTCAGCATCTTGCCCTCTTCAATTATGAAAAATTCCATAAAAATGAAACGCCTAGCCTTCTCCAGCTCCTGAAGCATAACCGGAAGCATATCATCTCCCAAAGGAAAAAACTGTGTTGCTGTGTGCTTATATGCCGGTGCATCCGCCCTGTTTTTCAAATATTCTGCCTGAATTCCTGCATATAAATCCTCACTCTTAAGCTCCTCATTGTATACAGGCCTTGAATAAATAGCCTCTTTGGTGGCCTCCACAACGCTTCTTGTCTTAATTATCTCTTTTTTACCAAAATGTGCCCTGCCATAAATAAGATAAATAATTCCTCCAAATATAGGTAAAATAAAAAGAATTACTATCCATGGAATCTTATATACCGGATTAATATCAGACTTGATGATATACAAAACTACAACAAGCGAAATAAGCTCCAGAATCCAGTTAATGTGTGCGATATACTGTCTGAAGAACACGGACGGAAGTACAACCACTGCCACCTGGGCAATTACAGCCAATGCCATTGCCAGTATCTTAATAATATCTGGTGAAAAAGATATTTTGAAATGTAAAAATCTTACTCCATGCTGTTTTCTCTTATTACTGCTCATTACAATTCCCCCAGTCTCTTTCGAATATATTCCAGTCTTTCATAAAACTGACCATAAAATTCCCTTGTATTATCAAACATTGTTAAATAGAAAAATCTCATTACCATAACACTTACGTTATGTGCTGCCTCACTATTATTAAGCTGTGCAACAAGCTTCTCCATCTCCTTAAGAAAACAATGCCAGTCCCATATGTACTTCTCGTACTCCGCCAGCTGTGGCGTATCTATCCATCGGCTTACCTTTACCTTAACCTTATTAGGCTTAGGGCATTCGTTAATCTGGAGAAAATATTTAAATCCATTATCATTATAGATTCTGCCCAGTGGAAACATTCTGCAGATACCAGGTCTATACGGATGTATACTGCATCTTCCATTGGCATCTAAGAAGGTACACTTCTCTTCACTTCCAGTCAGCTTAATATTAGGTAGAATAATTCCGTCCACAACGTTAAGCTCCACATTAACATTAATCATCTGGTCAAAAGACAGACCCGTTCCCTGCGTAATTCTATATACATCATATGGGTCAAGTATAATTGAGGTTCCCATACCCGTACAGCACAAATGACATCCGCTGCAATCCCCACAGCCTGCCTTAACCATGTCACCTGTCCCATATAATCTTCCATCTGTTATCTCATTAAGATTAACTTTTCTCTCCATCTGATTCTCTAACCATCCTTCGGGTATATAATACCTCCATTAGTTATACATTCTATGTTGATTATTCCTTCATGTCAAGTACACATACAAACATAGCCGCCAATCCGGCGGCTATGTTAATACACTTTCTTATTCATCCTCTGCCCATGCTCTTGCGCATCTTATGGCACGCTTCCAGCCCTTAAGCTTCTCTGTTCTCACTTCATCCTCCATATCAGGAGTAAATTCTCTGCCAAGCTGCCAGTTCTTCTTAATCTCTTCTCTGTCAGTCCAATAGCCTACTGCAAGCCCTGCAAGATATGCAGCTCCAAGAGAGGTTGTCTCAATAAGCTTAGGTCTGCGAACCACGGTATTGAGTATATCTGACTGGAAATGCATCAGGAAATTGTTGACACTTGCGCCTCCATCCACCTTCAGTGCTTTAAGATGAATACCTGAATCATCCTCCATTGACTGAAGCACATCATATACCTGATAATCAATTGATTCAAGAGTTGCCCTGATAAAATGCTCTTTCTGGCAGCCTCTTGTAATTCCAACTATTGTTCCCCTGGCATACTGGTCCCAATATGGTGCCCCAAGCCCGGTAAATGCAGGAACAATATATACACCATTAGTATCATGTATAACATCAGCATATTCCTCTGACTGAGACGCTGATTTAATCATTCTCATACTGTCACGCAGCCACTGAATTGCGGCTCCTGCCACAAACACACTGCCCTCCAGCGCATATTGAACCTTATCGCCATCGCTTGCTGCAATAGTTGTAATAAGTCCATTATGGGATTCAATGGCTTTGCTGCCTGTATTCATCAGTAAAAAACAGCCCGTGCCATATGTGTTCTTTGCCTCTCCCGGCTCAAAACAGCACTGTCCAAACAACGCTGCCTGCTGGTCCCCTGCTGCTCCGGCAATAGCAATCTCGCCGCCAAGAACATTCTCGTCCGTATATCCATATACACAGCTTGACGGACGAACCTGTGGGAGCATCGTCTCGGGAATCCGGAAATACTCCAGCAGCTCCTTATCCCAGCACAGCTTATGTATATCGAAAAGCATCGTTCTTGAGGCATTGGTGTAATCTGTTACATGAACCCTGCCTTTGGTCAGATTCCATATGAGCCACGTATCCACTGTTCCAAACAGCAGATTTCCCTTCATAGCCTCTTCTCTTGCTCCCTCCACATTATCCAGAATCCACTCTATTTTGGATGCACTAAAATATGCATCCGGTAAAAGACCTGTACGTGACCTTACCAAATCAGTCATGTTCTCAGCCTTCATTCTGTCTATTCTTTCAGAGGTTCTTCTGCACTGCCATACAATTGCATTATACACAGGCTTACCTGTATTCTTATTCCATACAATTGTTGTCTCTCTCTGATTGGTAATTCCTATACCCTTAATATTTCTATATGTAAGCCCTGCCATAACAATTGCTTCCATTGCCACTGACAGTTGTGAAGACCAGATTTCCAACGGATTATGCTCTATCCAGCCTGGCTTTGGATATATCTGTTCAAACTCCTTCTGTGCAACTGAAATGATTTTACCTGTTTGGTCATAAATTATGCATCTTGAACTTGTGGTACCCTGGTCCAGTGCCATTATATACTGATTCTCCATAAACGTCCTCCCTGCTGTTAAAATACCTGCTTACATTGTACATTCTTTGTAGCAACTATTTCAACACCTGTTCCAACAATATTTTCAATTATTACGTCTCCAATTCTTACAGGTGCCTCTATTTCCACATTCTTAAGTGCACGCATGCACTCCATTATCTTATCCTTAGGAATATCAGAAGCCGTCTTCACAGATACACAGTTGTAAATTCCTCCCAAAACCCTTACAGTTGATGTAACAATCCTTGTTGGATTGGTTACCTCTTTTCTGGCATATTCCCCACCACGCGGACAGGTATTGCCTGTCACAGTAATATTATCCATATCTGTCATATCTACCAGAAGCGCACACCCCATAGGACACCCAATACATGTAAGCTCTTTGACCATGATTATTCCTCCTTAAGCCCTATTACTATTCTGTCAGTTTTTCCCGCATCCATCAGTGCCTGCTTCGGGAGCATTATCTGCTCCATCTCACCAGGTGCCACTGTTCTCTTTTTCTGGGATAAAATAACCTGACCATTGACTGTTACAACAATACTGACATTTTTATATACACCACCAACACGAAATCTTACAAGCTGCTTCTCATCCATTCTTGCTGCACATATTTTAGCCGGAACTGTATATCTGACTCCATTTTCAGCCGCAATGGCAATATATTCATCAGCCCTCTTAAGCCTGCCAAGTATATACTGAGCTGCCATTTTACCTGCCTGACTGGCCTCCTGGGATACGAAATCTACAAGGTCATGTACATGCAGTACATTTCCACAGGCAAAAATACCTTCTACACTTGTCTCCAGACTTTCATCTACAGCCGGTCCGCCTGTAACCTTGTTAATTCCTACCCCGGCCTTTTCAGACAATTCATTCTCAGGTAAAAGACCTACTGACAGAAGTAGTGTATCGCACTTGATATTTTCTTCTGTTCCTGGAATTGGACGAAGCTTATCATCTACCTGTGCAAGTGTAACACCCTCCACCCTTTCCTTACCCTGTATATCTACAACAGTATGACTAAGTTTAAGTGGAATTTCATAGTCATCAAGACACTGTACAATATTACGCTTTAAACCACCGGAATATGGCATAAGCTCTGCAACTGCTTTAACATGTGCACCCTCAAGTGTCATTCTTCTTGCCATAATAAGTCCAATATCACCTGAACCAAGAATTACAACCTCCCGACCCGGCATTTTCCCATCAATATTAACATAATGCTGTGCTGTTCCAGCAGAATATATTCCTGCTGGTCTGTAGCCCGGAATATTAAGTGCTCCCCTTGGACGCTCACGACAGCCCATAGCAAGAATAACTGCCTCTGCATTTATCGTCATAATACCATGCTCTTTGTTCATGGCCGTAATTGTTCTGTCCGATGCAATATTAATAACCATTGTGTTCAGCATATATTCTATATTAAGCTTAAGAGCCTTTTCAATATATCTGGCTGCATATTCCGGTCCGGTAAGCTCCTCCTTAAAGGTATGCAGTCCAAATCCATTATGAATACACTGATTAAGAATTCCACCTAGCTGGCTGTCTCTTTCCAGAATTAGAATGTCATCTATTCCATTTTCTTTTGCAGCTATGGCTGCTGCAAGTCCCGCAGGTCCCCCGCCAATTATAACAAGCTGTTTATTCATCTCAAATCCTCCTTTGTCATACCAACAATAAAATGTGATTCTCCCCCACATTTTGTAATCTCCTCAGGGCTGACATTAAGCTCTCTGCTAAGAATTTCAACTGTCTTAGGGGAACAAAATCCGGCCTGACACCGTCCCATTCCTGCTCTGGTTCTTCTTTTAACCCCATCAAGTGTTGTTGCTCCAAGAGGTCTTCTGATAGAATCAACAATTTCGCCCTCTGTTACCATTTCACATCTGCATATTACATTGGCATAAGCCGGATTCTCTGCAATCAGCCGGCTCTGCTCTTCTGATGAAAGTGCTGCTATCTGCGGAATTCCTTTCCTGACAGCTATATAACAGTCTTTGTCAGCTGCCGGAGCAATATCATTTACCAGCCCGGCAACATATTCTCCAATAGCCGGAGCACAGGTAAGTCCAGGCGACTCAATTCCTGCGACATCTATAAAGCCCTTGGCATCCTCTGGCTCCTTAATAATAAAATCACCCTTTTCCTCGTGAGCTCTTAAGCCTGCAAAGGATGTGATTACTGATCTTCCCGGAAGCTCCCTGACACTTAATGCCGCTCTTTTTGTAACATCTGCAAGTCCATCTGCGGTGGTATTAACTGCTTCATAATCACTTACATCATTAGCATTAGGTCCCACCAGAAGATTACCATGAACAGTTGGTGTAACCAGAACACCCTTGCCATATCTGGTAGGAAGTTGAAATATAGTATGTGATACTAATGTACCAACCTTCTTATCCATCAGGCAGTACTCACCCTTTCGTGGAATAATATGCATAGGCTCACTGCTTACCATACGGTGAATTGCAGCTGCATATACTCCTGCAGCATTAATCACAATTTTAGTATCATATACCTGTGTAGCTGTCACGACCTGATATCCACCCCGAACTGCTCTTACTTCCGTTACCGGAGTATTAAGTATAAAATCAACTCCATTGACACATGCATTCTCTGCCATTGCAATTGTCAGGTTAAAAGGACATACAATTCCACCTGTTGGTGCATAAAGTGCGGCAACTGCGTCATCACTTATCTCAGGTTCAATTTGCTGCAGCTCATCTTTTTCAATAATTCTAAGCTCGCGGACACCATTGGCAATTCCCTGTTCATACAGCTTATTAAGTGCCGGTCTGTCCTTATCATCAAAGCACAGTACAATTGAGCCATTGCGTTTAAACGGGAAATCCAGTCTTTGTGCCAGCTCGCCCATAAGCTCATTGCCTCTAACATTAAGTCTGGCCTTAAGGCTTCCCGGTACTGCATCGTAGCCTGCATGAACAATGCCACTGTTAGCCTTACTTGTTCCTTCGCACACATCACTGTTTTTCTCAATAACAGCAATCCTTCTGTCCTTCTTTGCAAGCTCCATAGCCACTGCACAGCCTGTAACACCTGCTCCTATTACAATTACATCATACATTATTAATGCTCCTTCCTGATAATACAAAAAAGGTTCAGCAAAAGCAGCCACACCATGCGGCCGTCAATTGCTGAACTCCAATCTCATGCAAACGTTATTAATATTTATATAGATATGATACAACATATACGGTATTAATGCAAATGTTTTTTACATTTCCCATACGTCCTGATTAGTGCTTGATATTGCCACTGCACCGGCCTCAAGAGCGTTCATAATGTCAGACTTATCCGATATAAGTCCACCTGCAATAACAGGAACCCTCTCAGACGAGACAATCTTTTTAATTACCTTTGGCATGATCCCCGGAAGTATCTCAATACAGTCCGGCTTAATGCTGCGGCACTGACTGTTGATATTATCATATGCCATGGAATCAATGACAAAAAAACGCATAACTGTGTAAAGACCCTCCTCTCGGGCTCTCTTGACAATATTAGGTCTTGTACTGATTATCCCATCTGCTCTGGTATTATGTCTGATGTAATCCACACTTATCTCCCTTGTGGCAAGTCCCGCAATCAAATCCATATGTACCATTGCAATTCTTCCTGCTTCCTTAATCCTGTCCACAATGCTTCCAATTGTAATAATATCTCCATACAGAACGAATACCACCTGAATATCTGTTGTGAGACATTTATCAAGGCCCTCATCATCCTTAACTGCCGCAATAACCGGACAGCTGTCCACTATCTCCCTAAATCCGCTCATTGTGTCTCTTCATTCTCCTTCTTCACAGGTTCATTCTGTTTCTGGTTATTCTCAATCTTAATTCTAATCTGCTGCATTCTTCTGTCCAGCTGACATATCAGGTCCGCACAGTAAAACAGCTCCTCTGAAATGCTTTCAGCATCATTAATGTTTTTCTTATATTTGAGCTTGTGCTCAAGTGTAGCCCAAAAGTCCATTCCTATTGTACGAAACTGCACCTCAACCCTCATAGGTTTTTTCTCCGTTGTAAGGAAAATCGGAACCTCCAAAATAAGGTGATAGCTTCTATAACCGCTTTTCTTAGGATTCTGAATATAATCCTTTCTCTCAATAAGAGTTATATCATCCTGTGCCAGCAGACATTCCACCAGCTTATATATGTCATCAGGAAAAGAACATATAACCCTGATTCCGGCCACATCATTTAAATTCTGTTCTATACTTTCAACTGATACCGGCCAGTTATTTCTCTTAAGCTTCTCAATAATGCTTGCCGGCTCTTTAATTCTGCATTTAATAGATTCAAAAGGGTTACGGCTGGTCTGGTGGGACAGCTCGGTGTTCAAAACATCCAGCTTAGTCTTAACCTCCAGCATTGCACATTCATACTGCATCATCAGCTTCTTAAAGGCCGCAAGCTGGTCCTGAATCTGTGCCATCTGTTCTGTCTCTATTGATGGCAGTGTTAACTGATTATCATTCATATATTATCATTTCCTTCCCACCCGAAAAATTCCCACAGCTCATTAAGATATCTTTCGGTCTCTTTGGTAAAACATTCACAATGGTCTGCATCCTCCACTAACAGCAGGTGTTTGGAAGCCACACACGCCTCATAATTCTCAAGTGTCATCTCATATGGTACAAATCCATCTTTTTTCCCATGAGCAAAAAACACAGGTATCCTGCAGTCTTCCATTGCCTCCGTTGCGCTGTAATCATCCAGTCCGTAGCCTGCTCTCTTTCGGCACCTTCTATTCATAATATTAACTGTGTGCTTTCCAACATGAAAAACACTTTTCGCAACCTTGGTCACTATATTATATGGAGAAGTAAAGCCGCAATCTGCAATTACACCTTTAACTTGACTGTTAAGCTTATCCGAGCCTGCCGCCATCAGCACAGTTGATGCGCCCATGGATACTCCCACAAGATATATGGGGAGCTGCTCTTTTCTCTCATTAACAAGATAGCTGACCCAGTCTGTGCAGTCTTCCTTCTCTTCTATCCCAAAGCCTATATATCTGCCCTCACTTTCACCCTGTGCCCTCTCTTCTATTAATAAAAGATTACAGCCTCTCTCGTAGAATTCTTTGGCCATTGCCGCAAAATCGCCCTTCCAGGTTCCTCTCCATCCATGCATCATCAGCATTGTGCGCTTTGCATTGCCGGCAGCAAGGTAGTGTCCCACCAGCCTGAGTCCATCATAGCTGGTAATTGTAATCTTTTCAAAATTCTGGCTATCCATCCATTGTGTATATCTGGTGTCTTTATCATCTGGTATCAGTTCTTCCGGCTTATGTCTGCGAACATACTTCTTCATGTTAAGTCCATCTCTGTCTATCATAAGCTTAAGAATCCTGCTGAAAAAAAACTCTGACGCGGAAAACATTACAGCCGTGACTGCAGCAATGATTATTGGATACTTTTTCTTCAAACCGCTACCTTCCTTTCAGACTGTCTGACTTTATTAATAGTATTATAACACAATATAAACAATAAAAATACAATTAATTTGTTACTATGGCTTGTATTTTCTAGTACTTTTGATATAATGTAATTAAGAAATAGGACAAGACCACCTGGGTCTTGATAATAGGTTGAATTACATATTAGGCAAACCTGTCGAAAGACAGGGACGCAAAGCCAAGGGCCTTACCAGAGATGGTTGGCAGCCGGTTGCAGGTTCTGCATTACGCAGATATTTTCAAAGCATCCGGTAAAAGGGATGTTTTTTTATTTGATAATTACATAATGGGCAAACTTACCGAAAGGTAAGGACGCAAAGCCAAGGGTCTTCCTCCTTATATATAAGGAAATGACAGCCGGTTGCAGGTGATAAAGCTTTTACCTTCTCGTCGCAGTTGCCCATACAAACAGTATTAAGCACAATCGGGAGGTAATCATTATGAAAAATTCAATGAAAACAATCATTAAAATTACAGGAATCACAGCAGCAATTGCGTGTATCATCATTGTCGGTATTGCTGTTTTCAAAACCAGTGTATCTGCTGGAGCTACCAAATATAAAGTTGTATCAGAAGCATATGGCGATAGCATAGCTGCTACAGAGGCTCCTATTACAGAAGCAGCTACCACTTCTCCATCTGCTGCTCTTTCTAACACCACACACAACAGCACCATCACAACTGACAAGGTAGCTGCTTCAATAACTGACATCGATAATGACAGTAAGGAGGAAGTTACAGAACCTGCTACTCAACCGGCAACAGAAGCTCCTACAACTCAGCCAGCTGCTCAGCCAGTAACTCAGGCTCCTGCAACCCAGCCAGCTACTCAGCCTTCAACTCAGGCTCCTGCAACCCAGCCAGCTACTCAGGCTCCTGCCACTCAACCAGCCACTCAGCCTGCTACTCAGGCTCCTGCTGCTACACCATATACCAATGTAACCTTTAAGGATTTTAATAACACATATACATATGCAACACTCGACCAGGCAAAGGCTTCCGTTAAAGTTCCTACACTTACAGACGCTCAGGCACATGACAAAGCCATCAGCAATAAATCCACCTACGCTGCTTTTGCATCTGAGGTTGTTAACCAGATTAATTCTTATAGAGCAGCCAACGGTCTTCCAGCATTAAGCTACAATGACACACTTGCAACAGCTGCAATGCACAGAGCTGCTGAAAGTGCTTACTCAGACTGGAACATGACAGCATATGAGAATGGAACCACCAAACGACACATCAGACCTAACTGGCAGAAAGCAAGCTCCATAGCTTCCTACTACGGTATCAGTGGTAACTTCGGGGAGAATTACGCAAGATTCTTCGGAACCGCAGTTGATACAGTTAGTGGCTGGAAAGTTTCCTCTGCACACAACGCATTGATGCTTAGCGGCAGCTACTCAACAATAGGTGTTGGTGTTGCACAGGATTCACAGGGTTACTACTACTGCATAGCATTATTTAACTAGGTAAATAATTACGAGCACAGACTTTTTGGGGCCTGTGCTCATTTTTTTAATCATTATTCTACAATCTCAACCTTAATCATATTGGTAGTTCCTGATATTCCAATTGGTACTCCAGATGTTATTACTGTGATATCGTCTGTCTTAAGAAGCATCTTTTCTTTTGCTGAATGAATTGCATGCTCAAACAGTTCAAAAAGGTCCTGCTTCTCCTCCAAAAGTATTGGTGTTACACCCCATGACATATTAAGCTGTCTGCACACCTTATCAGATGTAGCACATCCAATAATATTACATGCAGGGCGGTATCTTGATATCATCCTTGCAGACCTTCCTGACTTGGTTACAACTACAATTGCACTTGCATTAAGGTCATACGCAGTTGTACAGGTTGCATGACATATTGCATCTGTTACATCAGGATTCATCTCTCTTCCCATATGGAAAAATCTTTTCTTATAATCTATATCCTGTTCCGTCCTTACTGCAATTCTAATCATTGTCACTAGAGCTTCGATTGGGAACTTACCTGCTGCTGTTTCGCCTGAAAGCATTATTGCACTTGTCCCATCATATATGGCATTAGCTACATCTGCTGCTTCTGCTCTGGTTGGGCGCGGATTTTTCATCATTGAATCAAGCATCTGCGTTGCAGTAATTACCTGTTTGCCAGCCTCATATACCTTCTTAATAATCATTTTCTGCATAATAGGAACCTCTTCCTCTGGAAGTTCAACACCCATATCTCCACGGGCAACCATTATTGCATCTGAAACCTCTATTATTGCATCAATATTCTCTATTCCTTCACCATTCTCTATCTTGGATACAATTTTAATATTGCGTCCATTGTTCTCATCCAGCAGCGTTCTTATCTCAATAACATCCTCTGCACATCTGACAAAAGAAGCCGCAATAAAATCTACGTCATTTTCAATACCAAATAGAATATCCTCCCTGTCTCTATCGCTCATAAAAGGCATGCTTACATGAACACCAGGTATATTGACGCCCTTATGATTAGATATATAGCCTTCATTAATTACCTTACAATGAATATCTCCATTATCCTCTATACGAACAACCTTCATCTCAACAAGTCCATCATCAATGAGAATTGATGTACCAACCTGAATATCCTTGTATAGGTCCGGAAATGTCAACGATACCCTGGTACTATCTCCCATAACTTCCTCTGAGGTCAATGTAAATTCCTGTCCCTGATTAAGAAACGCCTTCCCCTCTGCAAAGTCCTTAATTCTAATCTCTGGTCCTTTTGTATCAAGGAGTATAGCTACCGGCTTTCCACACTTATCTCTAAGCTCTTTGATTCTATCCATCCTTGCCTTCTGTTCCTCATGTGTTCCATGTGAAAAATTCAGTCTGGCAACGTTCATTCCCTGCATTATCAGCTGTTCAAGAACATCTCCCTGATCTGTTGCTGGGCCCATTGTACATATAATTTTTGTTTTTCTCATATATTAAATCTCCTGTTGTAATTATTATAAGTCTTTTTTATTCTCACATCCTTGTATATCACATACATAGTATAATTGCAATCTGCGGATTGTATAATTTATGTGTATTTTATGCAAAATTTCGTCCTTCACTGTTGTGGGTCGCAGGGGCATTATCCTCTCGTGATGCCCAGTGTTCTTCGGCGTCGTGAGTCGCTGAAGCTTGCTTCCTTGTGTCTGACCCATAGCTATAGCCTCCATGGGGCTCAGTTGCAAGATTCTTCTGTGAGGCCCATAATGCTTCTCTGTCGTGGGTCTCAGTCGCATCATTCTCCCGTGAGACCCAGAGCTCTTCGCGGTCGTGGGTCTTCTAAGCTTGCTTCCTTGTGCCTGACCCATAGCTATAACTGTCGTGGGTCGCAGACGCAATATCCTCTCGTGAGACCCAGAACTCTTCGCTGTTGTGGGTCTTCTAAGCTTGCTTCCTTCTGCCTGACCCATAGCTATAACTGTCGTGGGTCACAGCCGCAATATCCTCTCGTGAGACCCAGAACTCTTCGCTGTTGTGGGTCTTCTAAGCTTGCTTCCTTCTGCCTGACCCATAGCTATAACTGTCGTGGGTCTCACGCGCAATATCCTCTCGTGAGACCCAATGTTCTTCGGCGTCGTTGGTCTAAGTGGCATCAGGACTCCTCCCACCTTCGGTGGGTCCCTCCTCATGCCTATTCATAAGCTTGCTTCCTTGTACCTGACCCATAGCTATAGCTTTCATGGGTCTCACGTACCATATCCTCTCGTGATGCCCAGTGTTCTTCGGCGTCGTGGGCCTCAGACGCAATATCCTCTCGTGAGACCCATAATTTGTGTCCTCCAGTGCTCCAATAAATTTCCATAAAAATAGCACCACATATAAATAATCTCATCAATTATCTATTATGTGATGCTATGTTTAAAATTATCTCTCGAAATTATTAATTACATCCTCTTTAAGAAATGGTTTCATTATGAACTTGGCAGCACCAATCTTAAGTGCCTCAATTACCTTCTGCTGCTGTCCTGCGGCAGTAATCATAATTGCGTATGCATCCTTGTCATATTCCATTATTTGCCTTAATGCCTCCACGCCATCCATCTCCGGCATAGTTACATCAAGCGTGATTGTGTCTGGCTTGAACTTCTTATATTCTTCAACAGCTTCAACACCATTGGCTGCCTCTGCAACAACAGTGTAGCCAGCCTCCTCAAGAATTGCACGAAGCATTTTACGAATCATTCTTGAATCGTCAACCACAACTACTGTTCCACGGCTGTCTGCAGTGACAACGCTACCGACATTCTTGTCCAGTTTATACTCATAAGGTGTCTCACCCATTACTACATCACTGTCAACTGATATGTAAATATACAGCTCAGAATCATTAAGATATACAGGAATAACGTATCCATCACCCTTAGCCGTCTGATTCTTGTATGCAAATGGAGGAGTCATATCAATCTCAACATTCTTCTCGCTTTGTTCTGATGCAAAAAGACCGTTATTGATATTGGCAAACTCGCACACCGCGTCTGTTGCCTCTTCATCAATTGCCAGGTAGTTCTCTTTGGAATAACCACTAGCAAGTGCTGTAACCCCGCTTTCATCATCTACTGCTGCAAATCCAAGATAAATTGTATGGTCTCCTATTACCTTCTGTCCGGCAATAAAAGAATACTGAAATTCATGAACATGCTTAATTCTTCCAATATAATAATCAGTTGTAACAAATCTGGTAATATTACGAAGAACAAGACCAACTATGTCTGTAACAAAAGGCTTAGAAGCATATGCAAATACAGGGATAACTGTATCAATATCATCCTGCTTTAATGCCAGCATCTCAGCGTCTGAAAAGCCCTTTTCCTTCTTAAATGCCTCAACCTCAGCCTCAATATCATTAACAGAAAGTGATGTCTTCTCTGTAACAATCTGGACAAATTTCATATATGCATTGCCCTGTTTACCAAGAAGTGAATTAACCTGTTCCTCTGTAAGATATCCCTTCTCAACTGCAATATCTCCAAAACGCTTATCCATCTGTGTCTGCAGCTGATTAATCTCATCTGCCTGCTTCTGAGTTAATATTGCATCCGCAACCGCGATTGTTCCAAGCTTAACTCTGGCTGATGCCTGTTCCTGTAAAACAGACAAAAGAACATCTTTTGTAATAACCCCTTTATCCACAAGATAATTCCCCAATAACTGATTAAACATGTAGTACCTCCTTCAAGTAAAAATCTATATTTAGAGTATCACGAATAGCGTTTTTTTTCAACTTGTTTAGAACTTATTTAACGTTATTTATTCATGTCGTCAGCAACCTCCCATGGCTTGACTGTAAGCTCAATCCAGGCAGGGGCAAATCCACTTTTAAATGCATTTTTAGCAGACCGAACGTTAGACCATGCACAGCAGTAAAAAGGAACCTTTTCACGTTCAATTGTCTCCATGGCAAGATGGCTGGTAAGGGCAGCAGCAATTCCTTTTCGGCGATATTGGGGCAGTACATCAACTCCAATCTGCCACATAGTGTCACAATCTGCTGAGCAGCCGGCAAGTCCAACCAGTTTATTATCCTCGTAAGCCCCTACGCCAAGAACATCCAGTTCTTTTCTTTCAGCGCACAGAGCATTGCTCCATTCAGGCAGATACAGATTGGAAAAATTCTCCGGTGTCAGCACCCTAAGCTCATACTCGCATGGAAGTCTTTTTATCCTGTTCATGTCAGGAAGAAAATATTCAGCCATAAAACACACTTTTTCCCTTAATTGTACCAGCTTATCATTAAGCCAATATATATTTGGTGTTTCAAAGCAGTGGTAAAAAGTAAATTTATTGATATATTCACTAACAATTGATTCATTCTGCGGCTTTGCCATAGCGACAATATTATTTCCATAGGATATAAGATTACAGCCTATCGTCTCTGAATAGTATTTTTTTGCATGAGTACCAAGAGACCCGGTAACAATAACATTGGTATCTATTTGAAAAGCCCCTGGACTGCAGCCAATATCCCTAGCCGACTGTTCCATGGCAATTCTATTAATTTCGCTATTAGTATACATAATAATCTCCGTTTTACATATTTTTAAGAAGCTCTATCTCTCTTGCATAGCCGTCAAGCTCATTAGGTGTCTCAAGGTAGAATGGCAGGCTGTGAATCTGCGGCATATTAATAAAATATTTAAAGGCATCAAGTCCGATTTTGCCCTGTCCGATTTTCTCATGTCTGTCCTTGTGACTTTCAAAGCCGTACATACTATCATTAAGATGAATAGCGCGAAGTCTTTCAATTCCAATAATTTTATCAAATTCCTGCATAACATGGTCAGGCTCATTAACAATATCATAGCCGGCATCATATATGTGGCAGGTATCAAGACACACTCCCAGCTTCTCCTTGTGCTCAACTCTGTCAATTATGTCGGACAGCTCTTCAAAGCGGCTTCCAATCTCTGAGCCTTTTCCTGCCATGGTCTCAAGAAGTACTGTCACTGTGGTATCTTTTGCAATAATCTCATTGAGCATATCAGCAATGTACTTAATTCCGGTCTCTATACCCTGTCCTGTATGGCTTCCCGGATGAAAATTATACATACATTCCCCAAGTATTGACAATCTTTGCAGGTCATCTGCCATTGTATTGCGGGCAAATTCCCGAAGTCCGGCATCCTTTGAGCAGGGATTAAGCGTATATGGCGCATGTGCAAGAATTTGTCTAATATTCCTGCCACCGTCTGCCAGCTTAAGAAAGGACTGGACATCAGCCGGCTCAATTGCCTTACAGCTTCCTCCCCTTGGGTTCCTTGAAAAGAACTGAAAGGTGCTGGCACCAATTGAAAGTGCCTCCCTTCCCATATGTTCAAAGCCCTTTGATATCGACAAATGACAGCCTATTGTAATCATATTGTTGCTCCTCATTATTTTTCGTTGTTTTTCATTATTAATCATTATTTCTCATTGTTCTGTGTGTATTCCTGGATAAGCCTGCTGCTTCGCTCCGATACATCCCGCTCCAACTCTCTTGCTGAGATTAGCCGGCAGCCCTGTCCCATTATAATCACCTGCTCCACCCCGTCAGAGGTTGCCACGGTTACCTGATATTTTCTTCCATTCTCGTGGGCAAAACGCTCAATATACCTGTCCGCCGTCTCGGCCTCCCTCGTGTATACAACATGAATGTTGTGATAATCCATATATTCTGTCTGATGTCCAACAAGTCTATAGGCATCAAATACCACAATAACCTCTTCATTAATTATAGCCTGATAATTACACATAATATCAAGGAGGCGCCCCCTTGCACCATCAATATTATCTCTGGCAAGTTCACTAAGCTCCTTCCATGCAAAAATAATATTATATCCATCCACAAGCAGATACCTGACACTGTTATCCACCCTGGCAGAATTAAAGCTTTTCACTATTGGCTCTGAAATATGAGCATGGGTTCTTTTCCATTTTTTTCTCATAATGGTGTCCTTCCCCATGTTGGCACCACCTGAACGCATAATAATCTGGTCAATCTCCTCTGTTCCAATGCTGTCATCAAAGGTTGACGGTCTGTATACGTAATTATCCTCCGGTTCGTCCACTGAATTATCTTCAAGTACACTTTCCAGATGCATATATCTGCTGACCTCGTTCCATGGGACTATCATTCCTGCGCCATGGGAGCAAAAAACAGAGTCTGCCGGATTAGCTGTATCCGCCTCTGCCACATAACCTGCTGCCTCTATTACCTCATCCGCATTATGACATAAATCATACCCATCATAAACGCATACAAGGCTTCCGGTTCCTCTGGAATATGCAGTAACCTCAGTATGATATCCCTGCATTGACGCTACAGGGCAGCGTCCCTCAATAGTAGCCATTCCATGTTCAATTACCGGACTTTCAAAGTGTCCATACATTCTGTTAATATCATTCATTGCTCTGCCAACGCAGTCTTCAGGGATATTGAGAGTAAAATGGTAAAATGGTTCAAGCAGCTGACAATGAGCTTTCATCAATCCATTGCGTACCGCTCTGTAGGTGGCCTGTCTAAAATCTCCACCCTCAGTATGCTTGATATGAGCCCTTCCTGTTTTCAGAGTTATTCTCATATCCGTTATAGGAGCTCCCGTAAGCACTCCCGGGTGTTCCCTTTCCTCAAGATGAGCAAGAACAAGTCTCTGCCAGTTTCTGTCGAGTATGTCCTCTGAACAGTCTGCCAGTATCTCCAGTCCACTTCCCACCGGTCCCGGTTCCATTAGCAGATGAACCTCTGCATAATGCCTTAATGGTTCAAAATGTCCCACGCCCTCAACCGTATATGTAATTGTCTCCCTGTACACAATTGAACCCGCGCCAAAGGAAACATCAATACCAATTCTGTCCAAAATAAGTCTGTGGAGAATTTCCAGCTGAACCTCGCCCATAAGCTGAACCTGAACTGCCGCAGCCTCCTCACTGTATATCAGATGGAGCTCCGGAACCTCCTCTTCAAGCCTGATTAGCTCCGGCATAACAGCTACAGCACTGCTTCCCTCTGGGAGTATAAGTGTATATGTAAGAACAGGCTCAAGTACAGGCACTGTTGTATCACAATCATAGCCATCACCCTGTCCCGGCATGGTATTTTCCGGTCCGGTAACGGCACAGATTTCTCCCGCTGCCGCCTCATCAGTCAGCATAAATCTGTCACCTGAGTATAGTCTGAGCTGATTAGCCTTCTCCCCGCACACATAGTCTCTTGCCTTGAGGGTACCGCCTGTTACCTTAAGCCAGGTAAGCCTGTTGCCCTGAAGGTCCCGTGATATTTTGTACACTCTGACACCAAAGGCTTCAGGATATTCCGGCTCCAAAGTATAGGTATTAAGCCCTGACCACAGCTGCCCAACTCCCTCCAGCTTCAACGCCGAACCGCAGTAGCACGGAAAAATTCTGCGTTCACTTATAAGATAAGCAATATCCTCATCATCAACTCTTCCGCAGTCAAAAAAGCTATCCATTACCTTCTCGTCACAGGCAGCTATCTCCTCGTCCCTAACTGACCTGTCATCAACAAAATTAACACATCCACCGTCAAGCTGTTTTCTAAGCTCGCCCATAACCCGGTTGACATCGCTGCCCGGCAGGTCCGTCTTATTGATAAAAATAAAGACCGGCACCTGATACCTTGCAAGCAGCTTCCACAATGTACGTGTATGTCCCTGTACGCCGTCAGTCCCGCTGATAACAAGTATGGCATAGTCAAGAACCTGAAGAGTTCTCTCCATTTCAGCAGAAAAGTCCACATGTCCCGGCGTATCCAACAATGTAATATCTATCTGGTCATCAGAAAGTCTGGCCATTTTGGAAAAAATAGTGATTCCACGCTCTTTTTCAATGTAAAAGGTATCTAGAAAGCTATCCTTATTATCCACTCTTCCAGCCCTTCTGATACCTCCGGTATTGTATAAAAGAGCCTCCGATAGAGTTGTTTTTCCGGCATCTACATGAGCCAGCAGTCCCACACATATATGTTTTTTCATTCTTTTAGGTTCCTGTTCGCCCATAAAAGCATTCCTCTCTAATAATTTTTAAGCATCTATCATTTTACTGATAGATGCTTTCAATATGCAAGCTATAAGCAATCATTTTTCCTACAATAGCAGCGGCAGCATCAGCTGTGCCAGTCCAAGGAATACGAAAAAGCCAAGGACATCTGTTGCTGTTGTCAAAAAGATTGACGATGCAAGAGCCGGGTCTGCATGACATTTTTTCAAAATCAAAGGAATAAGGAATCCAAAGAAACCCGATATAATAAGGTTGGCAATCATCGCCACAAATACAATCAGGCTCAGGTATATATTGCCATATACAAAATACACCACAAGTGCTGTTGCTATTCCTGTTGCTGAACCATTAATCAGTCCAAGCAGCATCTCCTTAAGGAGCAGCATAACCTTGTTCTTATCTCTTAAATCTCCAATAGCAATACTTCGTACCATAATTGAAAGAGTCTGAGTACCTGCATTGCCACCCATTCCTGACACAATTGACATAATAGCTGAAAGAGCCACGACCTGCTCAATTGTATTTTCAAACATTCTAACCGTAAATGCTGCAAGAAATGCCGTTAAAAGATTCACAAGCAGCCATGGAAGCCTGAGCTTAACTGATTCCATTACTCCACTGCCCAAATGCTCTTCCTTACTTACACCAGCCAGTCCATACATATCCTCTGTATGCTCTTCTTCAATTACATCGATAATATCATCTACAGTAATAATTCCAAGCATGGCCCTGCGCTTGTTGACTACCGGCACAGCCTTTAAATCGTACTTGGAAACAACTGCTGATACCTCCTCCTGGTCCATCTCAGGCTCAACGAAGATATACTCTGGGTCTGCAATGTCCTTAAGCACTGTATCATCATCTGCAATAAGTATATCTCTTAAATCTGCAACACCTGTAAGCTCATTGCGTCTGTTAACCACAAAAATACTTTCAATTACCTCTGTGCGCGGTCCGATTGTCTTAATCTTGCGCATTGCACCCTCAGCTGTAACATTTTCCTCAATGGAAATATACTCAGTGGTCATAATACCACCGGCGCTGTCTGCTGAATATCCTAAAAGCTCCTGAATAACCTTCTTGTCACCTTCACGCATAAGGTTAATCAGCTGCTTACGTCTCAGCACTGGCAAATCGCCTAGAACGTCGACTATATCATCCTTCTGCATATAGTTAAAAATATACAGAACTCTGTAATTATCCAGATTGCTCACAATCTGGCTTTGAACATCCTCATCTGCCTGCTCCAGGACACTTGCTATCCTCTCATCTCCTGTAAGACGGCAGAAATCCGCTACTATCTCTTCATCCAATGTACCAAGTATATTGGCTATATCAACTGCCTCAAGATGCTCATAATACTTCTTCATATCAGACGCATTGCCATTCCTAAGAGCCTCAATATAGCTGTCCATATTGGTCTTGATTACCGTTTCATCCATGGGTCTGTCCTCCTGTAAGGTCCGGTATCCCCGGCTCCCTTCAATAACATTCAATAAAAACAGACCTGATGCTATGGGTTCAAATAATTCTGATTATATTACCGGCAAACGCAATGAAAAAATGATAATGTCCCATTGTGTCCGTCGTTCTCATTATTATGTTGTCGCCCATGAGAATCAGGGCAACTACTACCAGCTTCCATTACGTTCACTTCCTTCCGTTCTAATTATATCCGACTAAATAATACATTTATTTGAGGCAAAAAGCAACTGTTTTTTAATCGCAGTTCATTATTGCTTCTGCCATTTTTACTGCCCTGTAATTAGCCCTTACATCATGAACTCTGACGAACATACATCGGTTCATTGCAGCCATTACCGAGGTGGCAATTGTTCCCTCCTCACGCTCATCCTTTGGCAGGTTGAGAGCATTGCCAATAACAGATTTACGGGAGGTTCCCAAAAGAACAGGAAATCCCAGCTCACAAAGTCTGTCCAGATGCTTAACTGCCATCAGATTCTGTTCAAAGCTTTTTGCAAAGCCAACACCCGGGTCCAGAATTATCCTGTCTTTTTCAATTCCAGCCTGCAGTGCATCTGCAATGCATTTCTTCATATCATTAATAAGGTCATCCATAAAGCTATTATAATCTGTATTGTCTCTATTATGCATAAGACAGCACGCAAGCCCTGCACCGGCAATAACTGATGCCATCCTGGAATCATACTGCAGTCCCCAGATATCGTTAATCAGGTCCGCTCCAGCCTGTATTCCTGCCATGGCAACCGCTGATTTATAGGTATCAAGGGATACCGGAACATCAAGTTCCTTTTTAATCCGCTCAATAACAGGACATACTCTGTCAATCTCCTCTTCATCCGATATCTGCGTATAGCCCGGTCTTGTAGACTCGCCTCCCACATCAATAACAGCCGCTCCGTCACTGACCATCTCCTGAGCGTGAAAAAGGGCACTGTCAATGCCATTATACCTGCCTCCATCTGAAAAAGAATCAGGCGTCACATTGAGAATGCCCATTATGTACGTTGTTGTATTGTTAAAGCTCTTTCCACCTATTATCATAGTGCACCTCCGAGTAATTTATACTGAAGTACTAAACTGTACCCCAAGTCAAGGACACAATAGAATAGAGTTCCTACCTAAGTG
>CAYTWF010000013.1:0-48982 GCA_964441705.1 uncultured Butyrivibrio sp.
TGCCGTGACTTCACAGATCCTATGTATCTCCATCACTCTGAATAAGCAGGATTAATAACTTGCTATGAACTTTTCTTCTGTTAGCATAATATAACTAATGCCGCCAATAGTCAATAGACAATTGGCGACATCATAAAAATAACTTATGTCTAATTCTATTCCTGAATATATTCGGGATGACCGTCAATAACTTCTTTGACCCTTTCCATTAATTCCTTCTGTTTGCTGCTGCCAAAATAATCTACACGATATATACGGGCATCGATTGTAATATATCCGTCACTTCCTATTGCAATGCTGTCCGTTAATTCGCTGCCATCATATACGTATATATTAAGTACATAGCTGCCAAGATTCTCCAGTACCTGATTACCAAACAGTGTCTTAATACATCTGTGATACTTATATTCTGAAACAGCCTTTACAAGCTCCTCAAAGGCATCGGATTTCGCAGGAATAACATAGCTCACTGATTCTATCCCTGTCGGGTCAACGCTAAATTCTGAATTAACAATGCCAACACTGTCTGCGCTGTCTATATGTCTGACTAGAGACTGTGGAAAAATATATACTGCTATTATTATGATAATAGCTGCCAGAACAATCGGAATAATAATTCTTTTTCTCATATGCATTAATACTTCCCTTCGTATTATTTACTGCTTCAGTGCCGTTATAGGTATAACATATACTCCATCCTCGCGTCTGTACGCTGCGTTAGCCATTCCGCATATAATGCACATTTCCTTTGGAGGTCTTCCGCTCTTCTCCTCTGCAATCGCATCACGAATCGAGATAAGATTAGCCGCTGCACTGTCAATCTGGTTAGCTCCCAGCTTAATCTCAAAGGCAAACCAGTCTCCCTCTGCACTCTCAATAACGGCATCAATCTCTCGATTATCATAATCCTGATAATGATATAGAGATGCTCCCAGAGACTGTGCATATATCTTTAAATCACGTTCACATAATGCCTCAAACATAAAGCCTGCAGTCTCCAAATCATTAATTAATCTGTCAGGAGTCAGCTTAAGCAGCGCGCACGCCAGTGATGGGTCCGTAAAATGCCTCTTGGCTGCCTGCTTAACCCGAACAGAAGACCTGATATTGGAAGAAAATGGGGGCTGATTGTCAATCAGAAACAATCTTGTAAAAATATTAAGATAGTCCGCTACAGTATCTATATTAATATCTTCATCATCTTTTTCCTTAATGTCCTTCTGTAATGTTCTATTGGTTACTGTTGTACTTTCATTTCTCGCCAGTGACCTTAGAAGCAGCCTCATCTTATTAACGTCACGTTTAATTCCGTCTATTCGGAATGCATCATCATCTATTACAGCACGAATATATTCTGTTGGAAGAATCATTGCGCCATCCTGTGGTGTATCAAGGTTGCCCGGCCATCCACCACGCACAATTAACTCAAATAAATGCATCAGCTGAACCTCTCCTGTTAATACAGGAGCAAACCCGCCATACATAATATCTCTTAGAGAAACCTGCCCCGTTGAATCTCCAGATTCATACAGTGACATAGGATACATATTCAGCTTGGCAATTCTTCCTGCTCCGCTATGCAAAATCCCCTTATGATTCGGTGTTGCTGACCCTGTTAAAATAAATTGACCCTTAGCGCTTCTTAAGTCCACCTCATGACGTACCGCATCCCATACAGGAGGCACCTCCTGCCACTCATCAATAAGCCTTGGAGTATCCCCGGCAAGAATTAGATTGGGAGATAATTCCGCAAGCTTACGGTTCTGAAAATTGTTGTCAGGGTCGCCTAAAAAAAACTGGCTGTTACAATGGTACGCTGATGACCAGGTTTTGCCACACCATTTAGGTCCTTCTATGCACACGGCTCCTGCTGTCTTAAGATATTTCTCTATTGTATCGTCAATAATTCTTGGTTTATACCTGCTATTATCCATAATATCACCCTGTTTTTTATTTGATTATACAATGGAATAACTTAAAAGTAAACCGTCAACCCGTGAAATTTCCGATTTTCAACCCGTGGGATTTTCAATTATTAACCCGTGGGATTTCTAATTTCTAACCCGTGAGATTTCCGATTTTCAGACCGTGAGATTTTTCAGTCTGATAATTCAAAATCCAGCTTTCCTGAAAGATATCCTTTTCCATCTTTTCCAAAGGCTATCTGGTAGCTGCCGGCTGATAATGGTGCTGCATCTCCAAATGAAACCGGTTCAATATCCAGAAAATGTCCGTCAACTGTAACATCCTCATCCGACTTATAGGATGCAATCTCCACCATATCGCCAGTTGTCACGTCAAGTCTTGACAGCACATAGCTTCCATTGTATATGTATTGCTCCTCTGAATAGTTATTAATCTCAATAACAAGGGACTGTGGAGTTACAGAGGTATACTGTACTGCACAAATCACCTTGCCATCATAGGAATAATCCCCATTATCGAAAAAAGCAGCAATCTCGGCCTTATCATAGTACAGAGAAAAAAGCATACCAGACTCCTGGTTCTCCTGATAATACATTAAAGGTGTAACCATATCCACCTCGTTTCCTGTAAGCTTGTATACTACTCTAATATACGTATTCTCATATCCCGTAATTGGAGCAAGCATATTGTATGTATTCTTAGCCTCATCAATTGTCTTTATCTCATATCTGTACTCCAGGAAATCCTCAAGCCGAATATCCTTGTCCTTATCCCTTATCTCATAGGCCTCTTCCATTGTAATCTCCGGATTGCTCTCATTGGAGCCTCCTGTAAGTCTGTCTGCATTGTCAGTGGTGTAGACAATGCCATTTTTCTCAACTCCGGATGTCTGATTATACAATTCCAACCCAGACCCCAAAAGATAAAGATTGATACCCTCATAGCTTGCATTAGCAATAGTATTCTCCGGAACCCCAACCTTATTCGTCAGATAATCCAGCTGCTCCTGTGTAAGAGTGCTGACATCAAATGTACTGTCTGCTTTAGCCGGTGCAGCATCCGTCGTGTTTCGCTTACACGATACACCAATTACCGATAGAACAAGTACTGCCATTAATAATAACCTTTTCATAAACCTTCCTCCTTAAAAACTGTACAACACCTCTTGCTACATCTATATAGTATATATTATAACAAATTCCCCGGTAATCGCAATGAATACCGGGGAATAAATTATCTTTTTCTAAATATCTTTTTTCTCTTAAACAGCACAACTATAATTCCTGCCGCAGCCACAATTGCCACTGCCGCCACAATCCACTGAGCCCTGGTTATCTGGCTCAGATTAAAGCACCTTACATTAATCCACATCTGATTAATATTGGCATTGGCCTCATCATCAAAATAACCCATAACTGCACTTCGCTCAATAACCTCCTCAGAAGGATACTGGGCATACAGCTGCCTGTTCGCCTGCTCTGCCGGAGCCGTAATGACATAATCCTCATCTGAATTATCCCCACTGAAAAAATATCCCAGCGGATAATCCACTGTATCCTCTTCATCCTCCTCAGCACCATAGCACCAGTCAGCATATTCATATATAAGCGGACTCTCACCACCTGCAATCGCAGATGTATATCCTATATAGTACATATTCCTGACAGCATTATCCGGTCTTGACAAAAAGTTAATGAACGCTTCTGCTGCCTGCTGCTTGGCACTGTTACCGCCAACTCCGGATTTAAGCATTACCCAGCCGTCAAACCACAGATTGGTACATTCCTCCGGCACCGCCCAGTCCAGATACAGACCATCCTCCTCTGCCTGGTCCATAGCATATACCGCATCTCCGGACCACTGCAGATTGGCGACAACCTTACCTGTAACCATATCTGCCTTACCACTGTCTGTTTCAAAGGAATATACATTAGCCCTTATAGCCTTAAGCATAGCCTCTGCCTTGTCAATCATCTCAGGACTGACATCATTCATTATAGAAGCCAGCTGAGTATGATAGTCCTCCAAAGCCCTGAAATCATCACTCATAAGCCGGTCTGCATTAAGTATTCCAAGTGTTGGAAAATAAGCATCCCTGACATTATCTTTTATCGTAACCTGTCTAAAATACCTGTCATTGGTAAGTATTGACCAGGTTGAAGCATCCTCCTGGCTTACCACCTCAGGATTATATACGATTCCTGTGGTTCCCCACATATATCCGGCTGCATATTTGCTCCATGGCTCGCCATCAATTGTATTATCCTCAAAGGTCTGTTCAATATAAGGAGACACACCAAGTATATAATAATTATTACTGTCGTCCGAATCAAAAAAGCTGTCTGATAAAGGCTCCAGCATTCCCTCCTTCATCAGCTTCATAATCATGTAGTCTGACGGACATACCAGGTCAAAGGAATCTCCCAAAGTCAGCTGACTGTATAGCTCCTCATTGGTTCCAAAGGTGGAATACTGCACCTTAACTCTCTGTCCATAGGTCTCGTAATACCACTCCTCAAAATCAGCCACTATACCATTTTCACTGGTAATTTCCTCACTTTCAAGGTCGATGGCTTCTCCCCAGTCTCCCTCGTCAATGTATTCCTCCCAGTTGGCAACATTGAGAATAATCACATTATCAGCTGCTGCCACCTTGTCTGTATATGTAAGCGCCGGCAGCAGAGTAAGCGCACAGACTGTTACAAGTGAAAGTATTCTACGCAATATTTTCATCTCTGTTACCTGCCTTTCTTTTGCCCGCCACATTGCCTAATACAACAACAATAAGAATCAGCATAAAAATAACTGTAGAAAGAGCCCACAAAGCTGTTTTAATCTCAGTATGGGAGCCCCTTGTAGCATTAACCACATAGGTGCTGATTGTATCAAAGGTTGCCGGCTTAGTGTAGGTGGTTATAAAATAATCATCCAGTGACAGTGTTATTGCCATGAGAAAGCCCGACAGAATTCCCGGAACTATCTGAGGAATAACCACCTTAAAAAGAGCCTGCCTTGCGTTGGCTCCAAGGTCTAGAGCCGCCTCATAAAGGCTGTGGTCCATCTGCTTAAGTCTTGGTGTAACTGACAGATATACAAATGGCGCACACAAAACAACATGTCCGATTACAAGCGGAACATAAGATTCCTTGCTTATTCCCAGCACAACAATCAAAAGCACACAGATTGAAAAGCCTGTTACAACATCTGCGTTAACAACCGGAACCTGATTGGCTGAGTTCAAAAAGCCCTTGGCAAATTTTCTGGAATAAAAGGAGCCAATTGCTCCCACCGTTCCCAAAAGAGTTGCAATTACAGCTGAGCCAATGGCAAGAAGGAAGGTTCCACCTATCATTTCCAAAAGCTCCGGTGTGGTAAACAAAGTCTTGTAATTCTTAATAGAAAAATGTCCAACCGTACCAATTGTTGCAGTGTCTGTAAAGCTGTAAACAGCCAAAATAAGTATTGGCAGATACATAAACAGAAGAACAAGCGCTATCCATACAACACGAAATGTTTTTTTCATTATAATATAGCCCCCCTGTTCCCGTCCTCATCACCAAAGCCATTGGTAACAAGTGTGACGATTAAAATAATGACAAGAAGGACAATTGATATCATTGAGCCGCTGTTCCAGTCATACGCATTGAAATAGCTTCCAATAAGGCTGCCCATGATATAGGTGCTGTTGTACAGCATGTCCAGTATTACATAATTGGTCATAGCAGGCAAAAATACCATTGTGATTCCTGAAATGATTCCAGGAAGTGAAAGTGGAAGTGTCACTCTGGTAAAGGCCTCACTTCTCGATGCTCCAAGGTCATATGCAGCCTCCAAAAGACTGTTGTCCAGCTTGGAAATGGTTGTATATAACGGAAGTATCATAAATGGCAAGAAATCATAGGTCATACCAATTACTGTATTCAGAAATGGATGGTAAGCCAGATTGCCCTCTATAAAGGTAAGTACCTCCTTAAGCGCTGCCACTCTCAGTGTAAAATTAATCCACATTGGCACAATAAAAAGGATAAGAAGCACTGTTTTGCGCTTCATATTGCTGCGCGCCAGTATATATGCCACCGGATACGCAATGGCAAGACATACAGCTGTGGTGGTTATTGCAATTACAATACTATAGCACAGTGTTCCTATTGTATTAGGACTGCTGAAAAAATCTGACAGATTGGCAAAGGTAAACTGCCCCTGTCCATTGGTAAACGCGTAGTACAGTACAACAAGAAGCGGTGCTACAACAAAGCATACAAGAAATATCCCATAGGGTATGCCCAGCTGTTTTCTTGAAAAACGAAATTTCATCTGCGAGTCTCCTTTCATTCTTCAGTTCTAAGCTTAAGTTCAATACTGTCTTTTGGAATGATAATGCTGACATGGTCGCCCTCATTCCACAGATACTCATCATGAAGATGGATATCCTCTTCGTTATTTGTCCTGACAATATAATGATAGTGGTCACCCTTGTAGATAAGTGAGATGATATGTCCATCTGTTCCACCCTCGTCCGCGCGGTCACTCATGGTTACGCAGTCAACGGGTACCTTAACGTCAACAGCTGTTCCTGCCACGCTAATCTCATTGCCGTCCTTATCAAGCAAAACACCATTCTCATCCATATGTGAATCCGGATACAGTCTGGTCACATCACATTCAAATTCACCACCTGCAAACATAACGGTGCTGTTACGTGTAAGCACACCCTCATATTCATTGTGGTTGGTCTCTGCCATAATAATATGTATTCCATCAGGGTCAAGGCTCATTCCTATGGTCTGACCAACTGATACATTTTTGATACTTTGTATAACTATCTCATACTCACCGGATTCTACAGTAATCTCATAATGTATTCCCTTAAATATTACAGAGGTTACTGTACCTGTAATTGTACCATTCTCAGGAGCTGACATAACAATGTCCTCCGGTCTGATAACAACATCCACAGCTGCCCCTACAGGCATATCATCAACACATTCAAACTCAGCACCACAGAAACGCACCTTTTTTTGCCCGTCATCTTACCATTAAAGATATTGCTGTCGCCAATAAAATCCGCAACGAACACGGTATTCGGTTCGTTGTATATCTCCTCCGGGGTGCCTATCTGCTGAATTGCACCATCAGACATAACAACAACCTTATCAGACATTGTAAGTGCCTCCTCCTGGTCATGTGTTACATAGATAAATGTAATTCCAAGTGCGTCATGCATTGACTTAAGCTCAATCTGCATTTCCTTACGCATTTTAAGGTCAAGTGCGCCAAGTGGTTCATCCAAAAGGAGTATCTCAGGCTCATTAACAATGGCCCTTGCAATTGCAATTCGCTGCTGCTGTCCTCCTGAAAGTGTGGCAACACTTCTTTTCTCAAATCCTTCAAGGTCTACGATTTCAAGTGCATGGCTTACCTTCTCCTTAATCTCCTTCTTAGACAGGCTGCGGTTCAGCTTAAGACCGAATGCAACATTGTCGAAAATATTAAGGTGTGGAAATAGCGCATATCTCTGAAATACAGTATTAATTGGTCTTTTGTTAGGTGGAAGCTTACTTATATCTTCTCCATTCAAAAGAATCTGACCCTCTGTAGGTATATCAAATCCTGCAATCATTCTGAGAGTGGTTGTTTTACCGCATCCAGATGGTCCTAAAAATGTTACGAATTCTCCCTTTTTAACTTCAAGATTAAAATCTTCGACTGCTACAAAATTATCTTCATAGCACTTTTTGATGTTCTTCAGTTCAATAATATTCTGACTATTATTCATGGCATTATCTGCCGCCGAAGAGCGAAACACGTTCATGCTCCGAGGGGGCTTTCTCCTTCCAGATTATATTCGATAATTATTACAGGTCTATATGCAAAAAACGCAGAGAAAGGCAGAGCCGATCAAGTTGCTTTTCGTTCCCTGACCACTCTGCCTTTCGTTCCTGAGCTTTATCGTTAGATGCATAATATATTATTTGGTAGGCTTTTGTCAATATATTACACAAATATATCTGAATATTTTCTATGTTTCATATAATTGACATAGTCAGACCCTGACATTATAATAGAACTATGTGTATAACAACCAACCTTTAGGGGGTAATTAATGGCAAAAGAAATATTATTTTCATTTGAATTAGAGCCTGGAATGATTGTATGTGAGGACGTATTTGACCCTACGGGACGCCTCATTCTTCCTTCCGGCACTGAACTGGATTCCGATACAATATCCAAGCTGGAATTTTTCTCGATTCTTGAGGTTCCAATTGACAAGGACCTGAAGGCAAGCAATATTCCCGCTCCGGTTAATCACGAACCTGAGGACTATTCCGTTAAGGTTAAGGAGAGTCCTGAATACCAACACTTCGCCACCGACTATGATGACATACTCAAGGTTGTAAAGGACAATCTGGACAACCTTGTAAAGAACCATACTCCTGTAGACTCTGACCACCTGATTCACGCAGTATACTGTCTCACCAAGGACTGTAAGAATACGATTCAGCTTTTTGAGATTCTGCATAATCTTGAGACTACTGATGACCAGACCTATCATCACAGTCTTAACGTTGCGGTTATTGGGTACAGTCTTGGCAAGTGGATAGGAATGTCCAAGGCCGACCTTAATCAGCTTGCTCTTGCAGGAATTCTTCACGATGTAGGCAAGCTTACCATTCCCTCCGGTGTTCTTAACAAAACCGGTAAGCTTACAGATACCGAATTCGCCATGGTGAAAAGCCATGTTAAGAAGGGCTACAATATATTAAAAGAACAGAATCTTGATATCCGCATTAAAGAGGCCTGCCTGCTCCACCATGAACGATGTGACGGCTCCGGATATCCATTTCAGGTCAAAGCAGACAAAATAACTCCTTTTGCCAAGATTCTGGCAATCGCCGATGTATATGACGCAATGACATCCTCAAGGTCCTACCGCAAAGGCCTGTGTCCTTTCGACGTTATCAAAACCTTTGACAATGAAGGCCTGTACAAATATGACCCTCACTACATAATGACCTTTCTCGAGAACATTGTTACTTCCTATCTTCACAACAATGTACTTCTCTCAGACGGCAGAGTTGGTGAGATAATTATGATTAACAAGATATGTCTGTACCGACCAATTATCAAGTGCGGCGAAGAATTCGTTAATCTGTCCAAGCACCCTGATATAAAAATTGAATCAATTATATAAATGACAAGAACCGGACCTGCATGTTCATCACATGCAAATCCGGTTCTTATTGTATTAGCACAAAATCCGCCGCTTATTCTACTGCAGCAAACTCAAATCTTCTGACGTCCTTTTCACATTCTGCCTTCTGTATAGCTCCGCCAAGCTTTCTAAGCTTATCGTCAAAATCCTCATAGCCTCTTTCGATATATTTAATATCGTCAACTGAGGTTACTCCTTCAGCAACAAGTCCTGCAACAACAAGTGCTGCTCCTGCTCTTAGGTCAGGTGCGGATATCTCTGCACCCGTAAGTCTTGAAACTCCGGTAATAATGGCTGTATTGCCCTCTACCTTAATACTGCTTCCCATCCTTGAAAGCTCATCCACATATTTAAAACGATTCTCCCATATGCTCTCAGTTACAATGCTTGTACCTGTACATCTGGAGAGAAGCACTGTCATCTGTGGCTGCATGTCTGTAGGAAATCCAGGATATGGAAGGGTCTTAATATTGGTATGAACAAGTCCCTGATGACCTATAACTCTTACAGAATCATCATATTCCTCTACCTCACAGCCAATCTCAACAAGCTTGGCTGAAATTGCTTCAAGATGCTTGGGAATTACATTCTTGATAAGGACATTACCTGCTGTAGCTGCTGCTGCAACCATAAAGGTTCCTGCCTCTATCTGGTCCGGAATAATCGAATAGGTTGTTCCATGAAGCTTCTCAACACCTTTAATTCTGATAACATCAGTACCTGCGCCCTTAATATTGGCGCCCATACAGTTAAGGCAGTTAGCTACATCAACTACATGTGGCTCCTTAGCTGCATTCTCTATAATCGTATTGCCCTCTGCAAGACAGGCAGCAAGCATTATGTTAATAGTTGCTCCAACTGTAACAACATCCATGTATACATGATTACCTGTAAGCTTCTCAGCCTGTGCTCTTATCATACCATGTGCAATGTCCACATTGGCATTAAGTGCCTTAAAACCTTTAATATGCTGGTCAATTGGTCTGCTTCCAATATTACATCCACCTGGAAGCGCTACCTCTGCATTACCCATCTTACCCAGTAATGCTCCAAGTAAATAATATGACGCTCTTATCTTCTTAATATATTCATAATCAACTCTTGTTGAGTATATTGTGCTACCATTAATCTTAAATGTATGTTTGTCAATTCGGTCTACGATTGCACCAATTTCTCTGATTGCATCAATTACGATTCGGGTGTCCCTTACATCAGGGACGTTCTCTACTGTAACAGTCTCATCTGACATTATAGCTGCTGCCAGAATAGCTAATGCTGCATTCTTAGCACCGCTTATATCGACTTCACCATGTAAACTGTTACCGCCTTTGATAACGTACTGTTCCATATTGCACCTCTGAAATTTAGTATCTTGTGACACGTAAAGTAATTATAGCACAAAAATGCTATTTGTAAACTAATATTTTACATGCTGGCTTATTGCGCAAAAAACAGCCTGTCCTGAAACAATCCAGAACAGACTGTAAAAATTCAATATTTAGTTGCCTACATAGGCAATTGGGTTAACAGATGAACCATTAATGTATATCTCAAAATGGAGATGTGGTCCTGTACTATTGCCGGTACTTCCTGAATAAGCAATAACCTGTCCCTGTGTAACCGTCTGTCCATATGATACTGCGAATGAACTTAAATGCGCATATCTTGTAAGACTTCCATCTGAATGTCTGATATCAACACAGTATCCATAAGCTCCTGCCCAGCCTGCTGATGTTACAACACCTGAGGATGAAGCTCTTACACTTGTACCTGATGGAACATACCAGTCAACACCTGAATGGAATGAATATACTCCTGATATAGGGTTAATTCTGTATCCATAAGGGGATGTAATCGTTGTACTGTATACTGGCTTAATATATGTTGGAGGTGTAAGTGTACCTCTCTCAACAATCTTAGGAACTGCCTCTGTTGTAATCTGCTGCTCAATAATGTCTCTGTCTGACTCCACACCATTAACATATGTCACAAGGGCTACTACCGACCTGTATCCATTAGAACCCTGCTGGATAATATTCTCTGTTCCAACATAAAGTCCCGGGTTATCAACATACTGAACATCTGCTGCATATTCTTCATCATAGCTCTTCTCTTCAACAACCTGAACTGATATCTCAGACGCAGGAACTGTAACAATAAGAGAATCACCTTCATATATTGCAGTGTCTACTGTAACTCCATAATTAAGTGCAAGCAGTTCATCAAGGGTAAGACCATATGCCTTAGCTATTGAAGAAAGACAATCACCAGCCTTAACTGTATGTGTTCCCTTCTCTGCATGTTCCTTGGTAATCATCTCATACGCATCCTCAACAGATACAATATCTGCATTAGTAGCCTTAGTCTCAATTACCTCAATACTCTCAACAAAATCAACTGAAAGAACTCCATCTGCAAGCACTGTTGTCTCATCAACTACAGGCTCGTCAGTTCCATTCTCTGAAGCAAGAACCTTAGCAGCCTCATTAACTGTCTTATCAGCTGATACAAAGCTTGTCTTATATGATGAATAAGCTCCTGAATTATCCTCTGATAATTCAACTGTAAATTCGTTAGAATCACTGTACTTATTCTTAACCTCTTCAAGTAATCTTGTAACATCCTCCTTACTGGCAAGTGTTACTGTGAAATCGTCTATTCTTACTGTATATGCAACTGCTGCATCTGTATTGTCATCAATACCTGCTGCAAGTGTTGTATATATTGTATTCTTAAGTTCATCCTCTGAAAGAACTGCTCCGCCTGTCTTCTCCTGATATATCTCCATATCAGATTCTACTAATGCAAGTCCTTCATTCTCTAAGTTAATTCTTGTTCTGGCTGATAATAAAGCGGCATCTGCAACATCCTCACTGCTTACATATCCAACCTCTTCTCCGTTAAGAACAACCATGTATCTGGCATCCGGTGTATATGATGTTCCGCCGTTCATTACCTTACGAGTAAAAGGTATTGCAACAACAAGGAATAGCACCGCAATAACTGCTGTTCTTATATAAGTCATGTAGTTTTTCTTAAGGCTGTCCAAAAGATGCATGGTTCCTCCAAGTAAAAATAATTTCGTCACAATTTGTAACAATTCTGTAACAAAATGAATTGTAACATTAATACATGTATTTGTAAAGTATTTTATAAAATATTTACAATTTAGTCACATTTAATCATTGTAACATTTGTACTATTTTCAATACTGTGTCTTCAATGCTAAGGTTATCAATTATGATTGTCGCATCTGCATATTTCTCATATAATACGCACCTTTCATCGTATAAGTCCTTCAAAGTCTGACCGTTTTTAATCGCAACGCCTCTTCTTTTGAGATTGGACAGACGTGCACTAATGGTCTCATATGATGCACATAAGTATACAATTTTACCAATATTTGAGAAATGTTCCATTGCGGCCTTTCCATAAACAGCACTGCCACCAGTTGCAATAACCGTTCTGTCAGCCTCTATGCCTGAATTAATACGATTCTCAACCTGCAAAAAGCCATCATTACCCACTTCGTCAATAATCTCGCAGAGCAGTTTTTTCTCCTCCTGCTGTATTACAAGGTCTGAATCCAGGAAACGATAGCCCATCGCCTTTGCAAGAACTACTCCTGCACTGCTTTTTCCTACTCCCGGCATTCCGATTAGTATTATATTATTGTTTCCCATTATTTTTTCTTCCTGATTTCTTTTGTTGTCTTTTTCTGAACCGAGTATCCGAATTTACCCAGCTTGTCTCCCAGCGTAAAATATTCACCATGGGAATATGCTACAAGACCCGTGGAATTCAGATTGAACTTGCCGCTCTTGTCCATATATTGGTCATCAACAGATACATTAACCACCTGGGCTATGAACATATCATGGCTTCCAAGACGCTTGATATCCTTTACCTTACATTCTATGTTAACAGGACTCTCTTCTATGCGTACAGAATTAATAATCTCTGTTGGAGCAGGTGTAAGTCTCATTTCTTTAAATTTATCAACATCTCTTCCAGACCTTACCCCGCAGTAATCAGTGGCATATGCAAGGTCCTTTGTAACAAGGTTAATTACAAATTCACCGGTTTCTTCTATTATATTGTGTGAGTACCTTTCAGGTCTTACTGAAATTGATACCATTGCAGGGTCTGAGCATATGGTTCCCGCCCATGCAACTGTTATTATATTAGGTTTTTCTCCCGGTCTGACACAGCTTATCATTACCGCCGGTACAGGATACAGCATATTTCCGGGTCTCCAGCTTATTTTTGCCATAACATCTCCTATTGTGTAATTGCCATCATAAGTTCAGGTACAATCTGCTTCTTACGGGATACAACTCCCGGAAGGATAAATGAGCCCTCTGTCTCTTTAACACCAAATGCATCGTCAACAAGCGCCTCCGCTCCATCGCCTACACACAGCAGCTCTGTTCCTGGCAAAAGCATGTCCGTAAGCATGAAAAACAACATGTCCACACCAAGATTTGGATACTGTTCCTTCATATAAGAATATATCTTTTTCTTAACCTGGTTAAGCTCGTCCTTATCCACGCAGGATACCTGCCCAATTCCAAAGGTAATATCGCCAATTGAGAATTTCTTGTAATCTCCTGTAAAAAGCTCCTTGGCACTCTTTTCACTAAGGTTGCTTCCTGCATTGAACATTTCATGGGCGTGCTTCTCAAAATCTATGCCTGCAATAGCAGCAAGGGCTGTGCCTGCATCAATGTCCTCCTGTGTGCAGGTAGGCGAACGAAACATAAGTGTATCCGAAATAATCGCCGAGCACATAAGAAGAGCTGTTGTAGGGTCAATCTCAATGCCAGCTTCCCTGTATAGCTTAAAAATAATTGTTGAGGAGCATCCAACCGGCTGATTCCTAAACATTACCGGTGAAATAGTCTCAATGGAGCCAAGTCTGTGATGGTCAATAATCTCAAGAATATCTGCCATCTCAACTCCTCTTACAGACTGCTTGGCCTCGTTGTGGTCCACAAGGATAACCTTCTTTTTCTCTGCACCAAGAAGACTTCTTCTGGATATCATACCAACATAGTTGCCATGTCTGTCAAGAACAGGGAAGTCTCTGTGTCGTTTTTCAGACATAACCTTACGAATATCATCAATATAGTCATCCAGTCTAAAGGAGACTATTCCGTCTTTTCTCATAAAATAATCTACTGATATACTCTGAAAAATAAGACGTGACACCGTAAATGCATCATGTGGTGAGCTAATTATTGTGCAGCCATTATCATTGGCAATTCTTGTTATCGTCATGGATACTGGTGCTTTCTCACATATAACTATACAGCCAGCACCCATCTCTATGGCACAAAGCTGAGCCTCATAGCGGTTGCCCAGAATAACTATATCTCCCGGGTCAATGTTTTCCTCCATAATCTCAGGTGTTGCAACTGCAGTAAATACCTTGCCGCTGACCTTTCCGGTCTTAGAGCCTGAGCACAGGATTTTACCATCCAGAGTCTCTGCAATCTGCTTGTAGGACGTCTCGGCTGCCTCAAGAATATGATTATCGTACACATCCATATATGAATATGCTATATCTGTAATTGTAATAACGCTGTCCAGCTTCTTGTTCTTAACAACAGGAAGAGTAACAACGCCTGATTTTTTCATAATACTCCATGCCTTTTTAATTGATATGGAAGACTTGATACTCTCTGTTTTTCTTATCTGTATATCACTGACCTGGGCACGTAAATCCTGAAGAAGCGGCGGCGGTGTCACCCCGCATTTCTTAAGTACGTACTGGGTCTCCTCATTAATCTGTCCTGCTCTGTATGGATGATATTCATCAGTATTGTTAATTTGGTTCTTCAGATTGGCATACGCTATTGCCGAACATATGGAATCTGTATCCGGATTACGATGTCCCACTACATATACTTCGCTCATACCGTCATCCTCCTTACGTATTAATTCTATATATTAGATTATTCCAAGCTGCAGCAGAATTACCGCTGCCACGCCAAGTATTGTTATCCCATTTATTATAAGGCATACTATAATTCCTGTTCTCAGTCTGCCTGCTCTTGCTCTGTTATTATTCTCAATTGATTCAAGAATATCTTTAATATTCTTATAGGTTAAAAGATTATCTTTATGTACTGAGCTCTCCAGATTCTCACTTAGCTGTGTATTGCGCTGCACAAGTCTGTTAAGCTCATCCAGCTTATCACTGTTATTGCTGTCACTAATTGCTGCCTCTTTGATAATTGCCAGGCTGTCGTCCATTGCCTCTTTAATCTCGCCAAGTACAGCCTCGGTCCTTATACTGCTTGCAGAGGCCTCATCATAATATTTCATAAGCTGGGATTTCATGGAAGCTGCGCTTACCTCTTTGCTCACAATATTTTTAATAGCCTCATCAGTAAGTGGTCTCTCAGCACGATGTACCTTTGACCTGCCTGATTCTTTTCCCTGAAAAACATTCCACCTTATTGCCATATTATCCGCCTCCTGTAGAAAATGTAAGGGAATGCACAATACTGCACATTCCCCATTATTACTGCTATGTTACCCTTCACCCTAGAAAGGAAGTGTAATGAACCATGATGTAAAGTTGCTAAATACCTGAACAAGAATATAGTTGGCAAGTGTAAGACCTGCTACACCGATTCCAAGTGCTCCAAGGAGCTTATATCTGTTATCAATAAGCTTTTTAAGATTAACAATACCCATAAGAAGTACAAGAAGTCCTATACCATTCTGTGCAATTGTAAAAATAATATTGATTCCTGATACTCCAATAAGAACCTTAAGTAAATAGATAACGTCAATTGTTAAAAGTGCAACTGACTGTGCTGCACAGAATGACATAATCTTCTTAACATTCAGCTTCTGTTTGATAAATATTGCATTAACTGCACATGCAAGACCAAATGTAGCACCTGCCATAATTACCATATAGAGAATTGGAAGGAAAAATGCCTGTGCATATGTATAGAAATGAATTCCATAGTATTCTGCAAGATATTCTCCTCTTGAGTTGTATATCCATGATGAATATCCGCTTAAATAACCTGCTGATGTTCTCACAACTCTGAGAAGCGCTGTTAATGCATATGCAAGTGTAAGAATTATAAGTCCAATACTTGATGCTGCAATACTTCCTTTCTCAAAGAATTCCTCTACTGCCTCAAAAGGTCTGGTAAATGTCTTCTTAAAAAGATTACCATATTCCTTAAAGCCTTCTCCTACAGGACTTGGACCTGCCGGTGCTGCCTGCTGTGGTGCTGACTGGTAAGGCATACCCTGTGGTATTGGATTACCCTGTGGTACTGGATTGCCCTGTGGTACTGGATTACCCTGTGGTACCGGATTGCCCTGTGGCACTGACTGCTGTGGTGCGGCTGCCTGTGGCTGCTGGCATGTACATACTTCTCCATCTGCTAACTGTTTACCGCAAAAAGTACAAAAACCCATTATTGTGTTCCTCCTGATATACCGTTGTTTTATATACGGATATTTTGATTTACATAATTATAGCACATGTTTTTTTCATAAGCAATAATGATTCCCCCGTATAAACGCTTATAAAAACAATTAATTTGACATTTAATGCCGCCTACATTATCATAAAATATATTTACATTAAAGGGGAATTCTTATGAAAATAGTATTACAGCGTGTAACCAGCGCCAGTGTTACAGTAGATAATCAGATAATTGGGCAAATCGGCCACGGACTTTTGATACTGCTGGGTGTTGAGGAAAAAGACAAAGAAGAGGACCTTCAGAAATATGTTGATAAGATTGTAAAGCTTCGAATATTCTCTGATGAAAATGATAAAATCAACCTTTCAGTCACTGATATTGGAGGTGAGCTGCTGGTTGTATCCCAGTTCACTCTGTGTGCTGACTGCAGCCACGGCAACAGGCCTGGCTTTACCAATGCCAAGGCTCCCGCAGAGGCTAACCGGTTCTATGAGAGGTTCATTGAATTATGTAAGGAGAGAATTGCGGTTGTGGAGCACGGAGAGTTTGGTGCCGACATGAAGGTGGAATTACTCAATGATGGGCCATTCACTATAGTTTTATAGAATGTTTTAGTATATTAAAAAGGGTCATGTATCTGCTTATTACTCAGATACATGACCCAATTCATATTCCATATTTCTTTTTTACAGGCTCTTAACCGTCTTAACTACATTATCTACGGTGAATCCAAATTTATCAAATAACTGTGAGGCCGGTGCACTTGCGCCAAAGCCATGCATTGTTACATAAGCTCCGTCGAGTCCTACATACTTACCCCATCCAAAATCAGAAAGTGCCTCAACAGCAACTCTCTTTCTACAGGTCTTAGGAAGAACTGCTTCCTTGTATTCGTCGCTCTGCATATCAAACAGCTCCATACAAGGCATACTTACAACTCTTACGTCAACTCCTTCAGCTGCCAGCTTTTCTTTTGCTCCAACAGCAAGCTCAACCTCTGAACCGGAAGCTATAATAATTGCATCTGGAACAGCTTTAGCTGAATTGGCAATAACGTAGCCACCCTTAAGTGCATCCTTAGAGGAGCCTTCAATCTGTGGCAGGTTCTGTCTTGAAAGAACAAGTGCAGTAGGTGTGGTCTTGTTGGTAAGTGCATAATACCATGCTGCAGCAGTCTCCGTCGCATCACATGGACGATATACAGCGAAGTTAGGCATTGCTCTGAACATTGCAAGCTGTTCAATTGGCTCGTGGGTAGGTCCATCCTCGCCAACACCAATGCTGTCATGAGTGAATACAAAGGTTAATGGAAGCTTCATAAGTGATGAAAGTCTTGCCATTGGCTTTGTATAATCACTGAATACAAAGAACGTTGATACAAATGAACGAAGTCCGCCGTGAAGCATCATTCCATTGCCAATTGCTGTCATTGCAAGCTCTCTTACACCAAAGTGCATATTGCTTCCTGCGTAATCATTTCTTGAGAAATCTCCTGCACCATTCATATATGTTTTGGTTGAAGGGGCAAGGTCAGCCGCACCGCCCATAAGATTAGGCATTACAGCCTTAGCTTTATTAAGTATCTTTCCGGATACGCTTCTTGTAGCCTCCGCATCACTTCCATGTGCCCAGAAATCCTCTGTATCAAGAACCTTGGCTGCATAGTCATCATCATAATACTCATCCCAAAGCTTTTTCATATCAGGATATCTGTTACAGTATTCTGCAAAAAGAGCATTCCATTCAGCTTCTTTTGCCGCGCCAGTCTTAGCAAGCTCTTTATAATTATCATATACCTCTTCAGGTACATAAAAAGGCTCCTGTGATGGCCAGTTAAGGTTCTCCTTAAGGGCAGCAACGTTATCGGCTCCAAGTGGCTCTCCATGCGCACTTGCTTTGCCCTCCTTAGCCGGGCAGCCAAAACCAATATGAGTTTTAACTGTAATAAGTGATGGTCTTGTGGTCTCTGCCTTGGCAATCTCAATAGCCTTGCCAATTGCATCTGTGTCGTTACCATCTTCAACTGTAATTGTCTGGAAGCCAAAGGCCTCAAATCTTCTCTGAACATTCTCTGTAAAGGCAATATCTGTATCACCTTCAATTGAAATGCTGTTAGAATCATATATTACTATAAGCTTGCCAAGTCCCATTGTTCCTGCAAGTGACATCGCCTCTGATGAAATTCCTTCCATCATACAGCCATCGCCGCCAAGAACATAGGTATAATGGTTGACTACAGGATATCCATCCTTGTTAAAGGTTGCAGCAAGGTGTGCCTCAGCAGCTGCCATACCTACTGCCATACCCATACCTGCTCCAAGAGGTCCTGTCGTAGCCTCGACGCCTACTGTATGTCCATACTCCGGATGACCTGGTGTAAGCGAATCAAGCTGTCTGAAGTTCATAAGGTCTTCCTTCTTAAGCCCATATCCGAAAAGATGTAAAAGCGAATATAATAATGTTGAACCATGTCCTCCTGAAAGAATGAAGCGGTCTCTGTTAGCCCACTTAGGATTAGCCGGATTGTGGCTCATATGCCTTCCCCAGAGCTCATATCCAACTGCTGCACAGCCAAGTGGAAGTCCAGGATGACCTGAATTAGCCTTCTGTACTGCGTCTGCAGCAAGAACACGAATAGCATTAACTGACATCTTATCAATGTTTGTACTCATTATTTTTTTCCCTTTCTTAATGTCCTGTATAACAGGATATATCGTTGCTTTTCTTCATACCTTGAAAATATTACATCATATTATTAAAAATATCAAACAAAATTCTTTTCTTTTAAAGGTATAAGGCTGCTTCTTTTTCCAAAAAGTCCTTTTCCCTTCTTACCATTCTTCTCAATCGCAGCGTCTACTATCTCCTTAACATTGTCAGTCTCAGAGCCCTCATCGCTGCTTCCCAGCTCTCCAATCATGAGGTAGAGCTTAAGAAGAGCCTTATCTTCTATATAATATCCTTTAACTCTGGCGTATTCCTTGGCAATCTCAACAAGCTCATTAACAGTATAGTGCTTCAACTCAAGCTTATAGCTGAATTTGGCTCTAAGCTCAGGATTATCTGTAAGCATTCTTTTGACGGCGTAGTCCTCACCTGTAATTATTACCAGCATAGAGCCTGTGTCTGACTGCATGAAAGCTGATAGCTCCTCGACTGCTGCTTTGGTAAGCTGACCCGCATTTTCAATAATAAGTGTAGTGCCTCTTATTTTGCTTATGGAATCATATATACCCTTCCTGTTAAGAATATCTGCGGTTGTTTTGGCAATTTTGAGATTACGGTTACCCTCATCTGCATGCATTGCCTTAAACAGATTAATTGCAAAGGTGGTCTTGTCCGTATTGTTCTTGCCCATAATAACAATATTACCGGTGGACGAGGTCTTATCGCGAACCTCGCTGTTCTTGCCCTTTATCAGCTGAGCAACAGACTCCTCCATTCCCTGCATAAAAAGATATTTCTTGAGATATTTTCTCTGGGATGGTTTGAGTATATAATCGTCCTCATCCTGCTTTGCAGGTGCTTCCTCCGGTTCTTCATCAGTAATCTCCTGCTCAGGCTCCGGTTCCTCTGCTGCCGCCTCTGGCTCTGCATAATTATCAGCTTCTGCCTCAGGCTCCTCTACAGGCTCATTGGCTTCTGTGTCTGTTTCAGTCTTGGCATCCTCAGTCTTGGCTTCTGCCTCTTCCTCAGTCTGTTCAGCCTCGGCTTCTGTCTCTGCAGGAGCTGTTTCATCACTATCCTCTTGAAGCTCCTCTGCCTCAGCATCGGTCTCTGCCTCGTCCTCCACTGCTGCCTCTGCAGGTGCTGCGCTGCTGGCAGCTTCCATATCTGCCGCCACCTCTGCCATAAGCTTTCTTGTCAGCTCATCCATTGCAAAATCCACAGCCTCAAGCTCTTCACTGTCAAGTACTCCTGCAGCTACAGTATCACTAACAATCTTATCAAAATCATCTGCAGTATCTGCCACAGCACTGTCTTGTGTAGTATCTTCTGCTAAAGCATCTGCGTCTGTATCATCCTTATCCTGTACTGCCTCAAGATATGACATTATGTCAATCTGTCCCTCAACCGGGGCATCAGCACTGTCCTGCTCTGTCTGCGGTTCACTTTGTACACTCTCTGTCTCTAATACTGCCGGCTCTGTTTCTGCAGCCTCCTCCGGATGGCTGACCGTCACAGGCTCTTCCTCAGGCTCTGTCTCATGAGCAATCTCAACCTTAACATCAATATCATCAACCAGCTGCCCTGATATATCTGCTATTACAACCTCCGGCTCGTCTCCTGCAACAGCCTCTGTCTCTACCTGGGTAACCAGTACAGACGGGAGGGTTCCATCAGGCACTGGGGCCGCTGCTGTATTCTCCTCACCCGGAACCATAACGCTCTTAATCTGATTCCAGTGGTGTGTATTAATTCTAATCTCTCTTGTTGGTTCATCAACAGGCTCATCGCCTTCATCCATAGGTATATCTGCCATGCCATATTCAATGGTGTTATCAGGGGTCTCTGCTATCGGCTCTGAGGTCGCTGCCTGCTCCTGCTCTACAGCGGCAGTCTCCTCACTCTCCTGAGTCGTTAAGGTCTCAGTTTCAGCTGCATCCTCCGGTACATACTGAGGACGTCCAAAGGCCTGGTCCGCCTCCGGTGAGGTATCAGGCTTTAATCCACTCATTATAAGCTCCATGCTCTTAGCAAGCTCAGCCTGTATGTTCTGGGTATCGTAGATTGAATAATCTTTTTCCGGAATTACAATATCATCTGACTTATGATATTCCGGCTCCGGTACTGGTGCTGGCGGTATTGGAATCGTTGGCTGGGCAGGCTCTGCTTCAGCAGGCTCTTCATGCTCCTCTGTCTCATGAGGAGGCAGTATCGCCTCATATTCCATACCTGCCGCACGAAATTCCTCCATTGTATCCAGCTTATGCTGCTGGGCTCTGGTAAGTGGCGCATGTTCTTTCTTGAGTCTTAATGCTTTCTCAACATAATCTCCGTCATTAAACCACAGAATAAGGTCATCACATTCTCTTATACAGTCATCAACTCGTCCTGCCTGTGCGTAAAGCGCAGCCAGCTCATACTCATACTGCTCATCAAGTTCATTTTCCTTATATTCCTCAAGTATCTCAATCAAGCGCTCTGTAGAAGCATTTCTGGCCTTGTTAAGCTTATACAGCAAAAGAAATCTCGATGGGTCGTGAGGTGCATCCTCTGTATATTCCTTATATAAAGCATCAGCCTCATCATAATCCTTTATTAATATGGAAAGCTCTGTAAGCTTGTAGACAAGTCTTTTGCCCCCAAGGTTACGATTATATGCATATACGCATATATTTCTGGCATCCTCGTAGCGTTCCACCTTCTCATATATCTCTTCGGCAATATTGAGCTCGGACCATTTCTTAACCTTTCTCCACTCAATGGAATCAGCTACTCTGGCTGCTGCCAGATACTCGCCCTTCTCCTTAAGTCTGCCTATCTGTTCTATTTTTATACCTAACTCAACTCTGTCCAAAGTTTTCACCTCATCATACTGCAAATCTAGGATAATAGTATCACACGTATAGTTCAATTTCAATCGAGATTTAAAGTGGTCTGTTCATACTCCATAACATCATATTCCATTTCTTCTGTCTGAACCTGGCTTCTGTAGTCCACAACAACTGTCTGCTGCCTGCCGGATACCATTTTCTGTCCAAGCACATAGTTGACATCGAACATCTTGGTAATTGCCGGTGTTGCCCCTCTTGCCGGAACAATAAGCTGCACATGATTGGTCTTAAGGAGCTTAAAAATAGGTTCCCAGATATACACATCCTTGGCTGTACCAAATGGATTATCAATAAATATTGTTTTGCCGGTTACCGCGCTGTCCTTACCTGCTCCGTTAATGCTGGAGATGTAATTAATTATTGCTATCAGGAACTGAATGTAGATACCCTGGGACTGTCCTGTGCTTCCAACTGCCTCCTCATATTTGAGGTATCGGCTCTGGTCCTTAATGTGCTCTCGTTTATACAGACACAGCTTAATACTGTTCATATCCGTAACAATTACAGAGAACAGTTTTTTCCAGGAAAGTCTGCCCTTAATATACTTCAGCTTATCCTCAGGATTAGCAAAGGTCTCTGCACCGGATACAGTTTCATTAATATATACGGACATTCTGTCCTTGTACATTTCTTCTTTGATACACGGAATGTTAAGGGTTATGATTGAGATAACATCCTCATCCATGGTAATTCTGGAAAGCTTTGGAAGTCGTTCAAGCTCAGTTCTTATATTGCTGCATATCTGAATACAACGGTTCTCAAAGCTGTCCTTAATTCTTTCCATATCGCTTATGCCCTGCTCTATGCTGTCTCTTTCCAGAGCGATACAGTCATTGGTCTCTTTAATGCCTGTAAGCAGATTGTCAAGGTCTCCCACATTCTCAGGAACCACCAGACTTCGCCTGATTTCCTGAGCAAGCTCGTAGGCGTTATGCTCTGTAAGTGCGTCTGTAAGTCTTTGCTTATCCTCATCAAAGCTGTTCTTTTTCCTTGCCTGTGCTTTTACAAGTGCCTCATAGTGCTTCTGGGCTGCTTCATAAGCCTCAACAGTTACCTCAACACCTTCATCAGCAGCGTTATCTCCATCCGGAAGCTCAAGTCCCGCATTTCTGATTATGCGCTCAAGGTCTTTTTCCATAAGCATTACATCTCTGTATGTATTATCAATTTCCTTTGACTTCTTCTCAGTCTCAAGCTTAAGGGTCATTATTGCAGACATTTCCTGTCTGTGACTGACAATAAATGCACCCGGGTTATTAAGCTTCTCCCTGACATATTCCCCGTACTGCGCCTCATACTGGCCTTTGGCATGGTCAAGGCTTCCTTCTATTCTGTTCTTTTGGGCATTCTGAGAATCAATGGCTGCTTCAATGGTTCGTATCTGGCTGCGGATATTTTCTGCCGCCTTTTTGCACTCCAGCAGCTCCTCCATCTCACACCTTATGAGCAGTCCCTGTTTATACGCATTCTGAGCTTCTTCAAGACTCATTCCTCTGTAGCATATATTGTCCACACTCTTTTTCATAGAGCTGTCATATATTCCAAGGAGTTTTTCCTTATCCGAGATGTCACCCATCTGCTCGTTAAGAAGAGTTCTTAATGCACCTGCTCTTGCATCTACTGCCTCCTCGGTCATATTGTCATATGGAAGCAGCTTTTCATCATAATACTGTCTGTATTTTAACGCATAATCATTATTCAATTCCTCAAGTCGTTTGGCTGCTGCCCTTCTGCTGCTGTCAGCCTTGTCAAGCTTCTGTGCTCTGTCCTTTGCCATTGCCGACACATTACTGTATTCCCGCTTTGCTTCGGTTAGCATTTGTTCGGCCCACCTGATTCTGTCATACCGCTCGTTAAGTCTCTGATTATACTGTGCTATCTGCTTAAGCTGTACATTCTCAGCCTCCAGCAGCTTAGCTCCCTTAAGCTCGGTCTTTATGGATTCCTCATATGAAACAGCCTTGGCTCTGGCTCTGTCAAGGTCCGCAATCAGTCTTTCCCTTAATGCCTCCAGGCGGTCAATATCTGCCTGTGCGGTATTAAGCTCCTCCTCCAGATTAGTCAGACTCTTTGAGGCATTAATATTTTTGATAAAAAATAAATCGTTCTCCACAACCTGCTGCTTATCAGCTGTTCTTCTTACCACATCTTCAAGCCTTATGCGGTCCTCTCTAAGCTTTGACAGCTGCGCTGCAAGAGCACTGTCATCCCATAGAAAAGACATATCCTTATATATGGAAGCAACCTCCTGGTATGGATAATTGCCCTCTTCAAATACTGAGGTTCTTACAACCGGTATTACAAAGGAGCCGGTATTAAGATTTCTGACTGCTGTATCAGCACATATCTCATCATAGGATTCTCCGGCCAGAATAACGTACGGCAGCTGTGGGAATTCCCCTACTGCCAGAGCAGCCTCCTCCCCGGTCATGCCCTCAAGCAGCTCCTTTCCGCTTTTCACATCATCAGCATATCTCTTGCGAAGGTATTCAAGCACTGTCTCAAGCTGCTCGTCATAGTCCGGCAGTCTATGAGCAGATATATGCTCTTCATATGATGACAATGCCTCAAGTGCTCTTACTGCGTTAAGGTTCTCCCTGGAAAGGGCTGTGTACATATCTGACACTGCCTTCTCAAGCTGCTCCATAGAGTCTGCCTGATATATTTTCATTACAAAAGCAACATGCTGCTGTACATCTTTTGATTTATTAAATTCTGATTTAATTCTTTCAAATCTGTCCTTTGCAATAGCCAGGTCTGATTCAGCGGCTGATATGCTGCGCTCTGTTGTATGTATATTATCCTCTTCAGACTGCTTAAGTCTGTTAAGCTCTGCAACTGCAGTCTCAGAAGCCTGTATTTTATCAAGGTTCTCATTAAGTACTGTCTCAGCCTTATCAGCAACGAGAAGCTGGCCTTCGCTCATAAGGACACCAAGCTCCTTTTCCAGCTCCTGTGTCTCCTTGGCAAGCTCAGTCTTAAGTCCCTCATATTTTCTAACAAGTCCGAACTGTTCTTTTTCCTTATCCTCTGCCTCGCTAAGCGCAATCCTGCCACTGTCATATTCCTGGCGGCAGCGTGCCACTGCCTCCCCAAGCTTCGCAAGCTCATCTGCAATAAGAGCTGCCTTAGTGGCTGCCAGACGTCCCAGCTCCTCAAGCATTGAGCCCTGGTCTGTGTCCTTATTATTAAGGAGTGCCTTAACCTCCTCATACTTGGACTTATATTCCAGATAGTCCTGATAATCGGCTGCTGTTTCCTTAAGCTTAAGCTCACTGTTCTTTTTCTCAAGCTCTTTTTCCTGCTCGTCCTTCTGCGCAGTGGTCTCTGCTATAAGTACTTCCAGCTGGTCCAGCTCAACGGCCTCCGTTTCAATCTCCGCCATTGCCACAAGGCGCGCTTCCTCCCTGTATCTGCTGTCATATTCATCCAGCTGTGCCTTAAGCTCCTGACTTCTGGCATCCCTGCCTGCAAGTCTGTGCCTGCAGCTGACATAATACGCAAGAAGCTCCTCCTCGGACCTTTTTTTATCCTCAAAAATATCTCTAAAGCCCTGAACGTTCTGGGCAAAGCCCTCTAACAGCTCAATCTGGCTGTTATAATTGCCAATATCTCCACGGCGTCTGGACAGCTCAATAAGCTTATCCTTAATATCAAGCAGTGTCCTTGCCATCTCGTCATCTTCATTAGCATCCTTGCGGATACGGTTATTATAGGATTTCTCTATTATCTCCTCAATCAGAAGGTCCTCAACAACCTTCCTTGTGGTCTTATAATTATTCTCAAAGTAGGTTCTGACGTGTCCCTCCGTCTTATTAATTCCCCTGACAATCTCCCACTGGCTTTCAAAAAGGCCATAATTGCTTATAAAATTCTGATAATCTCCCTTACGGTCAAAGATTCTTACCTCAACCCCAAAGTCCTTTTTCTCAAGGTCTCTGAGATACGTCTTAAGGCCATTGTAGGTAATGCGCTCCCGTCCATTTTGCAGCGGAAGGTTCTTGATATCGTTATCTCCCGGCTCTCTGTAAAAAATACAGTAGTTAAAATATTCTATACTGGCGGTATCCGAATTGCGCACATCCTCATCACCGTTGTCCCTTGCCTTTCTGGCGCAAAACCCGGTTGTCATATATTTATAGCCGCTTTTTATATCGCAGGCATCCAGCTTCCATTCCACCAGTGAATGAATTGTTGTACAGCCATTGCCCTCGCGAAACAGCTTTTCAACAGGCTGCTTATCGTCCAGTGTACAGTTGGGTATAAGATTCTGGAGCAAAAGAAGCATAAGCACACTTTTGCCTCCACCGTTGGCAAGGTCATATATTGAATTGCGGCAGGAAAACCGCATTACGAAATCGTCATAGAACTGAGTGCCGAAATTGTATTTTACATTGTTAACTCTGATTCTGTTAATCTGTGGCATTGTTATCCTCCCCATTCATTATCTCGTAGAGACGTCCTCTGTTGTCCTCAAAATAGTTCTCGGCAATCGCCCTGAATCTGTCTGTAGGATAATACCTTTCCTCAGCTTCAGTGAACATTCCCTGGCTCATCATAAAGTTAAATGTTAATTTAACAAATCCCGACTTGGAATTTCTGGCGGCTCTCTGCCCGTTCTTATCCTCAACGCTTACTGCCGGGAGCTCGTCCCACAGCAATGCCAGGGCCTTAAAGGAATCCTCTGCTGCCTCCTCCATAACTATTCCATGGGAATGGTCAATCAACCCTGAAAGGGAAGCGTCAACTGAACGGATTACATCCTCGGTTCTAATATATTCCAGATATGTACTTGAGGAGGAATCCTTGTAGAATTCGGTAATTGTATTATACATGATAAAATACGTCATAAACAATTCCTTGTTAAGCCGAAGACCCATTACCCTTTTCAGCTCTTCATTGGAATATCCAAATACCTTATTATTGTTGCCGGCACTGATAAACAATGAATTATTGTATTCGTAGAGGCTTATGTCCATCTTTTTCAAAACCTGAGTAAGAATATCATACACCTCACTGTTATGGCTGTATTCATCATACAGCATGGCATTGCTGCCGGCTGCTGCCACAGTCTCACCCATTAACAGCCGTGATACTATATCAAGTGCTTTTTCAAGATTACGATTCTCCATTTGCCTCTCCTTAAACCTTCTTAATTGCGAAATTAGTTACGCTGGCATACTCATTCAGTTCAAGAGTTTCCTCCTGCCCTCCTGCCAGCTCTATCTGAAAATGCATTCCAATATATGGATAAAATATCTGCTCATCAATAAACCTTCTGATAACCTCGTCAAGAAAGGTCTCCTCCCCAGCCTCACCTGCAGTCATTATATAATCCTTTTTCTCACACAGATGAACCAGAAACGCATAATAGTCTCCATTCATAAATACTGCCTCTGACAGCAGCTCCCCTACATGAGCATTATAATCCCTAAGGGTTATCTCCCCCTGTTTATCCAGCATTTCCAAAAGAATAAGCATCAGCGTCCTGCTGTTGTTGACAAATCTTTCATTGGCAATATCATCCTCAAAGACAATATCCTCTGCTGCCTGCTCCTCCACCAGCTCTGCCGCCTCATTCTGCTGTGGTCTGTAGCTAAGCATGTCCTCCACCTTTGACAAATCAAAGGTTTTATGGATGTTAAGCCCAAGAAATGGTCCAACTATATATTCCATAAGCTCCGGCTTTTTATCTCTCATCATTGTATCCAGTGTACTTTTAAAATCAAATCTGCTTCTTAATCTTGAAAGCTTGGACCTGCGGATTATCTCGTCCGCCTTGATTCCCAAATCTGTACACGCCTTTAAAAGCTCGCTGTGATTGCTCATAGCTACCTTAAGCTCAGTGTCCAGTCTGTATATCTCATTGGTAGTACGGTAGAACTGCTGAGTGTCGCCTGCCACCTTTTCATTCTCCGCTCTTTTAAGTGCCGCCTCAATAAGCTCTTTATTCTTAATAAACAGCTTCTGTTCCTCGTCAAACCACTTGATTCCTGTGTCAAAAAAGTGCTTGTATGCCTCACTTCCTGCAAAAACATCAGTGGTTAAAAGGTCGATTACCTGGTTCTTCCGATACCACAGCCTCTCCACCTCCTGATTAATTCTTTTAACAACCTCAGTTCCACCCTTAAAATCCTTGGAGCGAATCATTTTCTCCAGCAGGAGCTGCTCCACGCTTATTTTGCTTTCGTCCTTGATTTCCTTGGTATCCAGATAGAATTCAATTCCATCTGAGCTTATGGAGTACCACACAGTGCCATCCTGAATACGGCTTTCCAGCAGCTTAACCCTTGATATCTTCTTAACTCTGTCCACCGGGTCATAATATTCAAAAGAAAATGGCCGGCCATCATTCTTAAGCTTGTCAAAAATATAGTCCACCAGCACCTTGTTGTCTGCCTCCTCAAGAACAATACCAAAATCCCTGCGGATGCACTGGGTCATAAAAGCGTAGTAGGCCGGATAGGTTACCTCCTGCTCCTTAAAGTTATTCTCCTCAATAAAAAAGCGTAGGACAGCCATAAGAATATACCCCATATCAAGCTCCGGACAGCTTCCATCCTTAAACCAGGAAAAAGAAGTCTCCGACAGCTTAAAAAACGGATAATATTTCTTAAGGTTGAGCATACGCTCTCTATGGTCTGCTATTATTTCGTTAACTAAAATATGCTCCTTTGGCATAATGTCCTCCATCGGGCTTAAAGTTCGGTTCTTCCTTCAAGTGCCCTAAGTAACGTTACCTCATCAATGTATTCCAGGTCTCCGCCTACCGGTACACCGCTGGCGATTCTTGTAACCTTGATTCCTGTTGGTTTCACCAGCTTGGATATATACATGGCTGTAGCCTCGCCCTCAAGACTTGAATTAGTGGCGATGATTACCTCGTCCACATCTCCCTGCAGTCTTACCAGAAGCTCTTTAATTCTGATATCGTTAGGGCCAATTCCAAGCATCGGTGATATTGCTCCATGAAGCACATGATACACGCCTCTGTACTGGGAGGTCTTCTCATATGCCGCCAAATCCCTTGCATTCTCAACAACCATTATGGTCTTGTGATTACGCTCAGGATTACTGCATATCGGACACTCTTCCTTATCCGTAAGTGTACAGCAGGTCTTGCAGTATCTTACATTATGCTTGGCATCAACAATGGCCGTTGCAAGACTTTCTGCTCTCTCCTGCGGCATGTTGATTATATGAAAAGCAAGGCGTTGTGCCGTCTTGGCTCCAACGCCTGGAAGTGCTGCCAGTTCTTCAATTAATCTGCTAATCTGACTTCCGTAGTAATCCATTAGAAAGGAAATCCTCCTCCCAGACCACCGGTTATCTTAGACATGGATGCCTGTGACAATTCCTCTACCTGTCTTATTGCCTCATTAGTAGCTGCCATAATCAGGTCCTCAAGCATCTCTATATCATCAGGGTCAACTACCTCTGGGTCAAGCTTAACCTTGGTAACTTCCTTCTTACCATTCATTGTAACCTCAACGGCTCCACCGCCTGCGGTTCCTACAAGCTCTTTTTCCTCAAGCTCCTTCTGGGATTCCTCCATCTGCTTCTGCATTCTCTGAGCCTGCTTCATAAGATTGTTCATATTGCCCGGCATTCCTCCGCCAGGAAATCCACCACGTTTTGCCATAATACTTTATCGCTCCTTGTTATTTAGTCTTCTACTGATATATTCATTTTAACGTATTCTTCCACATCTGTAAATGCATCTTCAAAAGTTACGTTATTATCTAACAGGTTAATCTCCATTTCGATTTTTTTGCCAATTGTGTTCTCAATTGTACGCTGTATGGAGTCCCTGCTCTTTTCCTTGGACAAAAAATCATGTACAAAGGCATTCTCCGTTACCAGCACCAGCCTGTCGTCAACCACCGTAAGCCTTACAGACTTAAGGAAATTCACATACACGCTTTCTACCTGGCCGATTATGCCCTTCCAGTTCTTAACAACCTCCCGCAGGTCATCTGGAACTGCCTTAATCTCTTTCTTAACAACTGCCGGTGCACTCTGCTGTGGCGTGTCATAGACAATTCCCGCTGCCGGTGCCGCCGGTCTTACAGCTGTAAGTGCTATAAGGTCTTCTTTTTCCTTAACAAGCTCCTCAAGTCTCTTAAGACGTTCTGTTATTGAGGTTACATCTGTCTCCATCTGTGGTCTGGTAAGCTTGATTAGCGCAACCTCCAGCTGAATTCTTTTCTGGGTTGAAAATCTAAGCTGGGCACTAAGCTCGGACATAATTCGGATATATCGCATAATGGTGTCTTCCTCAACCATAAATGCTTCTTCCTTAAGATTCTGCATATTCTCAGCGGACATATCCAGCATGCTCTCCGATTCTGCTGAGGTCTTAAGCATCAGCAGGTTACGCATATACCAGGTAAAATCTGACACAAACTGGGACAAATCCCTGCCTTCAAGTATTATATCATCCAGTCTGGTAATAAGTCCGTTAACGTCTCCGTTGATTACCATTCTAAGCATCTGGGAAAATACTTCCGTATCAACTGTTCCCAGCACCTCCAGAACATCCTCGTAACGCAGCTCCTTGTCAATATAAAAGGACATGCACTGGTCCAGCAGACTCAATGCATCTCTCATGGCTCCGTCCGCCATTTTGGCTATATATCTAAGAGCCTTGTCTTCTACACTGGCGTTCTCTGCCGTCACAAGCTCCTTAAGTCTGTCCGTAATGACCTCAACAGATATTCTTTTGAAATCATAGCGCTGGCATCTGGACATTATGGTCACCGGAATCTTATGTGCCTCAGTTGTGGCCAAAATAAAGATAACGTAAGCCGGTGGTTCCTCCAGTGTCTTTAAAAGAGCATTAAAGGCTCCTATTGACAGCATATGAACCTCATCAATGATATATACCTTGTACCTGCCCTCTGTTGGACGGTATTCCACCTCATCTCGTATCTGTCTTATATTGTCAACGCCATTGTTGCTTGCCGCATCTATTTCAATAACATTCAGTGAGGAGCCATTGGCAATCGCCTTACAGGTAGGACACTCTCCACATGGATTGCCATCTATTGGATGCTCACAGTTAACTGCCTTGGCAAGAATTTTGGCAACTGTCGTCTTGCCTGTACCTCTTGTTCCGCAGAAAAGATAGGCATGTCCGATTCTATCTGTGCTTATCTGGTTCTTAAGTGTTGTTACTATGTGGTCCTGGCCCTTAACGTCATTAAAGTTGTCAGGCCTCCATTTTCTATATAATGCTGTGTATGACACAATTGCCTCCTGCTGCCAAATCAGTCACCAAATCCAATTCCAAGAATCTTGGCATCTCTAATGGTTGTACACTCAGGGTCAATAGTTTTAAGCTTTCCTGCTATCTCCTCAAGTGCCACCTCTGTAATCTCGTTGTTGCGCATTGCAACCATATATCCGAACTTTTTATTAAGAATCAATCTCGCAGCCTCTGCACCAAACATCGTGGATATTACTCTGTCATATGGGCATGGACTTCCGCCTCGCTGCATATGTCCAGGAACAGTAATTCTGACCTCCTGTCCTGTTTTTTCTTCAATTTCTTTGCCTATCTTGTATGATACTGATGGATATGGACTCTCTGCCAGCTTTTGCTTAAGCTCCTTCTTAGGAAGAGCTGCGTCCTCCTTGGATATTGCTCCCTCAGCAACAGCCAGAATGGAAAAATTCTTGCCGTTCTTAGTTCTCTCATTAAGTGTTTTCACCACTGAATCTATATCATATGGAATCTCAGGTATCAGGATAATGTCCGCGCCTGCTGCAATTCCTGCATGAAGCGTAATCCATCCAACCTTATGTCCCATAACCTCAACAATAAATACTCTGCCATGTGATGATGCTGTTGTGTGAATACAGTCAATGGCATTGGTCGCAACGTCTACCGCGCTTTGGAAACCAAAGGTTATATCAGTTCCCCACAGGTCATTGTCGATTGTCTTAGGCAGTGACACTATATTAAGTCCTTCCTTGCTCAAAAGATTGGCCGTCTTCTGTGTTCCGTTACCACCAAGAATAACAAGGCAGTCAAGCTTGAGCTTGGCATAGTTGTCCTTCATTGCCTTAACCTTATCAAGTCCGTTCTCATCCGGTACCTGCATCAGCTTAAATGGCTGTCTTGAGCTTCCCAGGATAGTACCGCCCTCTGTAAGAATTCCGGAAAAATCGCTGTTCTTCATCTCACGATAATTGCCATATATAAGTCCCTTGTATCCATCCTCAAATCCAATAATCTTAACGTCCTTTCGGGCATTGTATAGCGCCTTTGCAACTCCGCGCATTGCTGCATTCAGGCTCTGGCAGTCGCCACCGCTTGTTAACATTCCTACTCTAAGCATATCATTTCCTCCTGTAAGCATCCGACTTATGTTACACGTCATATTATGTGCTAATTTTAGCATAATATGATATCAGTGTCAAAAGAGAATGAACTAAAGGATGAGCCAGGAGTGGGACGGTTCTGGTGGTATAAAACTATACCACCAGAACCGTCCCACCTGGCTTAATAAAAAAAATCCATGCGTTCTGCCTCGAACATTTTGAACAGGCCCGTTACCGATCCAGTTAACTCGGCCCAGGTGACCTTACGGCACATAAGAGATTCCGCTTAATGCTGCTTCGTTCCCGACCTGACATGGTTCGCGGATTCTTATTGCGCAAGACCCGGGCTTCAACGCCACTTATACCGGGCAGCTGCCATTCAAAAATGCCCTCAACAGAACATCACCCCTGCTATAGCGGATTTCAGGTTCAGGGAGCCGCTAGTTCCCCGGCTGCATGGAAATATAATAACATGATTATAAATGCAAGGGTTAGTATAACCCAGATGCATTGAAAAAGTCAATAGCTGTCATCCCTTTCTTGCGCGCAGCTCCTTAAAAAAATCCTGCATTATCTTCTTACATTCATCTGCCAGAACACCTCTAACCACATCTACCTTGTGATTAAAACCATCCATCTGCAAAATATTAATAACTGAGCCTGCGCACCCTGCCTTTGCATTCATGGTTCCAACTACCACCTTGGGAATTCTCGCCTGTACAATTGCTCCGGCACACATTGGACATGGCTCAAGCGTAACGTACATGGTACACTCCTCAAGCCGCCAGTCACCCAACACCCTGCTTGCTTTTTTGATTGCCATAATCTCTGCATGAGCAAGAGTGCTTTTGTCAGTATTACGCCTGTTATAGCCTCTGGCAATTATTTTATTATTATATACTATGATACATCCGATTGGTACCTCATCAAGTACCGCTGCCTTCGCTGCCAGCTTAAGGGCAGCCTTCATATATTTTTCATCATCAGTCATGTCTATGTCCTCTATAATTCTCATCCTATTCAGATGATACCACAAAAAAATAATATGTGCTATAATCAACATATTATACATTTTACAAAAGGCGGTACATACATGCATTACGATTATGATACACAGCGATTACTCGTCAGAAGCCTGAATGACACCTATGCCCCTCAGGTACTGGCTTTTTATCAGAAAGGGCGTGAGGTATTTGACGCCGTGGAGGCAGCCAAGTCAGACACGTACTATACAATTGAGCATCAGGAGGCCCAGCTGCGGGCAGAAATGCGGGCATTTCTTTCAGGTATCTATGCTCGCTATTTTTTTATGCGCAAGGAACGCCCTGAGGAGATAATTGGAACAGTATCCTTTAGCACAATTCAGGGTTATCCGTACAACTCCGCAATAATTGGCTACAAGGTTCTCCCGCAATACCAGCATCAGGGCTATGCCACAGAGGCAATCTCATGCATGATTAACGCATTTTTTACCGAGCGCAGGCTCCACAGACTTGAAGCCTATGTGCTTCCTGATAACAGACCATCCATTAATCTGCTTACCAGACTGGGGTTCTCCTTTGAATGTCTGGCCTCCTCGGTTATCTGTCTTAAGAACGGCTACACCGACCACTGCCGCTACTACCTGATTAATCCCGCTGACCAGCCACGCTAATCAGCACTCCAGCTCCTTGTACCAGTAGCCGAACTGACTTAGACGAATGTCACTGCGCATACTGAATTTGAAATGATTAAAGCCATACATTGCTGCCGTTGAGCGGTCACGTCTCGTGTATATCCCCGGAACGCCAATAACATAACGGCACCTTTCCAGGTCATTAAGCTTCCCCACTATCAGATGACGAAAGGTGTAGTATCCATGGTTGATGAAGCTGTTATTCTGCAGTGCCCAGTTGGTATCAGGCATTTTGGCAATATCATCCGGCGTAATCTCCACGCAGTCATATATATCATCATCAGCAAAAAGATGGTATTTGTCCCTGTCATCAAAAAGCTCCCACCAGTCTGACTGATTGGAAGGTTCCGGCACATCCGGTACCTCCGGGCATTCCGGGCATTCCCGCATTTCCGGAATCACTGGTCCCGGCTCCTGTGGTATCTGAGCTGCCTCATAGACCACCGGCTGCTCAGGTTTGATTTTTTCCTTCAGCTCATAGGAAATTTTTTCCACGTCAAAACCCAGGTCGTCCCATTCACTTGCAAATACCTTTTCTCCGTCTCGTCCACAGGACAGATACATACCTGCTATATCTTTAAATTCAACTCCACTTCCCCCAATATTTTCCGCCGGCTCCTGACTTTTAAATTCCCCCATTCCATTTCTCAAGGTTATATGTCCCAGCCCAATTCCACATTCCAGGCTGTTTACTCTGGTAAAATAATACACGTTCCAGTCAGACGGTCCATCAGTATAGGCGCACTTCATATTGAGCTGCAGCTTAAGTATTCCGCTCCGAACCTCGATTTTGGCGAAACCCGTATTTTTTGTCTTCATTCCATTATTGTAGGAATATATGTATGCTATCAGTCTGTTATATTCCACTAAAAAACCACTCCTTTCTGACTTTACCCACAAGTAAAGTATATTAAAGGAGTGGTGCGGTTATTACTGTTTTTTCAGCTCATCATAAATAATATCTGCCAGTGTGGCGAATTCCTCAAGGGTCAGTGCTTCGCCCCGAATTGCGGCGCCCCTGCCCAGCTTTTCAATTGAGCTGGTGATAAGCTCCTTTGGCAGGCTGATTTCAGGTGAATTGTTAAGTCCGTTGGCAAGGGTCTTTCTTCTCTGATTAAATGAAGCCCTTATAACCTTGAACATTAAAGCCTCATCTTTTACATTAACCGGGTTGGTCTCATGTCTGACAAGTCTGATTACTGCCGAACCCACCTTAGGTCTTGGCATAAAGCATTCCGGCGGCACATTAAGCACAATCTGTGGCTTGGCGTAATACTGAACTGCCAGTGAAAGTGCACCATAATCCTTAGAGCCCGGTCCGGTCTGCATTCGGTCTGCCACCTCACGCTGAACCATAATGGTTATGCTGTCTATTGGAACATGGCTTTCAAAAAGACCCATCACAATAGGAGTAGTTATATAATATGGAAGATTAGCAACTACCTTAATTGGTCTTCCGCCATTTTTTTCCTGAGCCAGAGCACCAATATCCACCTTAAGAATATCTTCATTAATAATGGTTACATTATCATATGCCGATAACGTATCATTCAAGATAGGTATAAGCTTCGTATCTATCTCTACTGCTGCCACCTCTCTGGCATTTTCGCAAAGAATCTGCGTCATCGTTCCAATTCCGGGACCAATCTCAAGTACAAAATCATCCTTGGTTACCCCTGATTCACGGACAATTTTGGCAACGATATTATCATCAATAAGAAAATTCTGGCCGAATTTCTTCTGAAAAGCAAAATTATATTTGTTAATTACAGCTAACGTACTGGTTGGGTTGCTAAGATACATATCTACTCCTCACCAAGCTTGGATAAATCAACCTGGTATTTTCTAAATTTCTCGTCCTTGTAATACACCTTAATCTCTTCGCCTTCAGTGTAATATGAATACACATCATCATAAAGATTCTTAGTTTTGAAGGTCATCTCTTTTCCTGTGTACGGATTGACTGCGCTAACAATGATATTGATAGGATATACTCCATTAACTACTACATGTTCATTGGTATATATTGACTTAATTGTACCTGTAATATATTGCCCGGAATCTATCATATCATGATATTTTCTTGACCGGATGACTGGAACCAGCGTTATGAGTGCACCAACAATAACCAGGATGGCTCCCAGACCTCCAAATACCGCTACAAGCACAATACTGGTACTACGCACTGTGATATCCAGGGGATTTTCAGGATTAACATAAATAACCAGCTCCCTGCCCGGTTTCATTGAGCTGGAATAGCTGTTAATAAGCACATCTGTATAGCTCTCTCCATCATATGAATAATCAATATAGGCATCCTCATAATCAGGATTAACATGTGATATAACCGCTGTTATTTTATCATAATTATTAATTGCCCGATTGAATACGCTGCTGATAAATACGGCAGCTGCCATAAAGCAGATTCCTATGAATCCAAATATTCCCATTACAATATACTTGCTGATTTTACTGCTCACTATTTCCTACCCCATACATTCTTCCGGCATTTTCATTAGTTACTCTAATAACAGTATCATAGTCAATTCCTTTGATATCTGCAATAGTTTTTGCTATATACGGTATAAAAAGAGATGAATTGCGTTTTCCCCTGTGTGGCTCCGGTGCCATGTATGGGCAATCTGTTTCCAGAAGTATTCTCTCCAGTGGCACATATGCAGCCACCTCACGAACCTTGGCAGCATTTTTGAATGTAACTGCTCCGCCAAGCCCAATATAAAAGCCCATATCCAGATATTTACGTGCTTCCTCAACAGGATATGAAAAACAATGAACCACTCCTCCACATTGGGATGCCTCACATTCCTTCATAACCTCCCAGGTGTCCTTGGCCGCTTCACGGGAGTGAATAATAACAGGCTTATGCAGCTCCTTTGCAAGCTCCAGCTGACGCGCAAAATAATCCTTCTGCTGCTGCTTATTATCCTTGTCCCAGTGGTAATCAAGTCCTATCTCACCTACTGCAACAAGCTTAGGGTTACATAATATCTCCTGACGTATCCAGTTCATATCATCCTCTGTGACACCATTAATTTCACTTGGATGAATTCCCAGAGCACCGTACATAAATTCATACTGTTCTATCAGCTTCACAATAGCATGACAGGAGCTTACGGTTGAGCCTACGTCAACAACATATTCTATTCCATTAACAGGTAAAGAGGCAACAAGTGCCTCCCTATCCGTATCAAAAGCCTCATCCTCATAGTGGGCATGAGTCTCAAATATTTTATTCATATACTATCCTATCTCTGCTCCGTTAGGCATATCCTTCTCTGCGTTAAGAAGTGAAAGGTTGCCGTCAGCATCCTCTGCACACAGAAGCATTCCCTCTGAAAGAATTCCTGCAAGCTTGGCTGGCTTAAGATTAGTAACTACAACTACCTTCTTACCTACCATCTCCTCTGCTGAATACTGCTGCTTAATTCCTGATACAATCTGCTTTACCTGGCTGCCAATCTTCACCTGACTGCAAAGCAGCTTCTTAGATTTTGGAACCTCCTCACACTTAAGAATCTCGCCAATTCTAAGCTGAACCTTGCCAAAGTCATCAATTGTAATCTCAGGCTTTTCTTCAACATCGATTCCTGGATGCTCTTTTTCAATATCAGATTCAGGAGCATTAGCTGCTCTCATCTCCTCAACCTTGGCAAGAACTTCATTAAGGTCAAGTCTTGCAAAAAGAATCTCTGGTGTATCAGTTACCTTGTTGCCTGATGGATATTTGCCAAATGTATCAAGGTCACCAAGCTCTCTTGCCGGAGCGTTAAGCTGAGTCATAATCTTCTCTGATGTCTCAGGCATATAAGGGAAAAGAAGTGTTGCTCCAATTGAGATGCCTTCAACAAGATTGTACAAAACCGTCTCAAGTCTGGCCTGCTTAGTCTCATCCTTTGCAAGAGCCCAAGGCATTGTCTCATCAATATATTTGTTACATCTCTTGAATACATTAAAAATCTCTGTCATAGCATCAGCTACACGAAGCTTAGCCATCTTCTCATCAACCTTTTTAACAGCCTCAAGCACTGTATTTTTAAGGTCCTCATCTACTTCCTCACACACATTGGTATTATTAACGACACCATCGAAATACTTATTGCTCATGGAAATTGTTCTATTAACAAGATTACCAAGTGTGTTGGCAAGCTCTGAATTCATTCTCTCTACCATAAGGTCCCAGGTTATCACACCATCATTCTCAAATGGCATCTCATGAAGCACGAAGAACCTTACTGCATCTACTCCGAAGAAATCCACCAGGTCATCAGCATAAAGTACATTGCCCTTAGACTTACTCATCTTGCCATCGCCCTGTAACAGCCAAGGATGACCAAAAATCTGCTTTGGAAGTGAAATATCAAGTGCCATTAACATAATTGGCCAGTATATTGTATGGAATCTGAGAATATCCTTTCCAATAAGGTGAAGGTCAGCCGGCCAGAACTTATTGTAAAGTTCCCCATTATTGCCATCAACATCATAGCCAAGTCCGGTAATATAGTTGCTTAGTGCATCAATCCATACATATACAACATGCTTAGGGTCAAAATCCACAGGAATACCCCATTTAAAAGAGGTTCTTGATACACACAGGTCCTGAAGTCCTGCCTTGAGGAAATTGTTCATCATCTCATTCTTACGTGATTCCGGCTGAATAAAATCAGGATTTTCCTCTATGTGCTTAATAAGTCTGTCTGCATATTTGCTCATTTTGAAGAAATATGCCTCTTCCTTGGCAGGTGTACATTCTCTTCCACAGTCAGGACATTTACCATCTACAAGCTGTGAAGCTGTAAAAAAGGATTCACAAGGAGTACAATACATTCCTTCATAATGTCCCTTATAGATATCACCCTTATCATAGAGCTTCTTAAATATCTTCTGTACCTGCTTCTCATGGTCCTCATCAGTTGTTCTGATAAACTTGTCATATGAGGTGTTCATCAAATCCCAGATTCTTTTAATCTCTGTAGATACATTGTCAACATACTGCTTAGGTGTAATTCCAGCCTCCTCAGCCTTAAGCTCAATTTTCTGTCCGTGCTCGTCAGTTCCTGTCTGAAAACGCACGTCATAGCCCTGCATTCTCTTATATCTTGCAATACTGTCTGCAAGAACGATTTCATAGGTGTTGCCAATATGTGGCTTGCCTGAGGTATAGGCAATAGCTGTTGTAATGTAATAAGGTTTTTTACTCATAATCATTCTCCTTCTTTCAAAAAAAAATCCGCCTTCTATATAATATATAGAAGACGGAAAATAATCCGTGGTACCACTTCTCTTCATCCATTCCTCACGAAACAGACCTTAATGAGTACACATATACTCTTCCGCTGTAACAGGCGGTCCTGTCATGACCTAAAATATTCAGCCATACCACTCCAAAACCATCTTCAAAATACCTCTGCATCATTCCCTCTCAGCCAACAGGAATTCTCTGTAAATGCTCAGCAAATCTACTCTTTTCTTCATAGTGTTTACTTATTATCAAAGACTAGCACAATCCTTCCAAGGTTGCAATAGAAATTTTAAAATACCATGCTCACTTCATAAAATCTACCGTCTGGAAACCGTATTACCACCATTTTTCTTGCTGTCATACATTGCTGTGTCCGCATTTTTTACAATATCCACGTAATTGTCCTTGCCGCTGACCTTATCCACATAGTATCCAACACTTATGGTAACGCAGGAATCCTTTCCAAGCACCTCATGGGGTATTCCAAGCTGTTCCACCGCACTGCGGCACCCCTCTGCCAGCTCCCCAATTCTGTCACATTCTTTTTCCCTGACAATTACAATGAACTCCTCTCCGCCAAATCTGAACGGAATGACCCCATCCGCCTTAAAGCCGGCAAGACATGTTCCTATCTGTCTCAGACACGCATCGCCCTCCACATGTCCGTAGCTGTCATTGTAGTTCTTGAATTTATCAATATCCATCATAATAATTCCAATACGTTCACCCAGCTTCTCCGCCTCGCTGGCAGCTATGTCATATATGTCCACAAAGCTTCTGTGATTATACAGACCTGTAAGCTGGTCCGTCATGCTCATCCTCTCAAGCTCCCTGTTAAGCTGCTCTGTCTTTCTCTGCGCCATTGATGCCTGAATTCTTATTCTTGTAAAATATCCGCCCAGAAGCACTGACAAAATATATACCCCAAGGCCGTTAATTATGTCCGCCTTGAAGAAAAAATCATTCTTATAGATATAGCTTGCCACCAAAAGAAAGACTATTGATATTCCGGATAAGGTAGTCGTTACAACCGGAGGCATCACAAATAATATCTGTGAAATTGCCAGAATAACCATGTATACAACCGCTGACTCATTTCTGCTGTAATAGGTTCCCAGAAGAATACTGAAGCCGAACATATGCAGCAGAAAAAAAGATGCCAGAATATAGCTTATCGGCACTATATTGGTTCTTGTAAGTGCTATACTGGAAACCACATATATTACCACCTCAATGCCAAGTATAATCAAATATATGGCAGCAAGCATAGGCTGTCCAAAAAAAGTCAGTGCCATGGCAATTACTGCCACGCTTATAATACATAAAAAGGCAGCAAGACTTTTTGCCATTTGGAGATTCTTTATGGCCGCTTCCCTTGCATTCTGTCCAAAATATGTATCCTTAATCCTTCCCGTATGTTCAATATCCAAAAAGGCCCATTCAAGAAATTTATCCTTCATATATATATCCCCTATATAATATTATTCCTTAAGTGCTTTTCCAATGTTAGGCTTAATAAAATTCTCATCTGCATACTCCCAGAGAGTCCTGCTTCCCTCAGCTGTCCTTGCATTGCGTCCGTAAACCTGTTCTGAACGAACCTCATGCTCCACCCATGAGCGCCCGCCGGATGCATTATTCAGCATAAGTGGCTGCAGCTTATCCATACTATTGGCAAACCTTGACTCCGGGGTCTCCATAGCCTCAAATTCATCCCAAAGTGCTCTGCAGGTATCTGCCTGGTCCGCTGGAAGAAGCTTAAAAAGTCTGTCCGCCGCCTTAAGCTCCCTCTCCCTCTTGGTCTTGTTGCCGCCGGTATCGTAAGCGTAGGTATCTCCTGCATCTATCTCAATCAGGTCATGAATCAGCACCATTGACATTGTGTGAAGTACATCAATCTTCTCGTTGGCATATTCTGAAAGCAGCATAACCATCATTGCCAGGTGCCAGGCATGCTCTGCATCATTCTCCTTGCGGCTTGCATCTGCCAGATAGGTCTGACGGAATATGCTCTTCTCCTTATCAACCTCCAGCAGAAAATCCAGCTGTTTGCGTAAACGTTCGTTGTCCATACCAGTTACCGCCGCTCCTTTTTATTTAATAAATTTATCAATCGCATCATTAAGCTCTTCAATCATCTTGTTATTGCCATCCTCTATGGCATGAACAATGCAGTGCTCCATGTGGTCCTTTAAAATAACCTTACCAGTGTTGTTAATGGCTGACTTAACCGCAGACAGCTGTATAAGGACCTCTGAACAGTCCCTGCCGGACTCCACCATTTTCTTAACCGACTCAAGGTGTCCAATTATTCTGGAAAGTCTGTTAATTACAGCCTTACTGTTCTGATGATAATGTCCATGCTCCTGCAGCCCCGCTTCACTTAATTCATGAGTATGGTTATGCTCTTCCATTGTACACCTCTTTTCTCTGGGCACACAGCGGAAGCTCAAGTCCGCAGGATTCCAGAAGCTCTTTATTGAATAAAATATCCTCTGCCCGTCCATCAGCAGCGATATGTGAATCCGACATAAGTATTACCCTGTCACATACATCCAGCACCAAATCCAGGTCATGTGTTGCCACAAGTCTTGCTTCCCCCAATGAGCTCAGCACCCTGATAAGCCTTCTGCGATTCCCAGGGTCCAGGGCAATTGACGGTTCATCCAGAATAAGGAGGTCCGGCTTAAGTGCCAGCACTGTTGCAAGGGACACAAGCTTTTTCTCCCCGCCTGAAAGTCTTGTGGTCTTGCGGCTCTTAAGGCCCTCTATTCCCAGCTCAGCAAGGACACTGTCAACCCTCTGGGTCAGCTCATCACCCTTAATTCCATAGTTGGCCGGTCCAAAGGCAATATCCTCTGCCACCGTTGGCATGAAAAGCTGATTATCCGCATCCTGAAATACAAAACCAACCTGCTGGCGTACCTGCTCAAGATTCCTGCGGTTAACCTCCATTCCATTAACCTTAATTAAACCGCTTACAGGAGTAAGCAGTCCAACAATAAGCTTGAGAAGTGTGGATTTGCCAACACCATTGCAGCCAATAAGTCCAACACTTTCCCCTGCCTCTATATTAATTGAAAGGTTCTCTAAAACCTTCTTATTACGTTCATATTCATAGCTCAGCGCTTCGCACTCTAATATCATATCTTACACCAGTCTCATTATCAGATTGCCAACAAGCTCTGTGACTCTTACATTCCTAAGCAGAATAAATATTCCTGTCCATATCATAAGATACGTGATACCTGCTGCAAGACTGCCCTTCCTTCCCTTGAATGGAAAAGAACCATTATAGCCTCGAAGCAGCATGCTTTCATATACAACCTCTGCCCTGTCAACAGTTCTTAACAAAAGCTGTCCAAGAAGAGGTCCCCACGCGCGTATATTAATTCCCTTCTGTCCCGGCGCACGAAGTATATATGCCGTATATATCTCTCCTGCCTGCTCTATCAGCAGCACAAGATACCTGTATGTAAGCAGAATCTGTGTCACAATAACCTGTGGAATATGTATACATCTCAATGCATAGCATATATTCTCAATTCCTGTGGCAGCTATCAGAAGATATCCTGACATAACCGCAAGAATACCCTTACAGATTAACACAAATGCAGAAATAATTCCATAAGATATATGAAGTCCTGCAATAATTACTGCTGTTTCTCTGTCAAAAATAATGTTAAAAATACCAAACAGTGCAAATACCGGAATAACCGGCCAGATTCTTTTAAGACAATGCTTAAATGATACAAGACTCATGGAGAAAATAATAAAGGGATATATACACATAACAAGAACCCCCGGCAAATCATATCTTCCGAAGGATACTACAAAGCCAAGAAAAGCCACTGTAACCAGCAGCTTAACAAGTGGATGAAGTCTGTGAACAAAGGTGTCCATCGAGGCTTCATCCTCAATTTCAATTATCTGATGAATTGCATTATCAGTTTTCATTATGCGCTAATCTTTTCCTTCTCGCCTGTCCTGAGATAACACATACGCCTCCGCATACCAGTGCAACGGCTGCTGCACCAACAATACCTGCTACTGTGGTTCCTGATGGCTTGTCTGTACCATTAACTGTGTAATCTGAAAGGACTGCGGTCTTATCTACAATTCCTGCAGCTGTGTCATAGACTCCACCCTCAGCTTCAACCTCCTCTGAGCCTGTGGTCTTACCAATTGACCATTCCAGTCCGTCAGGATTAGAGGATGCCACAAGGGACACACCACCTGCAAAAATTATGGCAACTACTGCAAATATGGCAATAATCTTAGTATATGAAAGTCTGTTAGTCTTACTCTCTGCGTGAATCATCTCCGGTCTTGTCTCATATACAAATATAAGAACAAGTCCTGTAAGTACTCCCTCTACCAGTCCAATAGCAAGATGTATTGGCTGCATCAGCGCAACAAAGGTTCCAAATGGAAGAGAGGTTATTCCGGAAGCAGTGGTCTCAAGTACAACTGAAAATGCACCTGCCTGAAGACTCAGCACACATCCAAGAATTGAACCAAGCATAAGTCTAAGCTTGGAAAATTTATCCCTGACTATAGGCTTGTATATACAGAAATATCCTAAAAAGCATGCATAAAACGCCATGTTCCATATATTACAGCCAAGTGCCATAAGCCCGCCATCTGCAAAAATAAGACACTGCAGCAGCAGTACAACTATCATTGACAGAAACGCTGAATACGGTCCTAACAGTGCTGCAAGCAGCAGTCCTCCACATATATGTCCGCTTGAGCCGGTTCCCGGTATTGTAAAATTAAGCATCTGTGATGCAAATACGAACGCTCCCATAACACCCATAAGAGGAATCTTCTTCGTATCCTTTTCCTCCAGTGTTACCTTTCTAACTGAATATGCCGCAACACCAAGTGATGCAACACCCATAACTGCTGCCACCGCCGGTGCAACAAGTCCATCTGCCATATGCATAATAAAATCACCTCGTAATTATCTTATGAGGTGATTATATAGCATACTCTTTTATGCCCGCAAGCCCCGTGGGGGGTTATTATTTTTTATTAAGATACTCTTCTACAATATAGCGAGGGCGGTTCTTGGTCTCAAGATATATTTTACCAATATACTCTCCCATAATTCCCATTGAGGTAAGCAATGCTCCGCCAATTACCCACACCGACAGCAGTGTACTGGCCCAGCCCTGAACAACGTGTCCGGTAAAATAGCTTACAAGCACATATACCAGCATAACCAGGCTTCCAAGGAACACCAGAATTCCAAGATGTGTTACCGCCTTCATAGGCTTAACACTTAAGGAGGTGATTCCCTCCAGCGCAAAGCTGACCATCTTACCCAGCGGATATTTGCTCTCTCCTGCCAGTCTTTCCTTACGTTCATACTTGACAATCGTTGAAGGATAACCGATAAGCGGCACAATTCCCCTGAGAAAAAGATTGACCTCATGGAACTGTTCAAGTCCCTCAATTGCCCTGCGGCTCATTAGTCTGAAATCAGCGTGATTGTACACCAGGTCCCCACCAAGCCTGTTCGTCAGCTTATAAAAAGCCTGCGCTGTATGTCTCTTGAAAAAAGAATCCTTTTTCCTGCTGCTTCTCACTCCATATACAACATCATAGCCCTTGTCATTCTCTTCAATCATTGTTCCAAGAACCTGAATGTCATCCTGCAAATCTGCGTCCATGGATATCACAATGTCCGCATCACCTTTAACCGTAAGCAGTCCGGCAAGCAGAGCATTCTGGTGTCCTCTGTTCCTTGTAAGATTGATTCCGCCAAAAAGGCTGTCCTCCTTGTGAAGATCCTCAATAATTCTCCAGGTAAGGTCCATAGAACCATCATTTACAAAAATAATCCGGCTCTCTTGGGATATCATATTACTGTCCATTAATTCATTTAATTTATTTCTAAGCTTGCCTGCTGTATCCTTAAGGACAGCCTCCTCGTTATAGCACGGCACAACAATGTATAGTATTTTATTCATAATAACTGCCTCGGCATATTAATATTGTACAGATGTAACATTGTCTTAACTTTATCATAATTGTTTGTTAATTGCAATTAGTGTGGCATGTATGTTAAAATATTCCTTAAATTAATTAATGTTAAGAGGCGCAGTTCGTTATGAAGAAAAAAACTTATCTATATATATTGATTCTTATATTTGCAGCATCACTTATTCCAATGTACATTATTGGCATCTATGACCACCCAAGCGTTGACGATTACTATTATGGAGTGGACACCGCCAGAATCTGGCAGGAAACGGGCTCACTATCAGCCGTGATTAGAGAATCTTTCAGCCAGATGATTACTACCTACCATGACTGGCAGGGTAATTTTTCCGCGATATTCCTTATGAGACTCCAGCCAGGTATCTTCGGAGAGTCCATGTATACAATTGCTCCGTTTTTATTAATAACTACCTTTGCCGCTGCAATGCTGGGCTTTTTCTACTGTTTTCTGCGTAAATGGTTTCACGCCGGAAGACTTGCCTCCATTGTAACTGCTATTTGTGTAACCTTTGCCGCTATACAGTTTACTTACGTTCCGTCGGACTCCTTTTACTGGTACAACGGTTCAATATATTATACTTTTTTCTTTTCTCTGATGCTTGTACTTTTTATTCTTGTTACCATAACCATACGAACCAGCCGCAGGGTACCTAAGGCAATATGCTTTATTCTGGCGGCAGCACTTGCATTTATTATTGGCGGCGGCAACTATTCAACCGCTCTTTTTACCACAATTATTCTTGTGCTTATGGTTCTGTGGTATATTCTCAGAAAAAGAAAGGTATCCATCCCACTGCTTACAATTATGCTGTGCTCTCTGCTGGGTCTTGGAATCAGTATTGTTGCTCCCGGCAATGCAATCAGGCAGGAGGCTGTTGGTGGAAGCACCGGCATAATCAAGGCACTCCTGTATTCCTTTGCTTATGGCGGCTACAATATCGCCAGTTCAACAACTGCTCCGGCAGTGGCACTGTGGGTTATTCTGCTTCCTGTTTTTTACCGTATTGGCAGGAACAGCGGTTTCCGTTTCAGATATCCCCTTCTCGTGCTGCTGTTCTCCTACGCAGTCTACTGTTCCCAGGGAACGCCTGTATTCTATGCTCAGGGACTTAGAATGCCATATCGAATGATGAACATTATTTATTTTACCTATTATATTTTCATGACCTTCAATCTTATATATCTGATGGGTTGGCTGGGGAACCATTGGGGACACACACCTGTTATGACAGCCTTCGAGCGTATATATGATAACGCCAGACACAGAGCCATCTATATTGTAGCTGTAGCTGCTGTATTTGCCGTTACTGTTATTGGATTAATACGGGTTGGCGAGGCTGAGTATGGAAGTCCTTCTTTTTCAGGGCTGACAACCTCCATGAGTGCTGCTTACTCCCTTATTAATGGAGAGGCTGCTGTATATGATACAGAGATTAATGACAGAGTGGAACTGCTTACCACCACTGATGAAATGAATGTTGTACTTGAACCATTAAGTGCCACCCCATATACAATCTTTCACACGGACATAACCACGGACCCGCTGCACTGGAAGAATGCACACATGGCGTTATATTATGGGAAGGCATCTGTAAGGCTTGATGAATAATTACAATTTAATTATTTTATTATACAAATGTTTATTATCAACATTGTTATGTGATATCTTAACAAAAATATATTTATCTCTATTTTGTAAAATTTCCGTTTCAATATGATTTAACAAATTTTTACTTTGTACATCCAAACCAGACTCGGTTTCATCCAAAAGGACTACAGATACATCGTCCTTTCTTGCCAATAGCTTCATAATAATAGCCTTCTTTTTCTCTCCGCCAGAGAAGTGGCGTCCATTATCAGTTATCATATCTGAATTATTTGAATAGTCTATTTTGTCAAAATACTCTTTTAATTGTTTCTCAGTTATAGGCTTATGGGCTACAGCAGAAAGATATTCCTGAAATGTGCCATTAAGAAGTAATTCTTCCTGGCTTAAATAACAAATGCTTCTATAAAGGGTTTGCCTGTCTATAGCTTTATAGGATAAATTATTATAGCTAATATTTCCTTCCGTTGGAGAGATAATGCCAGCCATCAGCTTCAGCAAACTGGATTTACCACTTCCATTTATACCTTCAATCAAAACTGCATCACCTTTTGACAGTGAAAATGAAATATTTTCAAAAATATTTGTTACGCCGTCATATTTAAGCCCAACTCTACTAAATTGTATTGTCGATATCACCGGTGCGTCCATTAATTTTTCTTCTTCAGGTGTCTCCAATCCAATTATTTTATCTATGTTGTCAAAGGATGCTATATTTTTCATAAATCTAAACAGATTGTCTTCAATTGACTGACTTTTCTCAATTATGAGGTTGGTAACAAAAATATAATACACCAGATTTCCTGTACTTATACTGGAGGATTTAAGAATGAGAAATCCTGTGATAAACATAATAAGTATTTGATGATAATTATTAACAAGATTTTGCAGGAACATGGTTTTCTGATCAGTTTTAACTGCAATACCTATAAAATTATGTATACTCCGTCTGACCTTATCTTTGTAATAGGTAATAAGCCCATTAGCACGTATCACATTAACCGCATCCACACATTCATTATTTACAGCATTGTCCTTTTTTAAGGCTTCATTTATTTTCATAGAGTTTCTTGAAATTATCGGTCTGGTAATTACAGAAAACGCCAGTCCTACTGCGACGGCAGCCAGCAGTATAATTGTTGTAGGCACATCTACATAAAAAGAAACACCCAGAAAAATCAATATCATAAACGTATCTGCTATAATATTCAGTGAATACATTATTATATTGCCATATATACCTATCACATCTGTAAAGAGAACGTTTTTCAAATAATCTGCATTATTATTGTGGTCATTATCATATTTGCAGTTCCAAATAATATCATATATTTTTTCCCTTATATACCAAAGAACTCTTTCACCCAGTAAATCGATATGCTTATACCACTTGATGTTAATGAAGCTGTAACATAACCACATTGCGGCATATATGACAATGCATAATAAAAAGACCTCCACCGTCTCAAACGTTTCTATTTGGGTTACCATATTCTTCATCGTTAATGGAATCGCTACCTGCAGCAATGACATTGCAAACATGATAATAAAACACATCAATGTCTGTTTTCTGTTGTTTTTTATTACATTCATAAATATTTTGAAAAATACCTTCATGTCATCAACCTCTTAATTTATGTCTTGTATTTATCCTATAATACATTTATTATAAATCCATAAAATAAAGAGTAACTATAAAACTTATACGATTATGGGGCAAAAATGAAGCATACAAGCAATGTTAAAATAGGAGAAGTAATACGAAATTTTAGAATTGAGCAAAAATTAACTCAATCAGAACTGGCGGATGGAATATGCACAAAGGACTGTATCTATGCTATAGAAAAAAACAAAGTATTTCCTTCTTTTTATATACTTAATAATTTATCTACCAAATAAACTGTACCCCAAGTCAAGGACACAATAGAATAGAGTTCCTACCTAAGTGT